>CATZEP010000001.1 GCA_958418185.1 uncultured Collinsella sp.
ATTCCAATGCCTGCGACTCGAACGAGGCGACCACCGACCGCGACCGCATCACGCCGCACGTAGCCACGATCGACGGCAACGGAGCCACCATCACGGTGGGCACCAAAGACGCTGCCTACGGCGCCGTCGAATACGCCGATGACGACTATAAGGTCTCGGGCGTAGGCGGCCTGTTCAACACCGTGATGTTTACCTCCACCAATGTGGGGCAGAGCGTCACCGCGAACGGTGGAGCGCAGGTCAAAGACCTTACCTTTAGCAGCTGCAATGTAGCGCTCACCTATATCGCCGCCAACGGCGGCGCCACAACGGGAACAGCATCGAACGACCTTATCGGCACCGGTCTTTTGGCGGGCGCAACGGCTAACTACGATGGCAACACGTGCGGCGTCTACCGCAACGTGCAGATGAATAACTGCACCGTGTCGGGCGCAAAGAGCGTGGGAGGGCTTCTTGGCAGCTCGGGCCGCGCCAGCCGAAGTACGGACAGTGATGTGACCTATATGGTCAAATTCAGCTCCACGTGGGCACCCATGTATCTCAATGACTGCTCATACACCGGTCTTAACGTCGAGGGCGAGAAGTACGTCGGCGGCTACGTGGGAACGGTCGCCTCGTCGAGCGGTGTGTGGACAACCGCGTCCGAAGGGGTGAGCGAGAAGGCTGTTGGCGAAAATTCGACCCTAACCGCCACGGGAACAAATCTCTACGTGGGCGGTGTGATCGGCTTTGCCAAATCAAGCCATATCTCGGTCAACACCTACATCGGCACCACAAAAGCGGTCATCCCGTCGAGCACGACAGTCATCTCTGGGGTGAATGTGCTTGCCACCGGGGAGAATACCGATAGGTATATGGGCGCCGGCGGCGTGGTCGGGCGCGTCGATGGCGGCGTTATTTCTATGAGCAACGTGCGCATTGATGCCGGGACCGGCACCAAGAACGCCGTCATCGGCGATGGTACCGGAAAGAACTTCAAAATCCGCAATGCGGGCGGACTGATTGGCGAGGTCACGAGCAGCGGCAGCCCTAACACGTACTGGTTCGAGGACTGCAACGTCAAGAACGTTAACATCGCCGGTACCGACCAATGCTCGGGCGGGCTTATTGGCTACTACTTCAGCAATGTGAACATAACCTGCAACAACATCGCAATTGAGAACGCTGCGATCAATGGCAGCTGGAGCGGCGGTCTACTTGGCGCGATTAACAGCGGGTCCGATGTCATCAACGTCACCAACACAAAGGTTTCCAACACCACGTTTGGCGGAACATCCAACGGTGGCATCGCGGGCGACGGCCGCGGCCAGTTTCATCTGGTAAACGTGCTCATGGACAGCAATATCTATAAATCTGACGCTAAGCAGGGTGTGCTCTTGGGCGAGGTCGACACAGGCGGCTATAGCCTTTCCGCAGCGGGCGTGGACGTAAAGCCTGGCAAGGGCAAGACCACGAGCGACCTGCCGCCGATGGTTTACACGACCAATACGGCCGCCGTTAACAAGAAAACCTACATCGCGTTCGGAGACTACAACGACAGGCTCGACGTACCCGGCAAGGACACCACGCTCTACGGTGCGGACGATACCGCTACCACGGCGGCAAGCCCGTACGTGACCACGAGCCCCGTGAGCACGCTGGCGGTGCGTGCCTCCGCCGCCGACGCCACTGATCGCTATCTGTTTGGCGACGGTGCCGCCATTGACACCGCGACGACCATCCAAAGCCAAGCGGGCGAAAGCGTTCCCGGCCGCTACACCTACACCAACATCAGCGGCATCAATGATGACGGTACGTACCAAAACAAGAAAACCTATAGCGCGGACAGCGCAAAGAGCACTTTCAACACCAACAACGTTACTTCGGGCAAGAAGGTTGCAACCGACTTCCCTGTACTCATGATTCCCGGCAACGACACGACGACGGTCGAGAAGTATCTGAACATCGTGACTAACGGCGGCTTTTCCGATGCCCGCCGCCTCAACGGCAGCGCCAAGCACGTGACCGCCACCGCCGAGGTCTTCTCGCTTGCCGATAACGGCGCCTTCGTCAAGGACGCAACCGCCTCGCAAACGCCCACGCTCAAGGTGCTCAACAACGGCACGAGCTCCATGGTTTTCCGCGCAAGCACCGACTGGGACAACGAGCGGGGCCGCTTCACGCTGCTCACGGTCACTTTTAGCGAGGCCGGCCAGAGCTACCGCGTGCAGGTGCCCATCATCGTTAAGCGCATGCTCGAGATCGACTTTACCGCCACCTACTCCGAAGGTGCGAACTTCAAGGCTACCGACTATGCGACAAAATACGACAAGCACGTGCTTGTGAGCAGCGGCGACACCATGACCGGCTACCTTACCTGGACCTATGGTAGCGCCCGGGGCGAGCCAGTCGCTTACGGCTGGAACACGCTGCTCGAAGCCGGCGGCTCCATGGGCCCGCTCAACAAAAGCATCACCTTCGGCGCCACGCTGCCCGAGGGCACGCAGCTCACACTCGTGGACACTGCTCATAACAACCGTGAATACCACTGCACGGTGGGCGCGGGCGGAGCGGCGTCGGTCAAACTCACCGAGTTTGTGGATGCCGGCAACAATGCCTACGTCGAGCCGTGGCTGAGCGAAATCGTGGGCGTGACGCACAAGGAGGACAAGGACGGTGCCTGGGTCAAACTCACCGATGCCGAGGTCGAAGGCAAGAGCCAGGTCGAGCTCGAGAAGGCGGCCGGCGCCAAGGTTGGCGGTGCGTACTACCGCGCGCGTACATCTTCCGACACGATGGGCACGTTCTACGTCCTCTCCGTTGCCAAGGAAGAGCCCAAGAGTGAGAACTTCTACTTGGTGGTGCGCACGCCGGCGGGCTCTGCGGGCGTCAACGGCTACACCGCAACTACGGTGGACACGAGCCTCAACGAGCACATCAACTACCTGCTGCGCGGCAAGAAAGCAGCCGACGACAAGGCTGCCGAGGATGGGCACCAGAATACGGCCTCGACCTACAGCGTGACATCCAACTACACGCACGACCTCATCGATAACAACGAGGGCGGCGTCAAACAGATGGTGCTTCACGATGTCACCTATCCGCTTACCATGAAGGTAAGCGACACCGTGAAGTTCGACTCGAACCAGCAATACACGAGCTCCGACGCGCTGTACTACCAGCTGGATTCTTCGCTCGTGAACTACGGGAAGAACGGCAGTGCCGCGGGCGCGTATGGCTACCCGACCGGAACCCAGGGCACGTATTCGTTCTATGTGAAGGTGGGGAACAACTACTACACGTGGGCTGGTTCTAAGTGGACTGATGCCGGCATGACGGAAACGCCGGCGATTGCTGCCAAAGACTGGTCTGCAACGGGCGGCGACATGTCGCTTGTACTTGCCGATACCAGTGGCAAGGCCATCGACCTTTCTGGCATTCGTGAGATTGCCAAGAGCCATGACAACAAGTTCACCATTACCATGAAGGCGAATCTCGCCATGACGGAGCCTGCGTGCCAGGCTGGTATTATCGCTTCGCAGAATGGCGGCACAGATAAGTACACAAAGCCCAACTACCGTGCGTACCTCTCTACGAATGATGAAACGCTCAGCACCAGTAGCAACTCGGCATACATCGACGGCAGAGCTGGATACTACCGCATGGACGTGGGTTCCTCGACTATTGCGCTCGAGGCTTCAAAGAAGTCGCAGCTGGGCATCAACATCGATGACCTCAAGTCCGCCGACGGCGAAATCGCTCTGGTGGGAACGTATGATTTGTCCAAGCTCGCGGGTGCCGAGGCCATGATCTCCAATGCCAGCACGGTGACGTACACGCTGAGCTTGCAGAAGCGCCGCCAAGATGATGGCAGTTATGATGCGGTCAACAACATCTCAAGCTACATTACGGTGCTCGGTAGCGATAAGTTGGCTAACGGCTCTTTGAGCGCCGATGGCAAGAACTACGTATTTACTGATAGCAAGGGGACTGGCGGCGCGTTCGCCACGCGTGACGGCAACAGCCTTGCCTTTAAGCATGCCTTCCGCGTTAAGGTGAACACAGATGTTGAGGGCAAGGACCAAACTTATGCCAACTACCGCTTGGTGCTTACGGCTCATATGTCCGGCGTCGGTGTCAACGACACGCCGGTTAACGCCAGCAACCTCGCCGGCTATGCGAACTCTGACTACGTGACGTACACGCTGGCGCGCATCAACACCAAGGGCATTCCCCACGAGACCGAGACCAACTAATCCCGTGAAAGGGGCGGCAATTACCCGGTTGCCGCCCTTTTTTCTTGTTCGCCTGGCCTGCTGCTGCCCCAGCTACCCACCAACTTTCCAACTTTCCACTTAGCTTTCCACCTAAGGTGGAAAGCTGGAAAGTAAGTGGAAAGCTGACATGTTAGGTGCGGACTGACGAGGGGTTAATAATTGCATAAACCATACCAGCCAAACAAAAAGATACCCATCTGGTTGGTAAAACACCGTCAATGAGCCGCGAGCCAACTAGCTGCGTAAATAAAGCCTAAAGAACTGTTGCAAATGAATGGCAAATACCCAGATGCCGCTGTTACGATTTTCAATTAACTGTTACGCGGGAACAGCAAAATGCTACTATCTAACAAGCACGTAAGAAAGCAGATTAACGGTTAAGGCTAAGAAGTGGCAGGTATGTCGGAAGCAACTAGGACTCGCACGCATGCGCCCGAGGTTAGGCAGCGCGCCGTCGAGATCCTCCAAGAGGGGGTCGGTCACCGCGCCCTCGCCGCAAAGCTTGGCATTCCCCAGGCCACGGCTCGTCAGTGGGCCCGCGCATATGCCGTGGGCGGTGCCGACGCCGTGCTCAATGCGGGCGCTCGTCATCACACCTATTCGTACGACGTAAAGCTCGCCGTGGTTAAGGACCGTTTGGAAAACGGCCTGACGGTTCGCGAGGCTATGATCAAGCACAAGATTCCTAGCGAGTCTTCGGTCAAGGCTTGGTGCCGCCAGTACCGCGAGAGCGGTGAGTCCGCACTGGTCGATAAGCCGCGCGGTCGCAAGCCGCGCGTTAAAAAGGCGGAATAGCGAACGGGATGGTGCGCCCACAGGGGCGCATTTTTCTTGCCGCGCCACTGCTCCAAAGCGGACGTACCCTTACCCCGTACGCCTAAAACTCCCCAGTTGACCGAAAACCCGCCGCCGCTACTCCTCAATTGAGCTATAACGTTAAACAATTGCAGCGTTTTTGCATGGGGGAGTGATGGTATGACGCTACTGTATTTCCTTACCCTGTTTCCGCTGGTACCGGCGCTGGGCATGCTGCTCGCGCGCGGTGACCGCGCCCGCGATGCGGTGGGGCTCATAGGTTCCGGCATCATTATGGCGGTGACAGTTGTAGTCGCCGTCATGTTTTTTGGCGCGGGCCCGCAGAGCTTTGAGGTTGCCTCCGGCACCTCGCATGTGCTCTCGATCATCAGCTCCGCCATCGATGTCATCCTGTGCGCCGTCATCCTATACAACGCGTATAAATATAGGAACGCGCTCACCACGGTGCTCGGCATAGTCCAGCTGGTGGGCTCGCTCGCCTTTGCAGCTATGACGCTGCCCGCGGCCGAAGCCGTCACGGCAACGCCGCTCTACCTGGATTACATGAGCGTGATCATGGTGCTCGCCGTCGGCATTGTCGGCAGCCTTATCTGCGTGTATGCCCTGGGCTACATGAAGGACTTCCAGGCCCATGACGAGCACGAGGCTGCGCTGCGCGGGCAGACTGCGCCCGACCGACGCCCGCAGTTCCTGGCGCTTATGTTCCTGTTCCTCTCGGCCATGTTCGTCATCGTGACGAGCGACAACCTTGAGTGGTTGTTCTGCGGCTGGGAAATCACCACCGTGTGCTCGTTCCTCATGATTGGCTACACGCGCACGCCCGAGGCCATCAAGAACGCCTTCACCCAGATTATCCTCAACATGCTGGGCGGCATCGCGTTTTTGGCCGGACTCATGTACCTGCACGTTAACGGCATGCCGCTGACCATCTCGGGCATGATCGAGCTTTCCGGCGCCGGAACCGCGCAGTCCGCGCTGCTGGTGATGCCGGTCATCCTGCTGTCGCTCGCCGCACTCACTAAGGCCGCGCAGATGCCGTTCCACACCTGGCTGCTGGGTGCCATGGTTGCCCCCACGCCCACGAGTGCCCTGCTGCACTCGTCAACCATGGTCAAAGCCGGCGTGTTCCTAATGGTCAAGCTGAGCCCGCTCTATGCCATCTATCCCGTGACCGGCTTTATGGTCACGAGTGTGGGTGCCATCACGTTTTTGCTCGCTGCCCTCATGGCCATCTCGCAGAGCAACGCCAAGCGCGTGCTCGCGTACTCCACCATTTCCAACTTGGGCCTCATCAGTGCCTGTTTGGGTGTCGGCGCGCCCGAGGCCGTATGGGCGGCCATCTTCCTGATCCTGTTCCACACGGTGGCCAAGTCGCTGCTGTTCCTGTGCGTGGGCACGGCCGAGCATCATATCGGCAGCCGCAATATCGAGGACATGGACGGTATGTTCAGCCGTATGCCACACCTGACGCGCTTGATGATGCTGGGCATCATGGGCATGTTCGTGGCGCCGTTTGGCATGCTCGTGTCCAAGTGGGGCGCTCTGGTGGCGTTTGCGCAGACCGGCAACGTGCTCATGATCATGGTGCTTGCCTTTGGCTCGGCCGCGACGTTTTACTTCTGGGGCAAGTGGCTTGCCAAGCTTTCGGGCGTCGACCCCACGGCTCAAAACGTTGAGGTCAATGTCCATAAGACTGAATGGATGGCGCTCAACACCATCGCCGCGCTGCTGATTCTGTGCTGTGTGGCGTTCCCGGTTATCTCGAGCGGCCTGGTGTCGCCTTACTTGGCCATGGTGTTTGGCCGCGTGCCGTACGTTATTGGCAAGGACGCCATGTATCTGATGGTGGTTATCGTGGCGTTTATCGCCGTGGTGCTGCTGACGTCGTTCCGCGTGAGCAATAAGCCGCACGTCAACGTGTACCTTTCGGGCGTGGGAACCGACAAATATCGCCATTTCCGCGGCTCGATGGGACACGAGGTGAAGGCCGAAAAGCGCAATTGGTACTCGGAGGACGCCCTTGGCGAGAAGCGTATTGGCCCCGCGGGTAGCGTCGTGTGCTGCAGTATTATTTTGTTTGCGCTGCTGTGTTGCGCGTGGATTGGGCCCGAGCGGCTTGCCATGAGCGCGCCCTCGGTGCTGCGTGGCAAGTATTTTGAAGGTTCGGGCGTCGTGGGCATCTTTATAGGCACCGTGGCATTTGCCCTGATTGCGCCGCTTGTGGGCGGCCTGATCGACGGCATCGACCGCAAGCTGTCCGCTCGCATGCAGGGCCGCGTGGGCCCGCGCTTGCTGCAGCCCTTCTACGACGTTGCCAAGCTGCTGCGTAAGGCCCCCGCCAGCGTAAACACCATGGACGATACCTACATGGCGTGCGCGCTCATCTTTACCGTGGTGGGCGGCGGCATCTTTGTGTCGGGTTCCAACACGCTGTTGTGCGCCTTTATGGTGACGCTCGCCGCGATCTTTGTGGTGTTGGCGTCCGCCTCGACGCAAAGCCCGTTTGCCCAGGTTGGCGCCGACCGCGAGCTGCTGCAGGTTATGAGTTACGAGCCCGCCGTTCTGCTGATGAGCGTGGGTCTGTACCTTGCCACCGATAGCTTCGATTCCATCGCCGTGACGGGGCAGTCGGCCCCCATCATCGTGTACAGCGCGCCCATTTTCCTCGCGCTGCTCGCGGTGCTCACCATCAAGCTGCGCAAGTCGCCGTTTGACCTTTCGTACTCGCATCACGCGCATCAGGAGATCGTCCAGGGCGTTGCCACCGAGATGAGCGGCGGCACGCTGGCCAAGATGACCCTTATGCACTGGTGCGAGACCGTGCTGTTTTTGATGTGGGTGGGCATGTTCTTTGTCTGGGACAACCCGGTGAGCTGGGTGGTCGCCCTGGTCGTGATGGCTGCGACGTACTTTGTCGAGGTGCTGATCGACAACACCTTCGCGCGCAGCACCTGGCGCAGCTGCTTTAAGCTCGGATGGGGCGTGGCGCTGGTGTTTGGCCTGCTCAACCTTATGCCCATCCTCGTCGACGTGTTTATTTAGGAGGCGGCATCCATGGATCATAAAATGTCGCGCTCGCCGTGGGTTATTCATTACGACGGCTCGAGCTGCAACGGATGCGATATCGAGGTGCTGGCCTCGCTCACGCCACTGTTCGATGCGGAGCGCTTTGGCGTGGTCAACACCGGCAACCCCAAGCATGCGGACATCTTTTTGGTGACGGGGTCGGTCAATGCCCAGAACCTGCCCGTCGTGCGCCAGATCTACAACCAGATGCTCGAGCCCAAGTGCGTGGTGGCGTGCGGCATCTGCGCGTGCTCGGGCGGCGTATTCCGCGATGCCTACAACGTGATCGGAGGCGTGGACCGCGCGATTCCCGTGGACGTATACGCGCCCGGGTGCGCCATTCGTCCCGAGACGGTGATTGATGCCATCGTGGAGGCGTGCGGCATCCTGGATCAGAAGGAGGCCGTGATGCGTGCTGGCGGTGACCCGCTTACCGTGGGCGGTGCTGCTACCTGGGATGGCGGCGTTGAGCTGGGCGAGGACGGATTTGTGGCCGCGGGGGCCGGGGCTGACGGTGCCGGTGACGGCGTCGAGGCCAACGTGTCCACCAGGTCCGCCGCACCCGCCGCTGGTGACGCACCTGCCGGGAAGCCCGCCGCGCCCGCCGCTGGCGACGCATCTGCTGAGACGCCCGCCGCTGCAAAGGAGGCCGAGTAATGCAAATGGCTATTTATACCACCGTCGAGATCGACGAGCTCTTGTCGCATGTCCAGGCGCTCAAGGGCGTCGGCGCGCGTTTTGTGCAAATGCATGCCGAGCGCAACGTCGACGACGGCACGTATCGCCTGGTCTATACGTTTATCAACGCTCGTGCTGCTCAGGAGCATATTGCGCAGGACGGCAGCTATGCGATCGAGAACCTGGTGGTTGAGGGAATTAATCAGTACCAGGAGATTCCGTCCATTAGCTCGTACTATCCGGCGGTGTTTCCGTTTGAAAATGAGGCCCACGACCTATTTGGGCTTGCCATCACCGACATGCAGATTGACTTTAAGGGCTTTTTCTACCAGGTCTCGACTGCCGAGCCCATGAGCGTTATCACGCCCGAGGTGAAGGCCGCGCGCGAGAAGGCCATGAAGGTCCGCGCGGCTGCTGAGGCTAAGGCGCGCAAGACTGCGGCCGAGAAGGCCGCCGCTGCCACGGCAGCTGCGGGGGAGGGCGCTGCGGGCGCTGGCGATGCTGCGGGCGCTGCCGTCGCTCAGCCCGCTGCGGCTGCCGGCTCCGATGCTCAGCACGATGAGGCCGCTGCCAAGGCCGCGCTCAAGGCTGCCGAGATGGAGGCAAAGCTCGCCGCCATGGATCCCGAGAAAGCGGCCAAGGTCCGCGCGGCGCTTGCCGCCAAGGCCGCCCGCGACAAGCAGAAAAAGGAGGCGTAAGGTCCATGGCACATCGCTCCGTTATTCCGTTTGGCCCGCAGCACCCGGTGCTGCCCGAGCCGCTTCATCTGGACCTGGTGATCGAGGACGACCGCGTCATCGAGGCAATTCCGCAGATCGGCTTTGTGCACCGCGGGCTCGAGAAACTCACCGAAAAGCGCGACATGCACCAGTTTGGCTACATCGCCGAGCGCATCTGCGGCATCTGCGCCGTGGGCCACAGCTACGGCTATGCCAGCGCCTGCGAACGTATGCTTGGTATCGAAGTGCCCGGTCGCGTGCAGTATATCCGCACCATTTTGCATGAGCTTTCGCGCATCCACTCGCATCTGCTGTGGCTGGGCCTGCTCGCCGATGCCTTTGGCTTCGAGGCGCTGTTCTATCGGTCGTGGACCCTGCGCGAGCAGATTCTCAAGATCTTTGAGAGTACGTGCGGCGGCCGCGTGATTCTGTCGATCAACGAGATCGGCGGTCTTAAACACGACATTGAGGACTCCGAGCTGGCGGGTATTGTCCAGACGCTCGATGCCATGCGTCCCGACTACGAGGCCCTGGTGCATACGTTTTTGGACGACAATAGCTGCGGCGAGCGCTTGCATGGCGTGGGCGTGATCAGCAAGAAGGATGCGCTGGAGCTTTCGATGGTCGGCCCGTTTGGGCGCGCCTCGGGCGTGGACTACGACGTACGCATGTTTGGCGACGGTGCCTATGCGGACTTGGCTGCATTTGAGCCCATCGTTGCCACCGACGGCGACTGCTATGCCCGCTGCCAGGTGCGTTGTGCCGAGGTCACGCAGGCCATGGACATTATCAAGGAGCTTGTGGGCAAGATCCCACACGACGGTATCGGCGGGCGCACCAAGCTCACGCCGGCCGACGGCGCGCGCGGCGAGGTTGTGATTGAGCAGCCGCGCGGCGAGGCGTACTACTATGTGCGATGTAACGGCACCAAGAATCTGGACCGTTTTCGCGTGCGAACGCCGACGTCGCAAAACCTGGCGGGTCTGACACATGCGCTGCAGGGCGTGCTCCTTGCCAACGTTCCTATGATTATCCTGACCATCGACCCCTGCATTAGCTGCACGGAAAGGTAGGCGCGGCATGAGTTTACTGACATTTGCCAAGACGGCCTTGGGCTCTATGGTCAAGCAGCCGGTCACGGTGTGCTATCCGCAGGAGAATCTCGTGGCGCCCGAGCGCCTGCGCGGGCACATCGTTAACGACATGGACGTGTGCATTTGCTGCGGCATGTGCGCGCGTCGCTGCCCGGCGGGCGCGCTTGCGGTCGATCGCAAGGGCGGTACCTGGTCGATCGATCCGTATGCCTGCGTGGTATGCGGCGAGTGTATCGAAAGCTGTCCCAAACACTGCCTGACTATGGACACCGCCCGCACCCCAGTCGCAGCGAACAAGACTCCCACGGTAGAAACTAAGTCGGAGTAGCGCTGGAATAGAGCTGGAATAGGGGCCGGTGGGGCAAAAATGCCCCGCCGGCCCCGCGCTTAAACGCGCGGTTGGGCCGCCACGAACAAAACTATGCCGGATTACGGGGCTGGATAGCGAACTTCCGACCATACAGAAAATCGCAAAAACAAAACCGCAGGTAAATAGCCTGCCGTTTTTGAAAAAATGAATGTATGGATGAGGGCCCCGACTTTAGCCCCGTAATCCGGCGTAGTTTTGAAATGCCACCATGTCAGTACCAGCCCCTGATCCCTCGGGGACGGAGGAAAACGGATCATTTTGGCCTCGCGAGGTTTGTGGAGGTGCTCGTGCAGGGCCGCCCGAACAAAACAATGTCGGTTTACTACGATGAATTCGACATCCCCGACCATGACTGCATTTTTCTAAATATTGAAAGCGCTCTACCTGCGGTTTTGCAAGTGCGCAATTTGCTGTGGTCGAAGGTGGGCGATTCATCGTAGTAAACCGGCATAGTTTCGAAATGGTATTAAATCGGTGACAGCCATTTTACTCTGCCGGGGCGGTCGGTCACTGGGTAATTACCCTCGCAGGTAGGCGATGGCAATCTGCGTGCGGTTGCGCAGGCCCATTTTGGCAAGGATTGAGCTGATGTGGTTGCGCACGGTGCCTTCGCCCATGTATGCCGTGGCGGCGATCTCCTTGTTATCGAGACCGCGGGCGATGAGCTCTGCGACTTCGAACTCGCGGTCGGTCAGGCTGACAAAGGCCGCGGGCCGGCGGGTCGTGCCGGCCTCGACGCCCGTTCCGTCAAAATCGATGTCCTCGATCGCCTTGCCCTCGAGTACGCGTTTGCCGTTCATGACTTGCGTCAATGCCGGAGGAATGGCGGCGACATCGGTCTTGATCAGGTAGCCGCGGGCACCCAGTTTGAGCGCCGACACAATGTACTCGTCATCCGAGAATGTCGTCAGAAACACCACGCGCGCCGAAGGGTCGCGCTCAAGGATCTCGCGTGCCGCCGAAAGTCCGTCGCGCCCCGGCATCTGAATGTCGAGCAGTGCGATATCGGGCGCGTGTTCGGCATAGAGCGAAACCGCATCGTTGCCGTTGGCACCGGTGCCCACCACTTCGATCTGCGGCTGGGCGCCCAGGATAATCTTGAGCGAATCGACCACCAAGCGGTCGTCGTCGACAACGATGAGCCTCATCGGTCCTCATCTCCTTGCTGTTTGGGAACGGTGGCAAACACGCGCCAGCCGCCGGCGCTGGCACGCGGGCCGGCGGTGAAGGTGCCGCCAAGCGCCTCGATGCGCTCGCGCATGGAGGCGAGCCCCATGCCCTCCGCGGCGCCGCGGCTGCTTGCTTGGACCCCGCCCGCGCCATCGTCGGTAACGATGAGCTGGTAAAACGACGGATGCTCCATGCATCGTACGGTGACGGTCTGGGCGCAAGCGTGGCGCATGGTGTTGGAGAGCGCCTCGCGCAGGACCGCCGCAAAGCAGTTGGCGACGTTTGCGGGCGCATGTTCGGCCAAAACTTCAAGCTCAATCTGCGGGCCGCCGTCCGAGCGCGCGCCTTCAACAATACGTTCGAGCTGCACGGAAAGGTCGACGGCGTTGTCGTTGAGCGCGTGGACGCTGGCGCGCACAAGCTGGAGCGCCTCGTCAACCGTGCGTTTGACGTCGGCGAAATCGGCGGCGACGCCGGGCTCGTCGGCATGGACTACGCGCAAGGCTTCGGCCTGCAGTGAGGCGCGCGTGAGTTGGTGCCCGACGTTATCGTGGATCTCGCGCGCGATGCGGGCGCGTTCGGCGAGCGTCGCGAGCTCGACTTCGTAGTCCTGGCGGTCGGCAAGATCGCGGTTGTGCGCCTCGAGCGCGAGGGCTCGTTCTTGCAGCTCATCGCGGATACGGCGCATGCGCTGCTGCTCGCGCTCTAACTGGGCGGTACGTAGCGATAACAAGATGGCGGCAACCGAAAGGATGGCGGTCAGCAGGAGCGTTCGGGCGGGAAGCATGCCGGCGCGGAAATCCGCAGCGAGTACGAAGGCAAAAATGGTGGCCACACCCAGCGCAGGCCAGACACGCTCACGGTGCACGCGTCGCGCGATGTCATAAAAGGCGAGGGGCGCAAACGGCACAAACGGCGGCACGAAGACAGCCGCGATGATGTAAACGTAACTCGCGGCCTCGCTTGTGCGGCGTGTGCGTTCCCCCTGTGCGACCTCGGCCAGCGAGGTGGCAATAACGCCAAGGCAAAACGCCGCGACCAGGCGAGCGTCCACAGCAAGGCCCAGAGCGGCCGCAATGCAGCACGCCAGCACGATCGATTTGTCGAAAAGCCTGTTCATACGGGTATTGTACGCGATGCTGCGCGCGGGGGAGGCGCCGCCCGGGGCAACCGTGACATTCCTCCCGTGCGGCAAAGCGGCGCCGATCGCTCGCGCGAGCGGGGGTTTCGCCTCCGCCCCCGCACTCGTGACAAAGCTCACTGGCGCGCGCCGGCGGCTCCTGCGATGATGCAATCGTACCGGGCCGCAATCAACGGAAGGGCCGCCTCATGACAGACATCGTCCACGTCGAAAACCTCGTCAAGCGCTACGACGATCTTATCGCGCTCGACCACTTTAACCTGAGCATCGCCCCCGGCGAGATCTTTGGCCTGCTGGGCCCCAACGGCTCGGGCAAGACCACGTCCATCAACTGTATCCTGCAGCTGCTTGCCTACGACAAAGGCACCATCGAGCTGTTCGGCGAGCCCATGACGCCCGCCCGCTACGACCTCAAGCGCCGCATCGGCGTGGTGCCGCAACAGGTGGCGGTATTCGACGAGCTCACCGTGCGCGAGAACATCGATTATTTCTGCAGCCTCTACGTCACTGACCGCAAGCGCCGCCGCGCGCTGGTGGACGAGGCCATCGACTTTGTCGGGCTGGGCGACTTTGCCAAGTTTCGCCCCGGCAAGCTCTCGGGCGGCCTGGCACGTCGCCTCAACATTGCCTGCGGTATCGCGCACAAGCCCGAGCTCATCTTCTTTGACGAGCCCACGGTGGCGGTCGACCCGCAGAGCCGCAACGCCATCCTGGAGGGCATCTGCCGCCTGCGCGACGAGGGCGCCACGGTGGTGTATACCAGCCATTACATGGAGGAAGTCGAGCAGATTTGCAGCCGCATCATGATCATGGACGGCGGCCGCGTGCTGGCGCAGGGCACCAACGACGAGCTCAAGCGCATGATTCAGATGGGCGAGCGCGTGACCGTCGAGGTCGGCGCCGTCGAGCCCGCCACGGTCGAGCGGCTGCGCGCCCTCGAGCACGTGCTTTCGGTTGAGTTGTCTGGCGGCGAGCTCGTCTGCACCTGCGAGGCGAGCCCGCACAATCTGGTCGACATCCTCGACACGCTGCGCGCCGCCGACGTGGCGCTCGGCCGCGTCTGGAGCGAGCCGCCGACCCTCAACGACGTGTTCCTCGAGATCACCGGCCGCGAGCTGCGCGACTAGGGGGCGGCCATGTTCAACACCATCATCACCACGGTCAAGGCGCTGCTGCGCCGGCCGAGCACGTGGGTCTGGGGCGCTCTCTTTCCCATCGCGCTTTCCACGATGTTCATGTTTATGTTTGCGAACCTCAGTTCCGATGGCACGGTCGACCCGGTGCCGGTGGCCGTCGTAGCGGATGAGGCTTGGGACGCCTCGACCTTTAAGGACGTGGCGACGTCGCTTGCCAAGGAAGGCGACGGCCAACTGCTCGAGATCCACGAGTACGAAGACTTGGCCGCCGCCCGCAAGGCGCTTAAGGCCGGCGAGGTCGCGGGCATCTATAAGGTTGACGCCGAAGGCACGCCCAAACTCACGCTGCTATCGAGCTATGACAACTCACGTGCGTCGTCGGTGCTCACCGATCGCAGCATCCTGGAGACGGTGGCAAGCTCGTATACACAAAATGCCGAGCTCATGCGCCAGATTTCCCAGGACAACCCGGCGGCGCTCGCCGACCCGGAAGCGGTTGCGCGCGCCCTGTCGCTCGAGGGCGGAACCCACCGCGTAAGCCTGACACGCATCACGCCCGATGGCACGGTCATCTACTATTACGCGCTTTTTGGCCTGGTCGCGATGATGTCTGCCGAGTTTGCCGCCTTGAGCGTCGTCGATTTGCAGCCCAATCTGTCGGGCCTCGGCGCACGTCGCTGCGTGGGCGGTCTTTCCAAGACGGCGTCGCTGGCTGGTATCTTTGTGGGCTCGTGGCTGGTCTCCTTTGCCTCGATGGCGATTGCGATTGGCTACGTGCGCCTGGTCGTGGGCATCGACTTTGGCGGGCGCGAGGGACTGTGTTTGGTGGGCGGCGCCGCTTCCGCGCTTGCCGCCACGGGCTTGGGACTCTTTGTGGGTACGCTTCCCGTTAAGGGCGGCAAGGCATCCAAGTCCGGCATCCTCACGGGCTTTGCCACCACGTGCGCCCTGTTCGCCGGCCTCTACGGCGAGCCGGCGATGGCGCTTGCCGACGACGTTGCCCGTGCCTGCCCGGCCGAGTGTTGGCTCAACCCCGTCAAGCTCATCTGCGACATGTTTAACCGCCTGTATTTCTTTGAGGACCTGGGCCCCTTTGCCGTTCGCGCCGGCGCACTGGTCCTTATGGCGCTGCTGTTCGTTGCCGCCGCCACGCTGATCTTTGGAAGGAGCCGCTATGAGCACCTTTAAGACTGCGCTTCGCATGGCGCTCGCACACCCGTTCTACCTGCTTATCTACACGGTGTTCATTTCGCTGATGGGTGTGTTTATCGCGGCATCGGTGAGCTGGAACTCGTCGCAGCTCACCGAATATAAGCCCTACGATGCCAACGTGATCGTGGTCGACCGCGACGACAGTGACCTTTCGCGTGCGCTTACCAAGCATCTGGGTTCGCGCTTTGAGCTGGTCACGGGCGTCGGCGACGACACCTACGACCTTGCGGACGCACTCTCCAAGAGCAACAGCGCCAAGGGCAGTGCCGACTGCGTGTTCTTTATCCCGGAGGGGTTTGAGGGCGACCTCGTTGCAGCTGCCCGCGCGGGGGAGTCCCTGCCCAAGCTCGATGTGACCTACGGTGCCGGCACCATGGCGGCGGCGCTTTCGTCTGCCGAGGCCTCGCGCTGGATCTCGCTCGCGGGCGCTGCGGCGGCACTTGAGCCCACTGCCTCCAACGGCTACGTTGCCAAGGCTGCCGAACATGCCGCTGCCGAGCGTGCCGAGGTCGAGATAGAGCAGGTCAAGGTCGACTCGACTGCCGCCGCCACGCTCGAGTCGTACTTCAACTTTGGCGCGTACGCGATTATCTCGTCGGTCATCGTGTCGGTGGGGCTGGTGTTCTCGGGCATGAACGAGCCCGAGCGCGTGCGTCGTATGGATGCCGGTCCAATCTCCGAGCGCCGGCGCTCGCTTGCCGTGTTTGCGGCCGCCGCCGTACTCACCGTCTGCATCTGGTTTGTGTCGAGCATGATGGGCGTCGTGGGCTTTGCCGGCGCGGTCGCCGAGGTCGGCGTGGGTCGCGTGTGCCTGGCGCTGGCGGCGACGTTTGCCCTGGCGTGCACGCCGCTGGCCGTTGGCTTTGCCCTTTCGAGCTTGGGTGCGCGCGAGGAGCTGCTCAACGGTGTGGGCAACCTGCTCGGCATGCTCATGACGTTTTTGGGCGGCGCCTGGATGCCGCTGTCGCTCATGGGCTCGGCCGTGCAGACGGTGGCGCACTTTGTGCCGACATATTGGGTGAACGATGCGATCGGCAAGGCGCTCGCCGCGGACCTGACGTCCGCCGTGCTGGGCGACATTGCCTGCGACCTGGGCGTCACGGCACTCTTTGCCGTGGCCATTGCCGCCGCAGGCCTGGCCCTCGCACGCGCCAAATCCCGCGCCTAGCCACCTAGTCATTTAAGAGCGTCCCCAATGACTAGTCTGAAATAAATTTCAGGTCTCGCCCCAAAATAGTTCGCCAAGGTTTACTATTACGCTCATAAAGTAGTACGAGGCTAACAATGGGGGATACCATGGCAACGCAGAAAGCCTACGTCCAGGTTAAGGATCTCAAGAAGCATTATGGCGATGGGGATGCGCGCCTGACGGTACTCGATGGCATCGACACGTCCATCAACCGCGGCGAGATCTGCGTCATGCTGGGGCCTTCGGGTTCGGGCAAGTCCACGTTTCTTAACCTGATCGGCGGCCTGGAGGATGCCGACGGCGGCTCCATTCTGGTGGACGGCTGCGACCTCACCGTACTCAAGCCCGCCGACCTGGGCGAGTATCGCCGCCGCGAGCTGGGCTTTGTCTTCCAGTTCTACAACCTGGTACCCGACCTCACCATTAAAGAGAACATCGAGGTCACGGCGCACCTGTCCAAAAACCCGCTCAATGTCGACGACCTGCTGCGCTCGCTGGGCCTCTATGAACATCGCAACAAGTTCCCGCGCCAGGTCTCGGGCGGCCAGCAGCAGCGTTGCGCCATCGGTCGCGCGCTCGTCAAAAACCCGGGCCTGCTGCTGTGCGACGAGCCTACGGGCGCGCTCGATTACAAGACATCCAAGGAAATCCTGCAGCTCATGGAGGATGTCAACCGCACCTACGGCTGCACCATCATCATTGTCACCCACAATGCCGCCATCGCGCGCATGGCCAATCGCGTGCTGCGCCTGCGCGACGGGCGCATCGTCGAAGATGAGCTCAACGAGTCGCCCGTCGCGGCTGCCGAGCTCGATTGGTAGGCGGCGCCATGACACCTCTCGCAAAACGTCTCCCGCGCGAGTTGCGCCGCAATATCGGCAAGTACCTGGGCATCTTTTTGCTTATGTGCGGAAGTATCGCTCTCACCTCGGGTTTTTTGCTCGCGGCCCACTCCATCGGTTGCCTTATCGACGACATGCGCGATGCGTACACGATTGAGGACGGCCGCGTGACCACCTCCTTCGAGGCTACCGACGAGCAGCTCAAGGCAGCCGAGGACGCGGCCGACGACGTCGGCGGCGTCACGCTCTACAAGAATTTCTCCATCGACGCCATCATAAAAAAGACCGCCGGCGACGATGGCACCAAGCGCACGTTGCGCACCTATGCGCACCGCACCAAGGTCGATATCGCGTCCTACTGTGAGGGCAAGGAGCCCAAGGCGGACGATGAGGTGGCCATCGACCGCGTCTTTGCCACCAATAACAACCTGTCCGTGGGCGATAAAGTCGAGCTCGAGGGTCGCACCTACACCATCTGCGGCATCATGACCCAGCCCGATAGCCAGGCGTTGTTCCTCAACAACTCCGACTTTACGATCAACACCGTCACCTATGGCGTGGCCGAGGTCAGCGATGCCGGCTTTGCCGCGCTCGAGGACGCCGGCGGCGCGCCCGCCTACACCTACTCCTTTACCTTTACCGATCGCGACCTCCCCACCGCGGACCGCACCGATGCCGAGCAAGATATGGTGGAGGCGCTCGCCGATGCCGATGCACGCGTGGATGACCTCATCGACGCCGATTCCAACCAGGGCATTGGCTACGCACGCGACGACGTGGACGGCGACTCCATGATGTGGATGACGCTGCTCGACATCATCATCGTGATCATGGCGTTCGTCTTTGTGGTCCTTACCGACGCCACCATCGAGGAGGAGAGCGCCATCATCGGCACGCTGCTCGCCAGCGGTTATCGTCGACGCGAGATCGTGCTGCACTACCTTGCGCTTCCCGCCATCGTGGGCGTGGTCGCGGCGCTTTTGGGCACTGCGCTCGGCGTCGTGTTCTTTACCGAGCCCATGCGCAGCCTCTATTACGGCTCGTACAGCCTGCCGCCCTTCCAGGTGTACTGGAGCTGGGAGATCTGTGCGAAGTGCGCCGTGGTTCCCGCCGCCGCGCTCATCCTCATCACGCTGGTGGGTCTGCTTCGCAAAATGGGCAAGACGCCGTTGCAGTTTCTTCGTCACGAAGCGAGCGGCAAGTCGGGTACCAAGCGCGGCCTGCAGCTGTCGGAGCGCATGGGTTTTGTTTCCCGCTTCCGCCTGCGTATCTTCCTGCGCAATCTGGGCAACTTCGCCACGCTCTTCGTGGGCATTGCATTTGCGTCGCTGCTGCTGCTCTTTGGCCTGGCGATTCTGCCCACGATGACGCACTATGCAGACAACCTCGAGACAAGCCTGGTCGCCGAGCACCAGTACACGCTCAAGGCGCCGCTGGAGCTCGAGGGCACTGCCGAGGAGCGCGAGCAGTGGTCGGCACTCGAGCGCTTGCAGTCGGTTGACGGCGCGCTGCTTTCCGCCGCCCGGGATGCGGATGACGAGCTTGACGACGCGGCTGATGCGGCGCAGACGGCAGCCGATGCCGCGACCGCATCTCCGTCTGCCGAGGGCCTGGCCGCGGCGCAGGACGCGCTTGCCAAGGTCCAGGACAAGAAGGATGCGCTTTATGCGCGCCTTGATGACCTTGCCGATGCCCTCGGCTGCGACCGCGATGAGGCCATCAGCCTGATCGACAAGGCCTCTAAGATCGACACTGACAACGACGATATCCACCCGGTCAATACGACCGATAACGACGCGGGTGCAATCGCGCAGGCCGAGAAATACGCCGTTTACCAGCTGCAATACGACCGCGGCGATGGAAATGGCGAGGAGACGATTTCCGTCTACGGCATTTCATCCGATTCGCGCTATTGGAAAGGGCTGGACGTCGGCGATGGGCGTGTCGTCTTTGGCGGCGGTCTGCTCGACAAGTTTGGCTGGAGCGAGGGTCAGAAGGTTAAGCTTCGTGACAAGTACGAGGGCAAGCATTATTCCCTTGAGTACACGGGCAAGGACTGTGTCTGGGGCTCCAAGTCGGACATGAATATCTATATGAGTATCGACGACTTTAACGAGCTGTTCGGCAACGATGCCGCCTACTTTAACGGCTATGTGAGCAACGAGAAGCTCGACCTCGATGCTCGTTACTTTGCCGGCGACACCACGCCCGACGATATGCGCGCCGTGGGCGACCAGTTCATCGGCATGATGAGCAAAATGATCGGCATGATGGTCGGGCTTGCGGTGTTCATCTTCCTGCTGTTTATGTACCTGCTGACCAAGGCTGTGATCGACCACAGCGCCCGTTCGATCAGCTACATGAAAGTCTTTGGCTATCGCGATAGCGAGATCTCGCATCTGTACATTCGCTCGATCACGCTGTGTGTGGTGGCGTCGCTCGTGCTGAGCCTGCCGGTCATTATTGGCTCGCTCACGGCCATCTTCCGCTCGATGCTGCTCGCCTACAACGGCAATATCGAGATCTACGTGCCCGCTTGGTCCATGGCGGCGTGCGTGGGCATTGGCTTTGCGACCTACTTGGTCGTGGCGCTGCTACACACGCGTTCTATCAAGCGCGTCAGTCTGGCCGAAGCCCTCAAGGTGCAGGAGTAGTCGTTAGGGACGTTCCCAATGACTAGGCGCTGTACTTGACTTTAACTCTGCTTTAACTGGTACCATCCTCTATGTCTGTAACGCCATATAGACCGAGGGGATATAACTATGACCGCAACTGCACCCGCAGCACCCGCTAAGGTATACTTCACCAACTTGCGCACGCATGCTCGCGAGGGCCAGCTCGACAAGCTCAAGCGCCTCATACGTCACGCCGGTATTGAGCAGATCGACTTTGAGAACAAGTTCGTCGCTATCAAGATTCACTTTGGCGAGCTGGGCAATCTGAGCTTTTTGCGCCCCAACTACGCCCGCGCCGTCGCGGATGTCGTGAAGGAGCTGGGTGGCAAGCCCTTCCTCACCGACTGTAACACGCTCTACGTCGGTAGCCGCAAAAACGCGCTCGAGCACATCGATACCGCCTATCAGAACGGCTTTACCCCGTATGCCACGGGTTGCCAGATCATCATCGCCGACGGCCTCAAGGGTACCGACGAGGCGCTCGTCCCGGTCGAGGGCGGCGAGTACGTGCGCGAGGCCAAGATCGGTCGGGCACTCATGGATGCCGATATTGTGATCAGCCTCACGCACTTTAAGGGCCATGAGCAGGCCGGTTTTGGCGGTGCCATGAAGAACCTGGGCATGGGAGGCGGCAGCCGTGCCGGCAAGATGGAGCAGCATGCCGCCGGCAAGCCGAACGTCGCGACCGAGCACTGTATTGGCTGCCGTGCCTGCGAAAAGGTCTGTGCACACAGCGCTATCTCGTTTGACGACACCCGTGAGCGCGAGCTCGCCAACGGCAACACCCGCACGGTCCACGTGGCTGCCATCGACCACGATCGCTGCGTGGGCTGCGGCCGCTGCATCGGCGTGTGCAACCAGGACGCCATCAAGCCCGGCCATGACGCCGCGGCCGACGTGCTCAACTGCAAGATCGCCGAGTACACCAAGGCCGTTGTCGACGGCCGCCCGAGCTTCCATATCTCGCTTGCCATGGATATTAGCCCCAACTGCGATTGCCATCCCGAAAACGACACGCCTATCGTCAACGATATCGGCATGTTCGCGAGCTTCGACCCGGTCGCCATCGACCAGGCCTGTGCCGATGCCGTCATGGCATCCGAGCCGCTGCCCAACACCGAGCTTACCGATAGCGCGGCCAAGATGGAGCACAACCACGAGCATCTGGAGGGCGATCAGGCCAAGGACCCCTTCTGCATCACGCATCCCGACACCGACTGGCGCACCTGCATCGCGCACGCCGAGAAGATCGGCCTGGGCACGAGCAAGTACGAGCTCATCGAGGTCAAGTAGCGCCTAGTTATTGGACAAATCAAGCGCTTTTCTGGCGCAAGTAGAGCAAAAGCCGCCCGTGGGCACAGCGCTCACGGGCGGCTTTTTGGAAGTATGCGGCAAATTTCGAGACCGCCGAGCACACGACGTTTTTTGGCAACAAAACCCCTGATAAATTGTTGGTAAAACTGTGGTCTGGTCGGCAGTTCCAGATTTTGCCGCATACTTCGGAAAATAGGGGGTCAGATAAGGCCTCGGACGTTGCTATTCGCCTAAAAATACTCGTCGAGGAAGTTGTTGACTGTGTTCCAGTAGAGCTCGGGGTCAACTTGCGCACTCTTGGCGTGGGTGGCGCCATGGATGGTGAGCTTTTGCTTGACCTTGCTGGCGCACGCGTCGTAGTTTTGGTCGAGCATGCTGTACGGCACAAAGGTGTCCTGGTCGCCGTGGATAAACAGCATGGGAACCGTCGCGTGTTTGAGTTGCTCCACACTGCTCGCCTTATGAAAGTCGTAGCCTGCGCGCACGTTGCACACCAAGTTTGCTACATCGAGCAAGGGAAAGCTGGGCAGGCCGAACACGTCCTTGAGCTGCAGAGAAAACTCGTCCCAAACACTCGTATAGCCGCAGTCCTCGATAATGCATTTCACGTTTGCGGGCAGAGATTCCCCCGCGACGTTCATGGCGGTTGCCGCGCCCATCGACTCGCCAAAGACCAGGATGCGCGCCTCGGGGTCAGCCTGAACGATTTGATTGATCCATGCGACGATGTCGAGGCGCTCGGGCCAGCCCATGCCGATATAGTCGCCGCCGGAGCGCTCGTGGGCACGGGCGGCGGGTGCGAGTACGTTCATGCCGCGGTCATGGAATCGTTTGGCGTATCGGGCCATACCGATGGGCTCGTTGGTATATCCATGCAGGCAGACGGCGTAGTCGTGCGTGCTCTCCGACGCAGCAAAATACCAAGCGGCAAGCTCGGTTCCGTCATCTGCGGTGAGGCTGCTGCTCTCGCGATTCTCTTTAAACCATGCCCGCGCCTCGGTGTCCTCGGCATCCGGCTGCTCACCTTCTTTGTCGTTCTTGCTATCCTGCATCATCTTCATGGTGTACGGCGCTTGGGGGTTCAGGGCAAAGTCAAACAAAAAGTTGCCGGCAAATCCGAGCAACGTGACAACGAGCGCCAACGCAACGACGCCGGCTATCTTGAGCTTTCGATGGGAACGTGCATTTTGAGACATAAGAAGCTTTCCTATAAGATGTTAATACATCAACATTTAATGCAAGCGCATTATGGACGTTCGCCGTTGATGCGTCAACAGGCAAAGAATGGGTAAACAAAGGGTCACGTAAGGTGCAAATTTCGCACGCACCCAGACGCTTTGATATAGTGTTGAGAACTCTTTACGTTGGAGGATGTAACCGGCATGTCCGATTCGAGCGACAGTTCTAAGCCGCGACCCAAGACCGCGGCCGTTCCACACTACACGGTGGGCGAGGAGATCATGAACTCCGTCACCCATGGTGTCGGCTGCCTGCTGGGTATCGCGGGCCTGGTACTCCTGATCGTATTCGCTGCCCTGCGCGGCGGAGGCCCAGCCCACATGGCCGCGGCAATTGTCTATGGCGTCAGCATTATTCTCGAATATCTGGCCTCCACGCTCTACCACGCGATTCAGCCCGCTCGCGCCAAGCGCGTGTTTCGCATCATCGATCACAGCTGCATCTACCTGCTCATAGCCGGCAGCTATACGCCGTTTTGCCTCATCACGCTTGCAAATGACGGCGGCGCCGTGCTGTTCTTTGCCGTATGGGCCATCGCCATTATCGGCATCGCCCTCGAGTGCTTTATGCGCGAGCGTCAGCCGCACTGGGTAAGCGGCTTGGTCTACCTGCTGATGGGCTGGCTTGTCGTCTTTAAACTGCCCGAGCTCGTGTCGCTGCTCAACCCCGTGGCACTTGCCCTGCTCGCCGTCGGCGGCGTGTGTTATACCGTGGGCGTGCCGTTCTATATCGCCAAAAACGTGCGCTATCTGCACAGTGTTTTCCACTTGTGGGTGCTCGCCGGCAGCATCTTCCAGTTCATGGCGGTGATCCTCTTCGTAATCTAGCGACCGCGCCCGCGTCCTCGTCCTCGTTTGGGCGCCGGCGCAATTGCCGTATCCGCCACCAACGTTTTACCCTAACGTCCCGAATCTTGGAGGTTCGAGAAACTCCCGATGGACATAACCATCTCCCTTATTACCACGCTCGTCCTGACGCTTATCAACGGCTACTTCTCCATGTCCGAGATGGCTCTCACCACGGCTAAGCGCGCCGTGTTGGAGCACGATGCCGAGGAGGGCGATAAGCGCGCCGAGCGCGCCGTCCAGCTCGCCGCCGACTCCGACCAGCTGTTGGCCACCATCCAGGTCGCCATCACGCTCGTGGGCTTCGCCTCGTCCGCTGTCGCCTCGACGAGCCTGTCCGACCCGCTTGCCACATGGCTCATGAGCTTTGGCATCGCGCCGCTTTCCGCCATCGCGCGCGGCCTGGCGCCGGTCATCATCACCGTCGCCGTCGCCTTTGTGTCCATCGTGATCGGCGAGCTCGTGCCCAAACGCATCGGCCTCGCTAACGCCGAGGGCGTATCCAAGCAGGTCGTGGGACCGCTCTCCGTGTTCCAAAAGATCGCCCGCCCGCTCGTGTGGCTGACCGGTGCCTGCTCCGACGGCCTGGCCCGCATCCTGCGCATCAAGAGCGCCGATGACCGCCAGAACGTCTCGGAGGAAGAGATCAAGTACATGGTCTCGGAGCAGGACGACCTGCTCGACGAGGAAAAGCGCATGATCCACGAGATCTTCGACCTGGGCGACACCGTTGCCCGCGAGGTCATGGTGCCGCGCGTGGACACCACCATGTGCGAGGACGACGAGACGGTCGCCGACGTGCTGTCCACCATGCGCCAGACCGGCTTCAGCCGCATCCCCGTCTATCACGAGGACCCCGACAACGTCGCGGGCATCGCGCACATCAAGGACCTGATCCAGCCCGCGCTCGACGGCAAGGGCGACCAGCCCATCGCCGACTATTTGCGCGACGCCGCCTTTGTGCCCGACACCAAGGACATCCTGCCGTTGCTGTCCGAGATGCAGACCTCGCACGACCAGATCGTGGTCGTCGTGGACGAGTACGGCGGCACGGCCGGCATCATCACCATCGAAGATATCGTCGAGGAGATCGTCGGCGAGATCGAGGACGAGTTCGACCCCGACAACAAGTACCTCACGCGCCTTTCGCGCCGCGAGTGGCTCGTCGATGGGCGTTTTTCGTGCGATGACGCGATTGAGCTTGGTTGGCCACTTGAGGAAAGCGATGATTATGAGACCATCGCCGGCTGGATTTTAGAACTTTGCGACTCGGTGCCCGACATCGGAGAGGTGTTTGAGGTCGCGGGGTACAAGTTCAAGGTACAGTCGATGCGTGGCCAGCGCATCTCGCTCATTCGCGTGATCGCTCCGGCCGAAACCGATAAGAAGGATTCCGAGTCCTCGGCAGAGAAGCCGGCGGCGTCGGGTGCGGGCTCTGCGGATCCGCACGATGGCGACGAGTAGGGCAAGGAAGAGTAGGGGAGAGTTATGGCAGGCCTGTTCAACATCCTTAAGGTCACCGTCAGCGAGGACAAGATTTGCGCGCACGTGCTGGTGAACCCCGGCATGCCGCTCATGACCTCGGAGGATATCGAGGCCACGGCGCGCGTGTACTACCTGGTGCCCGCGATTGCCAAGCATCTGTGCCTGGGCGATTCGGGCCGCGAGTTCCAGGACTGCATGGGCCAGACCGAGCTTTGCCACCTGCTGGAGCACGTGACAGTCGAGCTCATGAACGAGACCGGTCTTGCCGGCAACATCTCGTGCGGCCGCACGCGCGTGAGCGAGCATGACGAGCGTGTCTTTGAGGTCGAGCTTTCGTGTCCCGATGACGCGTTGGCCATTGGCGCGCTGTCTTCGGCCACCTTTATGATGGACTGGGCGTACCTGCACGCCGACCAGCCGGCCCCCGACGTGGAAGGCACGGTCGCGGGCCTGCGCAACCTGGTGCTGGGCATGCGTGCCGAGGCCGAGGGCAAGGACCCGCACGAGGCCGTTGCCGCTGCGAACGGCGAGGACGTGGCCGAGGATGCGCCCGAGGGCGACGCTCCTGCCGATGCCGACACCGAGCCCGTTGCCGAAGCACCTGCTGAGCCCGAGTCTGCGGAGCCCCAAGGCGTCCCGAGCTTTGACGACGAGCCGCAGATGCCAATCGATACCGAGGGTGCGGTCGCCGAGAACCACGAGGCCCCCGCGGCCGTCTTTGGCGGTGCGGCAACGGCTCCGTCCGGTTCGGCGCACGAGGGCAACCTGCCGCTCGTCGATGGCGCCGGCGAGAATCCGGCCGCCACGGTCGCCATGCCGGCTATGCCGCAGGAGTAGGCTCACTCGCTTATCATCATCATGTACCTGCGCTTTTACCGTACGCAGATGAGCGCGACGGCAAGTGTTGCGCTGCGGGTATAATGGACAGCATTCAAACGGTGGGCATCGAGGTGCCCGCAGGAGAGGAATGATCATGGGAAAGACTTTCAGCTTTGTCTCCGGTGCGCTTTTTGGTGCTGCCGCCGGCGCTATCATCGGCGTTGCTCTGGCCCCGCGCTCGGGTGCCGAGACCCGCGCCATGGCCGCCGATATCGCCAACGACGCCTGGGACAACATGCGTGACACCTACGAGCACAGTGCCGAGGAGGCTCGTGCCGCGGTCAACGACTTTGGTCCGATGGTCGACGCCAAGACCGATGACCTGCGCGCCAAGGTCGACCTGGCCCGCGAGCGCATGGACCAGCTTCGCGAGCAGCTCAACGACGCCATCTCGGGCGGCAACGTGACGCCCGCTGCCGACGTCGTGGTCGAGAACGTCACCGAGGCCGGCACCGAGGCCACGGAGTCCTCGACCGAGGCATAATGCGCGCAGGGGATTTTGTCGGCGTCAAGGTTTATCGTAAGCCTGCCGAAGACAAGCGCACCAAAAAGGACGGCACGCCGCGCAGCCCTAAAAAGCTCGGCAAGATTCACTTTCCCGTCTTTACCCCGGGCGGCACGCGCGTGGTGGGCTTTATGGTCCGCCAGTCCGATATCGCGGGTATGATCGAGCGCCCCGACCGATTTGTGGCGCTCGATGCCATCGGCGTCTATGAGGGTGCTGTCGCGGTCGACGACGTCAGGGGCACCTACGATGCCGCCGCGGCCAAGCGCCTCGATATCAACCTGGACGATTGCATCATCTGGGTTGGCATGGACGTGCGCACGGAATCGGGCGATGTCGTGGGCTACTGCTCGGACGTTGAGTTCAAACCGCGCTCGGGCATTGTGCAGACGTTCTATGTGACCGCCAGCGCCGCATCGAGCATGTTGGTGGGCGACACGCAGGTGCCGCCGACGATGCTGCGCGGCTACGAGAACGGCGCGATGATTGTCTCGGACGAGGTCAAGGCGCTCGGGTATTCGGGCGGCGCGGCCGCCAAGGCTGCCGAGGCCAGTGTCGTGGTGGGCGATAAGGTCAAGAAGGGCGCCAAGGTGCTCGATGACAAGGGATCGGTCGCCGTGGACAAGGGCAGCCGCGCACTGGGCAAGCAGCTCGGCAAGACGCGCGGTATGTTCAAGGCCTTTAAGGACGAATATCAAAAGGCGAGCGGGGGCTCGTCAAAAGCTAGCAAATAGCGACGTACCAAATGATGGGAGGCGAGCCGGAGACATGTTGCTCCGGCTCGCTGTGTTTATGGGGGAGGGCACATGCGCCAAAACGGATCTAACTTAAACGGGCGCTCGGGTGCGCGTCCGACGGCGCGCCGCGACCTGGGGCAGCTGCCCAGCGGCCAGCGTCGACGTCGCCGTAAGCCCGGCGCGATGTACCTCAACCATAGCCGTGGGTTTAGCGATCGCAGCGCGCGCATCGGCAACGGGCGCTCGCCGCGTCGACCGTCCCGCCTGCCCTATGCGCTCATCGCCGTGGGTTGCGCGCTCGTGCTGTTTATCGCTGCCGTCGTGGGCTACGTCAATCGCAGCGTGGACGTGGAGCTCAACGGGCAAAAGACCGCGGTGCGCGTGGGCTCTACGTTGCAGAATCTTATCGACGATCAAAGCCTGACCGAAACGTACGACGCCGGCGATCTGCTGGCCGTCGACGACAGCGTGCTCAAGCGCCATGGCGGCGAAAAGCTGTCGGTGAAGGTCGACGGCAAGCGCGTGAAACAAGGCAAATGGGATAGTCGCGAGCTTACGGGTGGCGAGAAGGTGACGGTCAAGGACGGCCGCAACGTGTACGAAAAGCACGAGGTCCAGGCCACGACTATCGAGCCAAAGCTTAAGGTCGAGGGCACGGGCGCCATTGAGTATGTCAAAACCTGGGGCGTTCAGGGTCGCTCCGAGGTATGGGTCGGCGAGCAGTCGGGCAAGACGCAGGACCGCGGCGAGGTCGTGCCCGCCACCGACTGCGTGGTCGAGTGCGCAAGCGTAGCGCCCAAGGGCAACGAAAAGTACGTGGCCCTGACATTTGACGAGGGTCCGAGCGGCGCGACCAAGCAGATCTTGCAGGTGCTCAAGGAAAAGGGCGTCACGGCAACGTTCTTCCTTTCGGGCGATGCCGCGGAAGCCTCGCCCGCTACCGCCAAAGCGATTGTCGATGCCGGGTGCGAGGTCGGCTCCAACAGCTACAGCGATGATTCGCTCAAGGGCGAGGATTGCGAGACGGTGCGCAAGCAGATCACGAAGGGTACCGAGGCGATTAAGTCGGCGACCGGTGTCGAGACGATGTTGCTTCGCGCCCCCTACGCCGCGTTTGACGAGCAAAACTGGATCGACTCGATGGACCTGGTGTCCGCCGTGGTTTCGTGGAATATCGATTCGGGCGACTGGCTGCTCAACGGCGCCGACGAGCAAGTATCGACCGTGCTCGACTCGATGACGCCGGGCAATATTGTGCTGCTCACCGATAGCGATGAGTGCGCCGAGCAGACGCTCGAGGCGCTGCCGCAGATTATCGATGGCCTTGTCGCCGACGGCTACAAGATCGTGACGCTCAGCGACCTGGTCAAGACGGACACGGCGTTGAGCAAAAAGCTCACCTCGCTCACCAAGGTTTCCATGCCCAAAAACGCCGTGTTCCCCCAACTCCCCGAGGACGACGACACCACAGAGTAGCCATTGGGGACATGCTTAAACGACTGGTTGTTTAGGACGGTTTTAATCGCTTTGTCCCACCGTGCTCATCCGGCTCTATGTCACGGATACGTCAGCGTTTGGTATGCCTGCAATGTGCAGGGCATAAATTCGGTGCCGCAGCGCGATGCTGATGCTATAGTTACTGCGGTTAATGTGGGTCAAGAGAAAGGTTACAGGTGAAATCCAAACCTCGACCATACAGTCGATGACCCCATGCAGGTGCTTTCTGCGCGTGCACGGGGTGTGAGCGCCGAGCGGCGTGCCGCCCGCGCATGCGTATACATATCTAAAAGTCCACGGATTGCGTGCCGGCATGGTCACGCGGTCCGCAGGAATAATGATGGGGAGCACCATTGAATTATCTGAGTGAGATGCTCAAATTGCCGGTCTTGGACGTCGACGGCGAAAAGCTCGGCGTGGTTAACGATTTTGGCATTGCAACCGGCGAAGTTTTTCCGCACGTGACGTCGCTCGCGTTCCGTGGTCCCGGCAAGACGCCGTTTATGATCAGTTGGCGCAAATGGGTCGACCGTATCGACGAGACGGGTGTACACCTTAAGACGTCGGCCACCGAAATCCGTTTTTCGTACTTGCAGCCGACCGAACTCTTGCTTGCCCGCGACGTGCTCAACAAGCAGATTGTCGACACGCAGGGCATGAAGGTCGTGCGCGTAAACGACATCAAGTTCTCTATGTCGGGCGAAAATCAGCTGCGCCTGCTGGGCGCCGAGGTCGGTGCTCGCGGTCTGCTACGCGCCATCAGCCCCACGCTCGAGCATGTCGTCGAGGGCTTTATGAAGCACTTGGGCAAGCCGCTCAGCGAGGACATTATCGCCTGGTCTTACATGGACCTGCTCGATCGCTCGACTAAGAACATCCAGCTCTCGGTGTCGCACAAGACGCTTGGCGAGCTGCATCCTGCCGACATTGCCGACATTATCGAGCAGCTCGACCCGCGCCTGCGTGCGCAGGTGTTCGCGCAGCTCGACACCGCCCAAGCCGCCGAGGCCATCTCGGAGTTCGATGATGACGAGCTCATGACCGAGATGCTCGAGGGCCTGTCCGATACCGACGCATCGTCGATGCTGGCCATGATGGACCCGGACGACGCTGCCGACCTGATCGACGAGCTCGATTATGAGAAGGCCGAGAAGCTCCTGCGCCTGATGGGCGTCAAGGAGGAGAAGGCGATTCGTAATCTGTTGGGCTATGAGGACAACACCGCCGGCCGCATCATGACCTCGGAGTTTGTCTCCCTGCCCGCCACGGCGACGGTCGGCGATGCCATCGAGGCGATTCGCAAACTCGACGAGGACTTTGAGAGCGTCTACTACGTCTATACCGAGGACCCGAGCGGCATGCTGACGGGCGTGCTTTCGCTGCGCACGCTGATCGTGGCCGACCGCGACGCCACGCTGGGCCAGCTCGCCTATCGCGATCTGGTCTACGTGTCGCCCGACGAGGATCAGGAAGACGTGACGGACGAGATGACCAAGTACGACCTGGTTGCCATCCCTGTCTGCGACGAGAACCGTCATATCCTGGGTATCGTGACCTTCGACGACGCCATGGACGTTATCGCCGAGGAGCATCAGGAGGACCTGCAGATCGCCGGTGTCGGCTCGGGCGATAGCGCGTCGGACGACTCGACGAACGTGCTCAGCTGGTTCGTGCATCGTCAGTACTGGGTCGTCGTGTGGGGCATCGCCTCGTGCATTATGGCGACCGTGCTGGGGACGGCGCTGCGCTCCGCGCATCTGGTGGTGTTCCCCATGTGCGCCATGCCGCTCGTGCTGCTGGCTGCCTCGCGCATGGTGTCGTTCGTCAAGAACTACTTCCTCGAGTACGACGGTCACGACGACGAGCCCAAACCGTACCTGGGATTCTTCTTCCAGAGCACGGGTATGGGCCTGATCCTTTCGCTTGTTACTTACCTGTGCGCGCAGCTGGTGCGCACCGCCGCGTTCCCCGATGCCACCATGTTTGAGGAGCAGCTCTTTACCGGCTGCTTTAATATCGCTGCCGTCATTTGCCTGGTTGGCAACATGAGCGCTGTGATTTATCTGATGGTGCTGTTCTGGCGCGACGAGCACGACCTTAACACGTCGGGCACCGCCATGAACGTCATCGCCGTCATGATTTCGTGTGTGGCGTACTGCATCGCCGCGGTGCTGCTCACCATGTCGGTCATGGGGTAGGTGGTCGCGTGCAAAACACGAAGCAAAAGGCGAGCACCAAGCAAAAGCTGACCATCGCGGCCATCTTTGGCGCCATGGGCCCCGGTCTTCTGGCGGCGCTTTCGGGCAATGACGCCGGCGGCATCGCCACGTATTCCAGCGCGGGCGCCAGCTATGGCTATAAGATGCTCTGGATGCTTCCCGTCATGACCGTGCTGCTTATCGTGACGCAGGAGACCGCGGCGCGCTGCGGATGCGTCACGGGTAAGGGCCTGGCCTCGCTCATCCGTGAGCGCTTTGGCGTGCGCAGGAGCGTGCTGGCCATGGCGGCGCTGCTGATCGCCAACACGGCCGTTACCATTTCGGAGTTCGCGGGCATCGCGAGTGGCCTTGCTCTGTTTGGCGTTCCGGCGAGCATCTCGGTGCCGCTCGTGGCGCTGCTGGTGTGGATGCTTACCATGTCGGGCAGCTTCCAGCGCATCGAGAAGATTTTGCTGCTGGTAAGCTGCGTGTTCGTGACCTACATCGTCGCCGCGTTTATGGCCGGCCCCAACTGGGGCGAGGTCGCGGTCGACTTGGTCGTCCCCAATATTCAGAACGATCCCAGTTACGTGTCGCTTGTGGTCGCAACAATCGGTACCACCATCGCACCGTGGATGATCTTCTTGGCTCAGAACAACGTGGTCGATAAGAATGCGGGCGAGGACGACATCGTGCTGCAGCGTATTGATACCGTGAGCGGCTCGATCGCCGCTGATATCATTGCTGGCTTCATTATCATCACGACCGGTACGGTGCTGTTCCCGGCTGGTATTCAGATTAGCGATGCCGCCGATGCCGCCCGCGCGCTGGAGCCCATCGCGGGCCAGTGGTCCACGGTGTTGTTCGCCTCGGGCCTGGTCGCAGCGAGCTTTTTGGCTGCCTGCGTGCTGCCCGGCGTTACGTCGAGTGCCATCTGCGAGGCATTTGGCTGGGAGCGCGGTGCCGATCGCAGCTGGGACGAGGCCCCGGTTTACCGCGGCATCATTACGGCCATCATCGGCATTTCTGCCGTGTTGGTGCTCATGCCTGGCGTCGATTTGTTCCAGATTATGATGACCTCGCAGGTCATCAACGGCGTGCTGCTGCCCGTAGTCCTGGTATTTCAGGTGGTTATCGCGGCGGATCGCCACATTATGGGCGCCAACCGCAACGGCCGCGTATGGAACGTGCTCACTTGGGCGACTATCGGCGTGATTACGGTGCTGACGGTCGTCATGTTTGTGCTGCAAGCGATGGGCTACGGCGCGTAGCGCCCACTTTTGCTTCCGAACAGGCCGCAGCGATGGGCTGCGGCCTGTTTTTTGTCTGCTATAGGGCGTTAGTTATATGGCGGTGGGCAAAAAATGCCAAATATGAGTACTGTTGCTAAGTGAATAGCATTTACATCCAAAAAGATAATGAACATAACCTATAGCATGTTCATTAAAATTGGCTTCAATACGCCTTAAACCAGTCGGGTTGGCTGCTTTAGGGGGTTATAGGGGTCGCCCGAACGTCAATTTGGGTGGTTTTGCCTGCTACTAAAATGGTAACAGTACTCATATTTGCCCTTTTTTGCCCACAGGCCTTTGAGGTTGCGGCGAAAAGGGCTTGTTTTGATTGTTTGGGGCAGGCACGAGGCACGGAAACGATGTCTGGAGGGGCGGAGCGGCTTGGAATTCATCCGTAGAGGTCTTCATTGGCTGCGCCAGGAGTGCTTCCGGGTGCTGGTGCAAAAGGAGTGTCCCTAACTGCCGCAGGGGGCGTCGGCCGTGGCCGACGCCCCCTGCGGGTGTAAGCAGATTTGGCTGCGCGTTACTTGTCGGTGCCCAGCTTGTGTGGCTTGTAGGCGAGGGCATTGACGAGTGCGTCGGCGGCGGACTTGACGGCTACCGGCTGCGGATCGTTGACGTGGTCCTCGGGGTGCACGGGCAGGTCTTTCTTGACTGCATCGTGGATCAGGTTGAGGTACTCGGTCACGCCGGTAGTCGACAGGTGCGTGCCGTCGCCATCGAACAGGTCGTTGCGGTTGGCGCTGTGCCCGTACCAGTCGATAACGCGTACATTCTTGTAGCGCGTGGCGGCGTTGGCGATGGCCTGGTTCGTGGACCCGACCCACGGCTGCGGGCTACGCGTGTTTACAAACACGACGATACGCTGCTCGCCGGCGTCGGCCATAATCGCGTCGACCTGGGCGTCCGTTACCAAACCGTTGGTGCCCAGGGCAAAGACCACGATCTTGCCGGCAAGATTCTGCTGGATATAGCCCTCAAATGTCGCGCGGCCCGCATCAAACTGGCGGCCCTTTTCGGCATCGATATGGCTGTGCGGGAACACGCCGTCAAAGGAATCAACGGCGCGCAGCGACACGGAGTCGCCGATCATCAACAGGTCGTAGGAGCCATCGGGGAAGCCGTCGTTGTCCTTGTCGGTGTCGTCGGCCGCTTGCTGGTCGGTGGGCGCGGTGTTTTCGGCTTCCTTGTTCAGAACTTCGGCGCCCTCGCCGCTCAGCGCAGACGTCTCGGGCACAAAGATCAGACCGCCCAGTGCAACGACCAACACGACAGCGCAGGCTGCGCAGACAGGGACGTGCGCGCGTGCCCAGTTGGCGGGCGTGGTGGTGCCATCGCGGAATTCGGCGACGGTGCGGCCGAAGGCACCCTTCCTAAATGGCGTTTCGATAAAGCGATAGGAACACTCGGCTACGGCGACCACCAGCAGCACCTGCAAAATGTACTGCCACCAGGGCGTATCGTTGATGTTGGCGACCGGGTTCATGAGCAACAGCAGCGGATAGTGCCACAGGTAGATACTGTACGAGCGCTTGCCAACCCACACGAGTGGCTCGGCGGACAGCGCGCGGGCAACCATTCCCTGGGGCTGCACACAGGCCGCGATGACCATGAGCGTGAGGATGGAGCATAACAGCGTGCCGCCGCGATACTGGAACGCGGTGTAGCCGTTGGTGAGCGCGACCATGGCGGCAAGGCCAACCAGACCCACGACGCCCAACACATCGATGGATGCGGGCGAGGACCAAAAGCGCACGAGGGCGCTCGGCTGTGCCGGGGCGGTCTCGGCTGATTCGTCGGCCTTCTCGCCAGGCTTGCCCTCGGCATTCTTGCCGTGCTTGGCGGCGCCAGCCAGGCGATTGAGCCCCAAACGATGTGCGAGACGCACCGGCGCCAGGTCGCGATCGGGGATAAAGGCCATCCAGGCACCCAGCAGCAGCGAGAACACGCGGGTGTCGGTGCCGTAGTACACGCGGCTGGGGTCGGCGGCAGGGTTGTAAAGCACCATCATGGCGAGGGCAGATACCGCGGCAAGGCCCAGAACCACGCGGCGCGTGTGGGGCTTGCTTACATGCATGGATACCATGGCAAACAGCAGTGGCGGCCAAATCAGGTAGAACTGTTCCTCGATGGCAAGCGACCAAAAGTGCGTGAGCGGCGAGGGGTCGCCCAGAGCATTGAAGTACGAGACGTTTTGGGCAATCTGCCACCAGTTGTTGAAGAACAGCAGCGACGGCAGGATGTCAGGGCGCATCTTGGTGAGCATCACGTGGTTAAAGATGGTACACAGCGCGCAGGTCACGAACACTACCGTTACCACGGCGGGGACCAGGCGACGGATGCGGCGAATCCAGAAGCTCTTAAGGTCGATGCGGCCGGTCTTAGCGACTTCGTTGAGCAGCAAGCGCGTGATCAGATAGCCCGAAAGCACAAAGAAGATCGTAACGCCGAGCAGGCCGCCCTGAGCCCACGTGAGGTTGAGGTGATAGAGCACCACCGCGACGACGGCGAGCGTGCGCAGACCGTCGAGGGCGGGGATATAGCGAGATTTGGGACGAGCAGGCGCCTGTTCTTTTGCGGCGCTGTTGGTGTGGGCGCCCTTGTTGGTGGGCGTTCGATGCGGGCTCGGGCCGCGTCGCGACTCGCCGGTGCGGCGGTCGGCGCGCGGGCGTTCGTGCGGCGCCTGGTTATCGGGCGCGCGGCGCGGTCCGCGTGGGCTCGATTGTGGGAATTGCTCCATAAAACATCATCCAATGACGAGAATACTCAGCACATATTCATTGTAGCTGCCTGCTCCTGTGAATGCTTGCTGCTGGCGCAACCTCAAGGGCGCGTTCACATCAAAGTGAACTAAAGTTATAAGGGGTGCGAAGGCGCGCAATCGACGGTCGACGGTGGGTTCAAGGCCCGCAGACGAGGAGGTTTCCATGGCAGACAACGGCATTGTTGCGGTGTTCGGCAGCATGAACATGGACCTTTCGGTGGCGTGCGAGCGCATGCCGCGCGCGGGCGAGACCGTCGGCGGCAGCGGTTTTATCACCAACGCTGGCGGCAAAGGCGCCAACCAGGCCGTCGCTGCCGCGCGCATGGGCGCGCGCACGAACATGATCGGCGCGGTCGGGCGCGATGCGTTTGGTGCATCGCTCGTGGCGGGGCTCCAAGATGCTGGCGTGGACTGTGACTTTGTGGCGCGGTGCAACGACGTGGAGACGGGCACGGCGACCATCATTCGCTGCGAGGGCGACAACCGCATCGTGCTGTCACCGGGTGCCAACCATGCGCTTGCGGGCGAGGACGTTGCCTGCGCGCTGAGACGTCTGGTGGCCGATGAGTTCGACGGCGACGCCAGCGATATTGCCCCGGCTGCCGGCAGCGTCTTTATCGCTCAGGGCGAATGTGACCTTGCAGCGACTGCCGAGGCGCTTGTTTGCGCTCATGAGCTGGGGTTCTATACGGTCTTTAACCCGGCTCCCGCCTGCGATCTGCCGGCGGGAGCGTGGCCTGCGGTCGACTTGGTCTGTCCCAACGAGACCGAGTGCCAGGTTCTGACGGGTATCCTGCCCAAGGACGATGAGAGCTGCGCTGCTGCGCTCAGCGCCCTGCTCGCCAAGGGTGCCGGCGCCGCGGTCATCACGCTGGGTGGCGCCGGCTCGGTTACGCTTGGCGATGACGGCGAGCCGCTGCGCATGCCGGCGCTTTCGAGCACAGTGGTCGATACGACGGCCGCCGGCGATACGTTTATCGGCGCGCTTGCCGCGGCTCGCCTAGAGGGCTTGTCGCTCTTTGAGTGCATGGCCGCGGGTGCTCGCGCCTCGGCAGTGACGGTGTCGCGCCTGGGCGCTCAGCAATCGATTCCCACGCGCGCCGAAGTTGAACATTGGTTTGGTTAAACGATAAAGACGGAGAAGCGGAGTAGAACAATGGCAATCAAGAAGCTGATCCTTGATCTGGATATGGGTGTGGACGATGCGATGGCGCTGGCCTATGCCATCGCGAGCCCCGAGGTGGAACTCGTGGGCATCACCACGTGTTTTGGCAACGTGCGCGTCGACCAGTCGGCGCATAACTGCCTGGCGGTGCTCGACCTGTTGGGTCGTCCCGAGGTTCCGGTGTACCTGGGCGCCGATCGTCCCATTAAGGCGACTGAGCCCTATACACCGCCGGCGTCCACCACGCTTATCCACGGCAAGAACGGCATCGGCGGGGCGAGCGTGCCCGCGTCGCCGTACGAGCCGGTGGGGGCGACGTCGGCCGACGGTAACGCGGCGGTCGATTATCTGATTGATGCCGCGCGCACCTATGGCCCCGACCTGATCTACGTGGCGACCGGTCCGCTCTCCAACCTGGCACTTGCCTTGGAGCGCGATGCGGCGGCGATGATGTCTATCGGTCGCGTGGTCGTGATGGGCGGTGCGCTTACCGTGCCCGGAAACGTGAGCGCGGGCGCCGAGGCCAACATGGCAAACGATCCTGAGGCGGCCGATGCCGTGCTGCGTTCGGGCCGCAAACTCACCATGGTGGGCTTGGACGTGACGCATCGCGTGGTGCTCACGCGTCGCGACATTGCCGGCTGGACGGGCTCGGGCACCATGGCCGGTTGCGCGTTTGCGAGCATGGTGGAGCACTACATTGGCTCGTACGAGATGAACGCACCCTACCTGGGTGGCTGTGCGCTGCACGATCCTCTGGCCGTTGCCGTGGCGATCGACCCTACGCTCGTGGGTGCGCTCGGCTGCAATCTGCGTGTTGATCTGCTAGGCGAGTATCGCGGCCGCACCATTTGCGACGAGCGCCGCCTATCCGATCCGGACAAGAGCGCGCTTGTGGCGCTGACCGTGGATGCCCCGCGCTTCCTGTCCGAGTTCAAGACACGCATGGCCCTCGTCCTGGGCTGATCCGCAAGATTGAGACGGCCTCCCAATCGTTTCAACGCTTCCAAAACCGTTCACGGACGATATGCTACCGTTGGTCGGCTGTGGACGGTGCTCCCCGCGAAGATATGGGCTATCATTCTTTGTTGCGCGGATTGTTACTTCTAGGGAGGCATGCCCGCGCCTCGATACAACGGATTGTTACTGGTAAGGCATGACCGCGATAGCTCGGCTATTTGCAGTCATGCCTTTTCTTTTTGATAATTCCGAAAGGAGGTTCAATAATGCTTGCGATTAAAAAGCTCAACAACAATGCCGTTCTTTGCCGCGACGGGCAGGGGCGCGACGTGATCGCCATGGGCAGGGGCGTCGGGTTTGGGGGAGAATTTCCCCGCGAGCTGCCGCTCTCTAAGATTGAGCATACGTTTTATGACATCGACCCCAAAGGGCAGGACGTCATGCGCGACCTTCCTTCTGAGATCGTGATGTTCACGGCCAAGGTGATGGACATCGTCGCCAACGAGCTGCCCTATGATCTGTCGACCAAGGCGACATTGTTCATGGCCGATCACCTGTCATTTGCGGTGGAGCGCGCGCAAAAGGGTTTTCGTATTGCGATGCCTCTCGCCTATGAAGTGCGCGAGACATATCCTAAGGAATACAAAGCGGCGCAGTTTATCGTTATGAGGCTCGAAAAGGAGCTTGGTGAACGACTTCCCAAAGAAGAGATTGCCAGCATTGCCATGAATCTCGTCAATGCGCGGGTTGTTCAGGCCATCGAGACCGCGAGCAAACCCACCAAGCAGTTTGACGATATGCTAGAAGATGTCACTGAGATCGTCGAGAGTGATTTTCGCATCATCGTTGACCGCGATTCCTACGATTTCACTCGCTATGCCACGCATCTGCGGTACCTGTTCAAGCGCATTCAAGCCGGCGAGTCGCTGAACAGCGCCAACATGCAGATGTACAAGAACTTTCGTGAGGAGCTTCCGCAGTTGGCAGAGTGCGTGAAGCATATCGGTTCCTATTGTCGTGAAACGTGGGACGCCACGCTCTCCGAGGAGGAGGAACTCTATCTGATGATCCATCTCAACCGGATCATCTCCAAAAAAGGATTGTAACCCGTAGCCATTCGGGGCATGACCTTTGCCGATTCGAACAGTAAGCCAAGATTGTGCAAAGGAGCCAATGATGGCAAATTACAAAAAGGTGGCAGAACAGATTCTCTCCACTGTGGGCGGGGCGGAAAACGTGGCTTCGGTTACGCATTGCATGACGCGCCTGCGCTTCAGCCTCAAGGATGAAAGCCTCTCGAATGATGAGAAGCTTGAGGACATCTCGTCTATCATCAGCGTCGTGCACGCCGGAGGGCAGGTGCAGCTGGTGATCGGGCCCACGGTCGACAAGGTCTACGACGAGGTTTGTAAGCAGGGCGGATTCGAGGTCACGGTATCGATTGACGAGGAACTCGATGGCCCTCAGCTTAGCTGGAAGGAGCGCTTGGCACCCAAGCACCTCTTCAATCAGCTGCTCGATGCCGTGAGCGGCGCTATCACCCCGATCCTTCCGATCTTTTGTGTCGCCGGTATCTTCAAGATGCTCGTCATTCTGTTTGGGCCCGAAGGCGCCGGTTTTATGTCCGAAACGAGCGACCTGTATCGGATCCTTTCCCTGGTGGGCGATGCGGCGTACTATTACTTCCCGGTATTTGCTGCCTACAGTTCGGCTAAGAAGTTCAAAACGAGCCCTGTGCTGGCACTGCTCATCGCCGTTGTGATGATTTACCCCGACATGCTCGCTATTGTTGAGGACGGAAAGCCTTTCAGCGTCTTCGGCATCCCCATGCAGCTCGTCAACTACACCCAGGCTGTTCTTCCGGTCATCTTGATCACCTGGGCCCAGTCCTATGTTGAGCGCTTCTTTAAGAAGATCTCGCCTGATATGTTGCGCGTTCTGATCGTACCCGTGGGTACGGTGCTCGTGATGTTGCCGGTCGCGCTGTGCCTCTGCGGCCCTGCCGTCCAATTTGTCATGGGCCTTGTGGCCGATTTCATCATTTGGCTCGCCTCTGTTGCCGGTCCCGCTGCGACCGCGGTTATCGGCGCATTCTGGAATCTGATCATCGCCACCGGCATGCACGTGCCGATCTATACCGCCATATTGCCCGCCGCGCTCCAGAACGGTTACGACGCCATCTTATACCCCGGCGCCGCGGTTGTAGCCTACACCACGCTTGCCATCGCGCTCGCCTATGGCCTGCGCGCTAAGGACAAGGAGAATCGAGCCACGGGCTGGAACTTGTTCATCACCTATGCCTTCGGTCGCGTGAGTGAGCCCATCATCTACGGCATCCTGTTTCGCGACAAGAAAGCTCTTGCCTGGAACATGATTGGTGGTGCTGTCGGTGGTCTGCTGGTAAGCCTTCTTCATGCCAACGTCTATATCTTCACTGGCGTTGGTTTCCCATGGATGAACGTGCTCATGTTTGCTCAGGATATCATCCCCGGCACCATCGGGTGTCTTGCTGGCGGTGCCGTGACGTTTGCGTTGGCGATGGTTTTTGGATTTGAAGGACAGGAGAAGATGCCGTTGAAGTCCAAGAGCGGCGATTCTGAGGCTGTTGAATCCGTCGAGGCATAAGAGGCTACTGCACAAATATGCTCCCCAGCCGTTGCGCGGTCCGACCCCTTGGCCGCGCAACGGTACTGTGCTGTTGCGCGGCACTTGCCGAGTCCGTTGCGTTCGACAGCGTGGGCCGGGAATTTGATAGAAAGGACGACACCATAATGTTTAGAGAAGATTTTTTATGGGGCGGGGCTCTGGCTGCAAACCAGTGCGAGGGAGGATGGAACGAAGGCGGTCGCGGTTTAGCCAATTCCGACATGCTGCCGTTTGGCGATCAGCGCATGGACGTCATGCGGGGAGACCTTGATCCGCGTGCGTTGGCACCCGACAGCTTCTATCCCGCTCGCAAAGGCATTGATTTTTACCATAGGTACAAGCAGGATATTGAACTGTTTGCCCAGATGGGTTTTAAATGCCTGCGCTTATCGATCGCCTGGAGCCGCATTTTTCCCAAAGGAGACGAAGCCGAGCCCAATGAAGAAGGCCTTGCCTTTTACGAGGATGTTTTTAGGACGTGCCGCGCGCATGGCATTGAGCCTTTGGTGACGCTCAACCACTATGATGTCCCCATGCATCTCGTCGATGCGTATGGCGGATGGCGCGATCGCAGGTTGGTCGACCTGTTCGATCGATATTCGCGTACCGTGTTCGAGCGCTATCGGGGATTGGTCAATTATTGGCTGACCTTTAACGAGATCAACATCATGACGCAGGCGTGCTTTATGGCGGCGGGGATCATCTTCGAGCAAGGGGAGAATCGCTATGCAACGGTTCACACGGCCGTGCACCATGTATTGGTTGCGAGTGCCCGTGCGGTCGGGGCGTGTCATGAACTGTGCCCCGGGGCGAAGATCGGTTGCATGCTCAACGCAGGTGTCTTCTATCCGGCTACATGTGATCCGGACGATGTGCTGGCTGCGCAGGCTGAGAATCGCAGCCATTACATGTTTACCGACGTCCAGGTGCGCGGTGCGTACCCGAGCTATGTTCTCAAGGAATACGCCCGCCATGGTTTTGAGGTGCCCTATCGGGATGATGACCGCGAAGTACTGGCTGCAAACCTGGTCGATTTCGTCTCGTTTTCGTATTACTCGACGCGCGTCGCAAAAGCGCATGCGGAAGGTCAGTTCGATTCGAACCTTCTTCGCTCGGCGCCTAATCCGTATCTAAAACAGGAGCCTTGGGGGAGGTTTATCGACCCCAAAGGGCTGCGCGTCACCATGAATGAAATCTGGGATCGCTATCAAAAGCCGCTGTTCATCGTCGAAAACGGTTTGGGTGCTCCTGATGTGCCGGAAGATTCGGGTGAAATAGAAGACGACTATCGAGTTGAATACCTGCGGGCCCACATCGAGGCGATGAGGGAGACCGTCGAGCTCGACGGGGTGGAACTCATGGGATATACCTGTTGGGGCCCGATCGATTTGGTTTCGGTCGCCACAGGACAGATGCGTAAGCGCTACGGGTTTATCTATGTCGATCGAGACGATAGCGGTGCGGGCTCGTTTGAGAGACGTAAAAAGAAAAGCTTCGAATGGTACCGACGCGTAATAGCAAGCAATGGCGAAGACCTTGCGTAATAACGTTAAGATGGACAAATGCGCCCGTTGGGGGAATAGTCGCGCCACTTTGCTTGACAACAGGCTAAACTAGCTAATAAACATTTACTCTTCTGTTTAGATTGAATTTGCGGTCGTTTAGTTGCCGAGCCACGGGGCGGTCAAGCCACGATGCTCGGCCGCGACCGATGCTAGGGGGAACGATGGCTAAAGCAAGCGTCCGCGAGATCAGCCGCATTACCGGCTTTTCGCCCGCAACCGTGTCCAACGCGCTCAACCGCAAGCGCAGCGTGAGCGAGGAGACCGCCAAGGTCATCCTGGAGTGCGCGCAGTCGCTTGGCTATCAGCAGTCGACGCAGCTCGAGAGCATCCAGTTTGTGCTTGCGCGCAAGACGGGCGCCATCCTGGACGAGAGCACCTTCCATCCCGCGGTCATCGAGGGCGTGGAGCGCCAGGCGCGTCGCCACGGCATGAGCACGAGCTTTGTCTCGCTCGACTTTAGCGACCTGGACGCCGTGCGCCCGCAGGTCGAGGGCCTGATTGCCGATCCGGCCGCCGCCATTGTGCTAATGGGTACGGAGTTGGGCGAGGAGGACTACGCCTTGTTTGCCAACGCTGCCGCCCACCTGATCGTGCTCGATGGCTGGAGCGATCGTCAGTACTTTGATGCCGTAGTTATTGCCAACACCGATTCGGTGCTGCGTGCCGTGGACTACCTTATCGAGAAAGGTCACAAGCAAATCGGCTATCTGGCGGGCGACCTTCGTATCCGCAACTTTAAGGACCGCGAGCGCGGCTATCGCCAAGCGCTTGAGGATGCGGGCCTCGAGGCCAATCTGGCATGGCGTGTCACGCTGGGCACCACGCTCGAGGGTGCCTATCGCGACATGGGCGCGTGGCTCGACAGCGTCTCGCGCGACGACCTGCCGACGGCTTTCTTTGCCGAGAACGACGTGCTCGCCGTAGGCGCCATGCGCGCGCTCAACGAGCACGGTATTCGCGTGCCCGAGGATGTTTCGATCATCGGCTTTGACGACCTATCTTTGGGTGCCTTCTCCAACCCACCGCTCACCACGGTGCATGTTCCCAAACACGAGGTGGGCGAGATTGCGGTGCGCCGCCTGGTGGGCAACATCCGCAATCCCAAGAGCTATACCTGCAAAACGGCCGTGTCGACCTATTTTGTCGAGCGCCAGAGCGTGCGTGAAATCTAGGCGGAACGGCGCCAGGCCTCAGAGCGGAAAAGTCCGCCAAAGGCAACCATACATAACGCTACCAAGAGGGGGTCCTTCGGGGCCCTCTTTTTGTTGCCCTTGTATGTTCAGATTGTTTACATACCGTTTAGGCTGATTTCTCTACCGTCCACGGGTATTTCGCGCTAAACTTCTAAACATAAGAGTAAAACATTTAGTAAACAGAATAAAACGAAACACACGTCTGTTTACTGAACATGTGATTAGGGGAGGACGTACATGGACAAGATCAAGCTCGGCTTTGTGCCCACGCGCCGCAGCATCTTTAGCGCGCCGGACGCGATCAAGTATCGCGGCCTTACGGCTGATCGCCTGCGCGAGATCGGTGTCGACATTGTGGATATCGATGACATCAATGACGAGGGCCTGCTGTTCGACGACAGCCATATCGAGCCTATCGTCAAGAAGTTCCGCGCCGAGGGCGTCGACGGCATCATGCTGTGCCACGCCAACTTTGGTACCGAGTACGTCTGCGCTCGCCTTGCCCGCGAGCTCGGCCTGCCCGTGCTGCTGTGGGGCCCGCGCGACGAGCGCCCCGAGCCCGACGGCACCCGTCTGCGCGATAGCCAGTGCGGCCTGTTCGCCACTGGCAAGGTCCTGCGCCGCTTCCAGGTGCCCTTTACCTACATGACCAACTGCCGCCTGACCGACCCCGAGTTCGAGCGCGGCGTCTGGGACTTTTTGGCCGTGTGCAACGTGGTCAAGACCTTCAAGCGCACCCGCATCCTGCAGATGGCCACCCGTCCGTTCGACTTCTGGTCGACCATGTGCAACGAGGGCGAGCTGCTCGAGAAGTTCAACATCCAGCTTTCGCCCATCCCCATGACCGAGCTTGTCCAGGCCGTGCGCGACGCCCAGGCCGACGAGCAGGCCATGACCGCCATGCTTGCCCACATCAACGACAGCTTTGAGATCTGCATTCCCGAGGACAAGGTTCCCGCGGTCGCCGGTCTTGCCATCGCCATGAAGCGCTTGGTCGAGAAGTACGGTTGCAACGCCGGTGCCATTCAGTGCTGGAACGCTCTGCAGGACGAGCTGGGCATTATGCCCTGCGCCGCCAACGCCATCCTCAACGAGATGGGTATTCCCATCGTCTGCGAAACCGACATCCACGGCGCCATCACAGCGCTGATGGTCGAGGCCGCCGACCTGGGCCGTCACCGCGGCATGTTCGCCGACTGGACCGTGCGCCATCCCGATAACGAGAACGGCGAGCTGCTGCAGCACTGCGGCCCCTGGCCCTGCAGCTGCGCGGCCGTCAAGCCCAAGCTCACCTACCCGCTGGCATTCGATCACCCCGGTGCGCTGACGGCCGAGGCCAAGCACGGTGACCTCACCCTTGCCCGCTTTGACGGCGACAACGGTGAGTACTCGCTGCTGCTGGGCAACGCCCGCGGCATCGACGGCCCGGCCGGCATGGGCACCTATCTGTGGGTCGAGGTCGAGAACCTCAAGCGCCTCGAGGCCAAGATCGTCGAGGGTCCCTACATCCACCACTGCGTCGCTATTCACGCCAACGTGGTGCCGGTGCTCTACGAGGCGTGCAAGTACATCGGCATCCAGCCCGACCTATACGACCCTATTGAGCAGGACGTTAAAGCTTACCTGCGCGGTGAGTAGGGTCGTGCCTACTTTGTAGCAACGAGCCGGCGCGCTACCACAGCACCCAACCTTGCGGTTCAAGCCGTCGCTTGCGTACCAAAGTACGCGGCGCTCCTCTTTCGCCGCAATCTTGGGCACTGTGGAAACGCGGTGGCTTTGACTTTGGAATTTCCTGAAAGGAGTTTTTCGTGGCAACTATCGAAGAGCTTGAGTCCCTGCGTTGGGACCTTCGCCGCGATTGCGTCGATATCATCATGGCTGGCGCCGGCGGCCACATCGGCGGCGACATGTCGGTCATCGACGCCCTCATGACCCTCTACGCCAACCACCTCAACATTTCGCCCGAGACCGTCGACGATCCCAACCGCGACCGCTTCGTGCTCTCCAAGGGCCACGCCATGGAAGCCTACTACGCGGTGCTCTGCCACGAGGGCTATCTGGACCTCGACGACGTTAAGGCCCGCTTCTCCAAGTTCGGCAGCCCCTACATCGGCCACCCCAACAACAAACTCAAGGGCATCGAGATGAACTCGGGCTCGCTGGGTCACGGCCTGCCCGTGGCCGTGGGCATGGCGCTCGCCGGCAAGATGGACGGTCGCGACTACCGCGTCTACACCATCATGGGCGATGGCGAGCTTGCCGAGGGCTCGGTCTGGGAGGGCGCCATGAGCGGTGGCAACTACCGGCTCGATAACCTGTGCGCGCTCGTGGACCGCAACCGCCTGCAGATCAGCGGCAGCACCGAGGACGTTATGAAGCAGGACAGCCAGGAGGAGCGCTGGGCTGCCTTTGGGTGGAACGTGCTGTCCATTCCGGGCAACGACGTCCAGGCTATTGACGCTGCGCTGACGCTTGCTGCCGAGACCAAGGGTAAGCCCACGGTCATCATCCTCAACACGGTGAAGGGCTACGGCTCGTCCGTCATGGAGGACAAGGCCAGCTGGCATCACCACCTGCCCAACGATGAGGAATATGCCCAGATCATCGCCGATTTCGCTGCCCATAAGGAGGCCATCAATGGCTAACAAGATCGCCAATCGCAAGGTTATCTGCGACACGCTGCTCGAGGCCGCGAAGACCGATAAAGACATCGTCGTCTTGTGCTCCGACTCCCGTGGCTCCGCGTCGCTCACGCCGTTCTTTGATCAGTATCCCCAGCAGTCCGTTGAGGTCGGCATCGCCGAGCAGGACCTGGTGAGCATCGCCGCCGGTATGGCTTCGTGCGGCAAGAAGGCCTGGGCCGCCTCGCCGGCATCCTTTGTGACCACGCGCTCGTATGAGCAGTGCAAGGTCGACGTCTCGTACTCCAACACCAACGTCAAACTCATCGGCATCTCGGGCGGCGTGTCCTACGGCGCCCTGGGTATGAGCCACCACTCCGCGCAGGATATCGCCGCCATGAGCGCGATTCCCAACATGCGCGTGTATCTGCCGAGCGACCGCTTCCAGACCGCCGAGCTCGTGCGCGCCCTGGTAGCCGATAACAAGCCGGCCTATATCCGCGTGGGGCGCAATCCGGTCGAGGACGTGTACACCGAGGACGAGTGCCCGTTCCAGATGGATCGCGCCACCTGGGTGCGCCGCGGCACCGATGTGACGCTCGTCGCCACCGGCGAGATGGTCCGCCATGCCGTGGATGCCGCCGACCTGCTGGCCGAGCAGGGCATCTCGGCAACGGTGCTCGACATGTACTGCGTCAAGCCGCTCGACACCGAGGCCGTGATTGAGGCAGCCGGCGCCACGCGCGCCGTCGTGACCGTCGAGGAGCACAGCTCCTTCGGAGGCCTGGGCTCTATGGTCGCGCAGGTGGTGGGCGAGCATTGCCCGCGTCCGGTCAAGTGCCTCTCCCTGCCCGACGCGCCGGTCATCACCGGTACGAGCCCCGAGGTCTTTGCGCACTACGGCCTGACGGGTGCCGGAATCGCGCAGACGGTCGCCGACTTCCTGCCCACAGAGTAACTGGAATGTGACAAAGGGGCCGTCCCTTTGTCACATTCGTTTTGAAAGGGGTGGCCATGGGCCGCTACATCATCGGAATCGATCAATCCACGCAGGGCACCAAGGCGCTGCTGGTGGACGAGGGCGGCCATCTGATTCATCGTGCCGATCGCTCGCATCGCCAGATTGTCAACGAGGCCGGCTGGGTGAGCCATGATCCGGCCGAGATTGCCGCCAATGTGCTGGCCGTGGCGCGTGCCGTGGTGGAGGAGACTGGGGTCGACCCGGCCGACGTCGCCGGCATCGGCATCTCCAACCAGCGCGAGACCACCGTTGCCTGGAACCGCACGACGGGCGATCCGCTGTGCGACGCCGTGGTGTGGCAGTGCGCCCGCGCCCGCGAGCTGTGCGACGAGCTGGCCGCACGCGAGGGTGTGGCCGACCTGGTGCGCGACACGACGGGTCTGGTACTCTCGCCCTACTATCCGGCGGGCAAGATGGCTTGGATTCTCGCGAACGTTCCCGCGGCTGCCGAGGCCGAGGCGGCGGGTGAGCTGTGTCTGGGCACCATCGATGCCTGGGTGGTCTGGACGCTCACGGGCGGCGCGGAGTTCCGCTGCGACTGGTCTAACGCCGGCCGCACGCAGCTCTTTGACCTGCGCCGTGGCTGCTGGAGCGAGCCGGTGTGCGAGGCCTTTGGCGTCGACGTGGCCTGCCTGCCGCAGGTGACCGATTCCGATGGCCTGTTCGGCACGACGGACCTGGGCGGCTTTTTGCCGGCACCCGTGCCCATTCACGGCGTGCTCGGCGACAGCCATGCGGCCTTGTTCGCGCAGGGTTGCCGCAGCCGCGGTATGGCCAAGGCGACCTATGGCACCGGCAGCTCGGTCATGATGAACGTCGGCGACGAGTTCGTTGCCAGCTCGCACGGGCTTTCGAGCTCGCTCGCATGGCGTATGGACGGCGTGACCGAGTATGTACTCGAGGGCAACGTGAGCTACGCCGGCGCCGTTAAGACGTGGCTGCGCGATGATCTGGAGCTCATCAATAACCCCGAGGAAGTTACCGACCTGTGCTACGCCGCCAATCCGGCGAGCCGTGTCTACTTTGTACCGGCGTTTACCGGTTTGGGCGCGCCGCACTGGGCGAGTGACGCCGAGGGCTGCGTCTTTGGCATGACGCGCACCACGGGTCGCGCGGAGTTCGTGAAGGCCGCCGACGAGTCGATTGCCTATCAGATCTTTGACGTGATCGATGCGATGGTCGAGGACTCGGGCGCGGCATTGGCCGAGCTTCGTGTTGACGGCGGTCCCACGCGCGACGCGTACCTGATGCAGTTTGAGAGCGACTTGGTTGGTTCGCCCATTCGCATCGCGAGCAACGACGAGATGAGCGGTCTGGGTGCGGCCTGGGCCTGCGGCATTGCGCTGGGCATGTACACGCGCGATGTCGTCGACGTCTACGGTGCCCGCGGCATCGTGGAGCCTGTCATGACCGCCGACGAACGCACCAAAAAGATCGCCGGCTGGCGCCACGCTGTCAAATCAACAATTGCATACACTGCCTAGCATGATTTTTCCGGGACGGGGATTAAAAACTCATTGGTCCTCGTCCCAGGTAGCTTATTTGGGACGGGGCTTTTTTGACTGGTATGATTGGTGCGACCATTCGAACCAGCTAAAAGAGCCCCGTCCCAAATTGACTACCGAGAGGATCTGCTATGGAGCGCATCGCGAGTTTTTCCGTTGACCATCTGCTGCTTGAGCCCGGCGTGTATGTGAGCCGCATTGACCGCGATTCGGCGACCGGTGCCGCCGTCACCACCTTTGATCTGCGCCTGACCACGCCCAACAAGGAGCCGGTCATGAACACGGCCGAGTGCCACACCATCGAGCACCTGGGCGCGACGTTCCTCCGCAATCATGCCGAGTGGTCGAGCCGCATTGTCTACTTTGGCCCCATGGGCTGCCGCACGGGCTTTTACCTCGTCGTTTTTGGTGAGCTGACGAGCGAGGAGATTCTGCCGCTCGTGCGCGAGCTGTTCGAGTTTGTCGCCGACTTTGAGGGTGATGTCCCCGGAGCCGCTCCCGAGGAGTGCGGTAACTACCTGGACCAGAACCTCCCCATGGCAAACTGGCTCGCGCGCCGCTATCTCGACCGCGACCTGGCCGATATCGACGAGAAGCACCTGCACTATCAGCAGGCGTAAGGCTGCTGGCAGGAATAGCGTTTGCGCCAGAAGCGCTCCCGCTCTTTGTGGGGCGCTTTTTCATGCTGGGCGCTCAAAACGGAACGAGATAGTTCTAGAATGTTCATACTGTCACATAAACGAACAGGAGCGAGCATGCATATCTACTCTGTATCAGATCCCGAGTTCAAATCTTATGGCCGCGTGTGGAACGACGTTCCGTCCAACCTGACCGCTCCGCTCGTCGGGGCGCTTTCCGCTACGCCCATCCCCGAGGGCAGCAAGTACGTAGCAAGCGCGCCGGAGCTCGAGGGCGTCAAGGATGCCGATAAACTGGGCTTTCTCATGTTTGGCGGCCGTCCCTTCCAGCTCGGCTGGTGCAACGGCCACAACACGCGTCTCAACTGCCTGGAGTACCACCGCGCGAGCGAGTTCAACCTGGGTGCACGCGACTTTATCCTGCTCGTGGCACATCGCTGGGAGATCGAGGACGGCAAGCTCGATACCGCGTGCGTCAAGGCGTTCCGCGTGCCGGCGGGCAAGGTCGTCGAGGTTTTCAACACCACGCTCCACTACACGCCGTGCATGGTCGACGACGGTGGCTTCCAGGTGATGGTGGCGCTGCCCGCTGGCACCAATGGTCCGCGCCCCGAGGCCGCGGCCGACATGCCCGCGGCCGGTGACAGCTACTGCTACTGGAAGGCAGACAAGTGGGTCCTCTGCCACGCCGACAGCCCCAAGGCTGCCGAGGGCGGCTACGTAGGCCTCATCGGCAAGAACCTCGACATCGCCGTGGACTAGAATCTTCCGTCTCAATCTGTAACATCTGGCGGGCTAAATCGTCTCTACCTGTTACAGATTTAGACAAACTGCAGGGGAAAGACCGAACAATCTCAATCTGTAACACCAAGCCCGATTTTGGCGGCCCAACTGTTACAGATCGAGACAAACCGGGCCCAATCCACCACAAAGGTGCCTGTCCCCATTGTGGTGGCTGCCTAGAGTTGGCTGCGCAGGTAGTCAGCCATATATGGTACGGCGAAGCGCACGTAACCGCGGCGCGCCTGTTCGATTACGCCGGCGTCGATGAGGCGCCGGCGATACTTTTGTGCGTAGTCCGGTGTGACTGACATGCGCTTCGCAACATCAGAAATGCGAGACACGGCGGCTTCGTCATCGGTCATTGCAGCGAGAAACGCAACATCTTGGTCCGATAGCGCGGCGAGCGTCGTTTCGCACACATCGTTTTCGAAATCGGCCTTTGACGCTTCGATTGCTCCGTCGACTTGCTCTGGCGTTACGTGTTCTCCTGCCTGGCAACGATTGGCGATGTTGTAGCCGATGAGCTGCAGCATGTAGGGCGAGCCCTGAGTTGCGCGAGCAGCGTCCAGCCGAAGATTGCCTGGAATATCAAGGTCGAGCTCTTCGAAAGCTCGCTGATAGTAGGCATCCACATCTCCAACTGAAAGCGGTTCGAGCGTGACCTTGCGTGCGCGGTTGAGAAATGTCAGTACGCGGTCGTTGAGTGTCGCGGAGACTGCTCCCGGGAGGCCCGCCATGACGAGCGCGACGTTGAGCCCCTCGCCGACCAGCTCTTGATAGGCGGTGACGAGCTGTCTGATCTCGGGCGAATTGGCCTGGAGCTCATCGATGAGGATGAGGATGCCGTGTCCCTGCTCGGTCAGCTTGCGCGCCAGCTGCGTGAGCTTGAACTGGAAGCTTTTGGTTTCCTGCACATCGCGCGTGAACTCAAGGCCGGCTGAGAAGCCGAAGACGCTCAGGCTGCCGCCCGCAAGTTTGGGGAGACGATGCTTGTTGGCGTAGGGCTCGCCCGCTTCCTGGATCTTCTCAACAATGCGCTCGAGCATATCCTCGGAGGCTACGGTGGGCGTGGCGACAACAAAGCCGAGCTTGCGTGCGCGATCGGCAAGTTCCCACAGCAGAACCGTTTTGCCGCTGCCTCGCTGGCCGAGCATGAGCATAGCCCGGTCTCGATTGCCCGGCTCCTGCTCAAGGCCGGAGATGAATGTCGAAATCACGCTCCCGCGCCCCACCAGATAGGACGGGCGATTTCCAAATGAGGGGGAGAAGATGGTTTCAGTCATGAGTCTCCTTTCCTTTTTTTCCTATTTTTTCCTTTTTTCCCTATTCAGTCAAATATCCCGCCGGCGAAGGCGGCTACGTAGGCCTCATCGGCAAGAACCTCGACATCGCCTGCGACTAGAATCTTCTGTCTCGATCTGTAACATCTAGCGGGCTAAATCGTCTCTACCTGTTACAGATTTAGACAAACTGCAGGGGCTGCCCGAAAAATCTCGATTTGTAACACCAGGCCCGGTTTTGGCTGCCTAACTGTTACGGATCGAGACAAACCGCCCCAACCACCACAAAGGTGCCTGTCCCCTTTGTGGTGGTTTGGGCATGCGGGTATCAAAAAGTGTCAGATGGGGGCGGCTGTCGAGCGCCCGCGTGCGAAAAGAAGTGTCGACCTGCGCCGCTGTCGTTGGGCGAGGCCCTATTTGCGGGGATACTGAAACCACGACAAGCAGCGTATGAAAGGATCGATGCATGGCTTTCCGCAAAGACTTCCTGTGGGGCGGCGCGCCGGCTGCTAACCAGTGCGAGGGCGCCTACAACGTGGACGGCCGCGGCCTGGCCAACGTGGATGTGGCTCCGCACGGCCCCGAGCGCTATGCGGTGGTCTCCGGCCAGCGTAAGATGCTCGACTTCGAGGACGGCTATTACTATCCCGCGCAGACCGGCATCGATTTCTACCACCACTACAAGGAGGACATCGCCCTCTTTGCCGAGATGGGCTTTAAGACCTTTCGCATGAGCCTGGCGTGGACCCGCATCTTCCCCAACGGTGACGAGACCGAGCCCAGCGAGGCTGGCCTGGCCTTCTACGAGGACGTATTCCGCGAGTGCCAAGCGCACGGCATCGAGCCGCTCGTTACCATCACGCATTTCGATTGCCCGATTCACCTCATCAAGGAGTACGGCGGCTGGCGCAACCGCAAGCTCATCGACTTCTACAAGAACCTCGCGACCACGATCTTTACCCGCTACAAGGGCCTGGTGAAGTACTGGCTCACCTTCAACGAGATCAATATGATTCTGCACCTGCCGTTTATGGGTGCCGGTCTGGTCTTTGAGGAGGGCGAGAACAAGGAGGCCGTCGAGTACCTGGCCGCCCACAACGAGCTCGTCGCCAGCGCTTGGGCAACCAAGATCGCTCACGAGATCGATCATGAGGTCAAGATCGGCTGCATGCTCGCCGCAGGTAGCTACTACCCCTACAGCTGCCGTCCGGGCGACGTGCGCCAGGCGCAGCTCGACAACCAGGACAACTACTTCTTCGTCGACGTCCAGAGCCGCGGCTACTACCCGGCCTATGCCGTCAAGAAGCTCGAGCGCTTGGGCATCGATGTGGGCATGACGGACGAGGACCGCGAGATCCTGGCCGCCAACACCGTCGACTTCATCAGCTTTAGCTATTACAGCACCCGTTGCTCCGCCGGTGCCGATAACCCCGATGTCGAGCGCACCCAGGGCAACGCCTTCGCCGGCGCCAAGAACCCCTACCTGCAGGAGAGCCAGTGGGGTTGGGCCATCGATCCGCTAGGCTTCCGCATTACGCTCAACGACCTGTACGACCGTTATCAGAAGCCGCTGTTTGTGGTTGAGAACGGCCTGGGCGCCAAGGATGTTGTCGAGGAGGATGGCTCCATCAACGATGACTACCGTATCGACTACCTGCGCCAGCATATCGCCGCGATGCGCGATGCGGTGACCGAGGATGGCGTTGACCTGCTGGGCTACACCACCTGGGGCCCGATCGACCTGGTGTCTGCCGGCACGGGCGAGATGTCCAAGCGCTACGGCTTTATCTACGTCGATCGCGACGATGCGGGCAACGGCACCCTCAAGCGTTCCAAGAAGAAGAGCTTCGACTGGTACAAGCATGTCATTGAAACGAATGGTGAGGACCTTTCCTAAGGAAGCTGAGACGCTCAACTTCAGAGCCTCCTGACCAAGGCGCCCGGCGAGTAGTTAATGCTCGCCGGGCGCCTTGCCGTCTGCGGATTTTGGGACATGTGGCCCGCTTTTTGGGCCCGCCTGTCGGTACACTAAAAGCACTATGGGTACCCGCGAGCGACATATCGGCCACGCGGCCGCCCGATCCGCACCCGTGGCGGATCCCAGGGGCGGCAGGCTCTTCGCCATGCCGCGATTCCTTGTTGGCATAACACATCAGGTGTACCGTCACCGCGTCTTCGCTATCGCCGGCGCCATCACCGCGCTGTTCCTCATACTTTTGGCAGTCTTGCCGGCGCTGTTCGCCTTCGACCTCAAACTTTCTAACGCCGTGCCCGCCTATAGTGAGGTGTCCAAAGAGGTCGTGGATGCGCTCGTCCATTCGAGCTCTCTCCCGTTGCTTGTCGCCGCAATTGTATTTTCGATTTGGGGCGTATCGGTCTATCTGCGCTGTTTGGACTATGTGTTGCGCCGCCGCCTTGTTGCCGTCGCCACCATCTGCGCCCTGTGGATGATCGAAGTCATTCTCAAGTACAAGTCGTTCACGCCGTTCTATGCCACCGTGCTGTGGTACCTGTACTACGTGCCCATGACGCTCATTCCGCTGCTCTACCAGTTGTGTGGTCTGCGCCTTGCAGGCCTGGAACAACACCGCCTGGGTCGCCGCTACTGCGCTGCGCTGTGGATTGTGGCCATCCTGCTTATCGGATTTGTGCTCACCAACGATTTTCACCAGCAGGTCTTTCGCTTTGACCGCACAAGCGACACCTGGAGCAACGATTACACGTACGGCTGGGGTTATTTCGCCGTCCTCGTGTGGACGGCCTTTGACTTCGTGGCCTTTTTTATCCTGGTTGGCCGGTCCTCATCCTTTCGCATCCAGCGTTTCTCGGGCACGGCGGCGCTCGTACTGCTGGGTGGCGCATTCTTTGCCATCTCGTATGCGCTGCGCGTGCCCTGGGCATGGAGGCTCAACTTTTCGCTCGTCTATTGCGTCCTGTGCGTGGTGGCGATGGAAATCTGTCTCGATTGCGGTGTCATTCCGTCGTATCACGACATCGCCGGCATCTTCGACACCTTGCCGCTCGACCTCAAAGTTCTAACGCACGATCTGCAGGAAGTCTATGCCACGCCGGTGTCAAAGCCAATGCCAGTAGGCGTGCTCGAGGAGTTGCGGACCCAGGAGCACAGCCGCGCCCATGCCTTTGCCGTGGCGTCCGATCCCGATGTGATGTACCGCGCCTTTCCGCTACTGGGCGGATCGGCCCTGCTTGCCCAAGACGTGTCGGAACTCAACGAGCTCAATCGCAAACTGGCACATCGTCGCATGGAGCTGCAGCGCCAAAACGAACTGCTCACGGCCGACTACGACCTTAAGACGCACCTGGCAGATCAAGAGGCCGAGACCTTGCTGGTCCAAGACGTGGACCAAGCGCTTGCCCGCGCGCTCGAAGGGATGTACGACCTGCTGAGCTCGCTGCCGCCGTTGACCGACGAAGCGTCTTCGCACGAGCGTTACCGCATGCTGCAGCGCGCCAAGATGCTCGTCGCCTATTGCAAGCGCAAGGGGTCGCTCACGTTGGCACAGCACGGGGAGAGCGGTTTTGATCGCGACCGCATTCAGCTCATTGCCAACGAGCTCGCAAGCGACCTGCGCACCATCGATATCGATTGCGCCTCGATTATTGCCATACGGCGCCCGTTGCACGCCAGTACGGTAAGCGCCCTGTACGACTGCGTGTACGACTTTGCGTTTTTTGCCTACACCACCGACCATCCGGCGCTTATGTATCACTTGGGCGACCATGACCGATGCAGTGTCGAGCTGCGCGCCACGCTTTTTTCCAACGATGATGAAGATCTTTCGCAGACGCCCGCTGCGCAAGAGCTCGAAAGCGCTCTGCAAGGGCGCAACGTGGCATACCGCCTTGAGGGCGAGCCCGGCCAGCTGCGCATGATCGTCTTGATGCCGAGGGCGGGTGAGTGACGATGCAGATCCCGCTCATCCTTCCCCAAATCGTTGCGCTCGATGTTGTCTTTGCCCTGGCTGCTTGTCTGCAGACGATCCACGTCCCGCTCATCGCATCGCGCCGCTCATCCTATAACCGTAAGGTGATTTGCGCCTACGAGGCGAGCCTTGTGCTTCATCTGATGATTTCGGCGCTCATCTTATTCGCGTCGTCTGGCTCGTATCTGGTGGCGCCGCTTGACGTTTGCGCCAGGGCAATGGGCGGAGCGTTGTGGCTCAATGCCGCGATCTTTGTCTATGGCGTGGTACTTATGGTGCACTATCGTCGCCTCGTCATGCTGGTCGAGCTGCTGCTTGTTGTCGCCGTTACACCGCCGGTGGTTTTTGCCGTGGGCCCGGCGTGGACCGTTGTCCTTATCGCAGAGGGAGCGTTCTTCCTGTTCCGTTCCATCGCGGCGCTCTTGATGGACGTCCGTAACCGCCAGGATGATATCACCATGTTCTCGACGATCGAGACCATCAACGTGATTCCCGTGGGCATCCTGTATCTAGACCCGAGGGGCCGTCCGCTACTCATGAACCGCTGCATGCGCAAAAACCTGGTGGAACTTCATATGCCAACCGATCTACGCGACATGAGCAGCACATGGAACGACCTGCGCAAACTTAGCATGCAAATGCCCGAAAGCAGCGCTAATCGCGCCCATATCGACCTTGATCGCTTTGGTAGGGATCGCGTCGTGGTCGAGATCTCTCCTTCCGAGATTCGTCTGTTCGTGCGTGACTCCGTTACGGTCTCGGGCCGTCCGTTCGAGCGTGTCGTCGGCCTGGACGTGACGGAATACGCACACGCCTACGACCGCTTGGCGCAAGCCAACCACCTGCTCGAGCTTGCGGGCCAAGAACTTCAAGCACAGATCGAAGAGGTCAAAAAGGTTGCCGACAATGCGGCCTACCTACGTATGCGCGCCCGCGTTCACGATGTGATCGGGCAGCGCCTGTCCATTCTTCATCGCTATTTGGAGGAGGGGCGTCTGGACGATGAGTCGCTCGAGCAGATTGACCCGTTGCTGCGCTCAATCGCCGCCGATTTGCGCAGTGGCGGTGCCAGCGAGCCTGCAGAACAGCTGGATGATATCGTCCATGCTTTTGGCCTGGTGAGTGTGCAGATCGATGTTGAGGGTGCGCTGCCCGAGGACGCGCGTGTCGCCGTCGCATTTTTGCAGATTATCCGCGAGGCCTCGACCAATGCCACCAAGCATGCGCAGGCGCATCGGGTCCACGTGCGTCTGTGGCAGGAGGGGGCGGATGCTGGCGCCGTCGCGCGCATGACGATTTCTAACGACGGGTCCCCGGCCCCCGTATCGTATCGCGAGGGAACGGGTATCCCAGGTATGAGGCATGTCGCGCAAGATCTGGGTGGCAGCCTAGAGGTCCACGCCGCCCCGCCCTTTACGCTTGCGGTGTCCATCCCGCTTAACGCCAACGACACGTCCCAAAGGAGAAGCTCATGATCCGCGTGTTAATCGTCGAAGACCAGGCCATCCTGCGCGAGAGCCTGGCGCGCTCCGTTGGCGACCAGCCCGATATGACCGTTGTTTCCGCCATCGCCGATGCCTCCGAGGCTTTGGGTGCCGCGCTCAGGGAGCGTCCGGACATGATACTGATGGACGTATGCACCGAGCATGATTCCAACGGCATCGTGGCGGCGGCGCGCATCAAGGAGCAGCTGCCCGAGTGCCGCATCATTATCATGACCGGCATGCCCGAGATCACCTTTGTCGATCAGGCCCGCGAGGCGGGCGTCGATAGCTTTGTGTACAAGAACGTCGGTATCGACGAGCTGTTCGCCGTGATGCGCTCCACGCTGGCGGGCTATTGCACGTTTCCCAAGCCGCCCGAGTGCATTTTTTCGGGCACGGCGGCGCTCGACGATGTCGAGCTGTCGATTTTGCGCCTTGCCTGCGAGGGCAAGAGCCGCCGCGAGATCGCGGCCGAGTTGTTTATGAGTGAGGGCACCATCAAGCGTCGTATCTCGGAGATCCTGAGCAAGACCGGCTACGACAACATCATGCGTCTTGCCGTGCACGCGGTGACCGAAGGCAGCATCGTCCCCAATATGGAGCGCTAGCGCTCGTTACGCATCGGCATAAAAACGACGGGGCCGCAGAATTAACTCCTGCGGCCCCGTCTGGTGTGCGCGGATGTGTCCGCCAATCCGCGGCTGATGTTACGTGCCGTTACGCGATGGTTGCGGTGTAAGAGGCGACGTCCTCGTAGGAATCGGTCAGATAGGCGTCGATGCCGATGGTCGTGTTGACCAGGTCGTCAAGGCTGTCAAGCTCGCCGTTCGAGAACGTGAATTCCTCAGTGGCGTTAGTGCCGGGCATCAGGTGAGCCGAGAACCAGGGGTCCTTCATGGTGCCGTTGACATTGGTCTTGCCGGAGGGAGCGTAGAAGGTCAGGTCCTTGTCGCTCTTGTTGGTGATGTTGACGACAAAGCCGATGTCGCCCCAGTCGTCCTTGAACTTCTCGGTGATGGTGATGGTGCACAGATCGTCATCGGCGACGGTGACAGCGGGGGAGATTTCGACGCTCTGGACATCTTCGTCTTCGACGGCCTCATCGATCTCCTCTTCCTTCTCGGCCGCCTCGCGATCCTTCTTCACCGTGCCGGACAGGTCCTTGTCGGACTTGGTAAAGACAAGATTTCCGTCATCTTCTTCGAGGATGAGTTTGCCGTCCTTGAGCTTCATGTCATACGACTCGTCTTCGGCGGTGAGGGTTACGGTGGTGGCGTCCTTGGCCTCCCATTTAAGGTCGACGACTTCAAGGAACAGGTCGAGGGCACCTGTACCGTCCTCATCGAGAATCAGGACGCAGTGGACACCCCAATCCTCGAGCATCTTCATGTACTCATCGGTCAGCTCTTCGCCATCTACGGTTCCACCCGAGAGTTCCCAGCTGCCGACGAAGTTGGCCTTGGGGTCTTTGCCGCCGCCGCTGCAGCCCGTCAGGGCAAAGGCGAGCGCCAGGACGCATGTCAGAAATGCGAGTACGGACTTTTTGAACGTTGTCTTCATGGTGTCCTCCTTTATCGAACGAAACCCATAGAAGCAAATGCGGGGGTGGCGGACCTCCCCGCCAATTACCGGATAGAGGGGCTAGGGCCTGGGCGTTCCGCAGTTGCTGCAGAACTTGCCGCCGTTTTCGCTGCCGCAGTTGGGGCAGAACCACTTGGCCGGTGCCGGGGCGGGTGCGGGACTGCCGCACTCGGGGCAGAACTTGCCGGTGTTGGTGGCACCGCAGCTGCAGGTCCACGTGCCGGCCGCGGGGGCAGCGGCAGGAGCCGGTGCGGGGGCGGGTGCCGGAGCCGGCTGCGGGGCGGCCTGCTGCTGTGCCTGGCCGGCGGCGAACAGCTGGCTGGCGTTCATGCCGCCCATGCCGCCCGCCATGCCCATGCCCATGAAGCCTGCCATCGCGCCGTTGGGGTTGGCGGCTGCTGCGCGCATCGCATCGCTCTGGGCGCTGGCGATGTTGGCGGCTGCCATGGTGGGATCGCGCATGACCGCGGCCTTCTGCAGGTCCTTGATCATCTGCTCGTCTTCTTGCGAGGCGGCGATGGAGTTGACGCCAAAGCTCACGATCTCGACACCACGCAGGTCGCGCCAGTCGGCCGAGAGGACCTCGTTGAGCGCGCGGGCGAGCTCGGTGGTGTGACCGGGGATGGCGCTGTAGCGAATGCCCATCTCCGAGATCTTGGCAAAGGCGGGCTGCAGGGCGGTGAGCAGCTCGGACTTAAGCTGGCTGTCGATCTTATCGCGCGTGTAGCTATCGGTCACGTTGCCGCACACATTGGTGTAGAACAGCAGCGGGTTGGTGATGCGGTACGAATACTCGCCGTTGCAGCGCACGGAGATGTCGACGTCCAGACCAATGTTGTTGTCGACCACGCGGAAGGGCACAGGCGAGGCGGTGCCGTACTTGTTGCCGATGATCTCCTTGGTGTTGATAAAGTAGACGCGCTGGTCCTTGCCCGCGTCGCCGCCAAAGGTAAAACGGCTGCCGATATTGGCGAACGTCTCCTTGATGGAGTCGCCCAGGTTGCCGCTAAAGACGCTCGGCTCGCTGCCGGTGTCAAAGACAAACTCGCCGGGCTCCAGCGCAACCTCGATGATCTTGCCGTTTTGCACCACGAGCATGCCCTGGCCGTCGTTGACGGCGATGACCGAGCCGTTGGAGATGACGTTGTCCTCGCCGCGCGTGTTGGAGCTGCGGCCGCCGGTGCGTTTGCTGCCTTTGCAAGCCAAGACGTCAGCGGGCATCGATTCGCAATAGATAAATTCTTTCCACTGGTCGGCCATGACGCCGCCGGCAGCTCCCAATCCAGCTCTCAAGAGTCCCATGGTGATCTTCCTTTCTCGTCAAAGGCCGGGTGGTATTGGTCAGAATGGCTAGTCGTCCTTGTTGTCCTTCATGACAACGGTAGTCTCGGTATGGCTGAAGGTGTCGTGCTTCTCGGTCAGGTCGAGCTCGCCGCAGTAGCAATCGGCGTGGGTGGCCTCGTTGGCCGTCTTGAGCTGGCCCACCAGTAGCACGTCTCCGATAATTACGATGATCAGCGGCGCGACGATGTTGATGAGGATGCCCTCGACATCAAAGGTGAGGTAGTCCGGATCGAAGGCATTCCCACCCATAAAGAGAATCTGGGAGAGGGCAAACCCGATCACAAAGAACAACACCGAGGCGATGGCGAGCTTGGGCTTGGAGCAGGGGAGCTCGCCAACCATGCGACCGGTCTGGCCGTTCATGGCAAACAGATAACTCTTGCCGTTCCACGAGGTGGAAAGCATCCACACGGGGAACAGGGCGTAGTCGCTGTCTTCCCAGGTGTAGTCGAACTGCTTGCTTTCGACCGTGGCGTCGTCATACTCGTCGACGACGGTCTCGCGCAGGGCCGAAATCGTACTTTCTTCCATACGACGCTCGGCACGCGCCTTGCAGGTCTCGCAATCCTCGTCGTAGCGGTTGGCGATGTAGCCGGGCATATAGGCGACCGAGAACGGGCGCAGCGCGTCGTAGTCAAACGGCTCGATGGCGTCCATGTGGCCGTCGGGCATCTTGGAGGATCCGTCGACGGGCACGCGCTTAAACGAGATGTTTCCCTTGCGGTAGGCATCGTAGTGGTCGGTGGTCGTGACGGTGCGGTCGGATTCCTCGGTTACGGTCTCGTTGGTCGCATCAAAGCACACTTCGCCGTCCACGCGGGCGCCGTAAAGCCAAAACGGCACGTAAACGCCTTGGACTTCGTCGATATGGTTACCGGTGACAAAGCTCTTGGGCAGCAGAATCTTGCCTTTGTAGTGCTCCTTGAGCGCGGCCATAACGTCATCGCGTCCGAGCTTAAACGGGATCACCAGGTCGGGTGAGAAGTCGCCCGAGAGCTGGCCGGGCGCCACGGCAGGGTTGCCGCAGTACGGACAGGTGGTGACGGCGACGGTGCCGTCCGAGACCAGCTCGGCGCCGCACGACGAGCAGATGTAGCCGGTGTTCTGGGCCAGCTCCTGCACGGCATCGTCGACAGCAGGCTTGGGGGCCGCGGCTGCGGCATCGGCTTTGGCATCGGCCTTGTCCTGGCGCTCGCGATAGAGGGCCTCGACTTCTTCGACTTCAAAACGCGAGTCGCAGTAGTCACAGACGAGCTTTTGCTCGGCACTGGCAAAGTGAAGGGGGCCGCCACACGCGGGGCACTGATAGTTGACACTCTCGAAGGCCATGATCGGTCCTTTCCGTGCCGGAGGCTATGCGCCGATGGCGCCGCCGCAGTATTCGCAGCGCCCGCTGGCATCGGGAATGGTGGTTGCACCGCAGAAGGGGCAGGTGACCGCGGTCTTGGGGGCCTTGGCGGCCACGACGCTGTCGCGCGTTTCCTGACGCAGCTGCACCAGCGCGTCGCGGACCTCGGTTGCCTGGCGCTTGGCCTCGCGGTATTCGATGGAACCGCGCTGATCGATGGTGGAGTCGTTTACGCGTAGGTTGATCTCGGTAAAGTACGGCGTGTTGACGTGGATGGTCAGATTAAAGTCGTAATCCAGGTCGTAGCGCGGCGGGTTGTAGCTCTCGCGCTCGCCGTCCTTGGTCTCGCGATAAATTTCGGTGCGATGCTCGTCGATATCCATATCGCAGCCGAGTACCTGCGAGAACTCGATAATGTCGGGGTTGGCGTCGCGCCAGCGGCTCTGCGAGGTAATGATCAGCAGGCCCGCGTCCTCATCGAGCATAATATTGGTGCGCCCGGCAGAGAGCGTGCGCGTGGGGTTGAAAGAGGCCAGGCGCTCGGCGTTGGCCTCGCGGTAGGCGAGCTGCTCACGGATATCGTCCGCGGTGCTGGAACGATAGCCGCCAAAGAAGGGGGAGAGCTTGCCGATGCACTCTTTGCACAGGTAGCCTTCGTTGATCTTGGTCTTCCCCAAAAGTCCCAGCTCGGTACCGCAAATCGCGCACTCTTTCTTCTCGAACATCTTGTCAAAGAAGCCCATGGCTGCCTCCCATCAACAGGTAGCGTGTGTCACTTTTGATGATGGGCGAGCGTGCGATCTTTCACGATACCCAGACGGCTCAAGGAGTCTCCACAACTGGGACACATGGCCCATTTTTGACTAGTCGCTGGGGACGTTCTTAAACGGCTAGTCACTGGGGCCACTCTTCCGCCACTCATTGGGGACGCACTTAAATGAGTGGCAGTTGGGGACACTCCTTGCCGAACGTGGGCACCGCATGTTATTGGATGTTTGATCAACGCTTTCTTAAAAATGTTCAATAGAGGTAAATTCTGATTGAGATTATGCTGGAATATATCAAATTACAATTTGAATTTTGCAGTTATCCCAGTTAAAATGGGCAAAAGGAGGCAAGCATGCTCAAGCGTAAAATTATCGAGAAAATTGAAAACTGGAAACAGACTAAAACCGGGCAGGGACTGCTTATTACCGGTGCTCGACAGGTTGGCAAAACAAGCGCTGTCGAGCAGTTTGCCCGTGACAACTACAGAAGCTTCCTGAAAATTGACTTCGTGGAGAGACCTGACGCGGTCGAGCTCATAGGGGAGGCAAAGAGCCTCGATGACCTCATTGTGAGAATCACCGCACTGTCTTCATCGCCTATTGCTTCGGATGCGAAGACGCTTCTGTTTTTTGATGAGGTGCAGCGTTGCGGAGACGCCATCACCTGGATGCGTTACCTTGCACAAGACAATCGCTTCGATGTTATCTACTCCGGTTCCATGCTCGGGGTCGAGGCGTATCATTATCGGTCGTTGCCAGTGGGTACTATCGATATCCTTGAGATGTTTCCCATGGATTTCGAAGAATTCTCCTGGGCTCTGGGAGTCGATAAATCATTGTGGGATATCGTTCGAGCCTGTTACCGCAAACGGGAACAGGTGCCCCCATTTATTCACAAACGGCTGGTCGAGACGTATTACCGGTATGTTCTTGTGGGCGGCATGCCTGAGGCTGTTCAGCTGTTCGTCTCGACTCATGATACGCAGGCGATGCGCGCTCGCCAGCAGGGCATCCTCGAGGCATATCGTGCGGATATCGTACGGTACGCCGAAACCCCTGCGCATGCTCAGCGGATCAGGACGATCTACGATGCCATGCCCGCGCAGCTTAATAAAGAGAACAAGCGCTTTCTCGTTACCGGGATAGACAAGCGGAAGCGTTTTTTGGATCTGCAACCCGATTTTGACTGGCTTGTTAATGCGGGCGTTGCGATTCCGGTTAAGAGGGCGAGCGAGCCGATGTTTCCCTTGGGTCTTTCGCGGGAAGACAGCTTTTTCAAGTTTTATCTGAGCGATGTTGGTCTACTGTTTTCTACTTTTTCTCCCGCCGATGTTGAGGCCATTGTTGCGCAGCGGGATTCGGTCAACTTCGGGCAGGCTTTTGAGAATGCAGTAGCCCAGGAGCTGCGCGCATGCGGCTATTCTTCGTTGTTCTACTTTAACGCGGCGAAGGTTGGAGAAGTCGATTTTTTAATCGAGGATAAGCGGAGTCCCATCGTGTTGCCTGTCGAGGTCAAATCGGGTAGATACAGCACGAAGCACGCTGCCCTTGACCGCCTGATGAGCGTTGAAAACTATGGATTGACTCAGGCGGTCGTGCTTCACCGGGATAACGTGGTGGATGAAAAGACGATATTGTATCTGCCCTTATATATGGCGGCCCTGTTAAAAGAAATGCCACAGATGAAGGGTTGAGAGTTTAAGACACGCGATGCGGCTGTGGAAAATTCGGCATTGTGAGATGGAATACTGACCTCGCGAGAATCCATTCTCCTCCAAGGGTAGGCTTGCTAAGACAGCCAAGGCCACCGCAAAACCGCCAGGTACTTTTGCGGTGGCCTTTCTGGTTGGCGCCGCTTGCCGGCCACCGCAAATGTGCTTGGTGCGATCGTGGTGGTTACGCCACGGTCACGGCAACCTGGGCGTAGCGGCTGCAGGGGCGCTCGGCGCGTGTCTGCACGGTAAGGGTGAGCACAAAGCGGTCGCCGGGCTGCGCGTCGGCGGGCACGATGAAAGTGGTACTCACCGTGCATTCCTGCCACAGCGAAAGATCCTGCGCGCCTGCATAGCTCGACGGGTTCATGGCGACATTCCAATGTGCATCGAAGCCCTTGTCGTCGGGGTCGACGATGGTTGCCGCAAGGGCGACGCGCTCGCCGGCTGTGGCGCTGCGGTCGGCCGTGACCTCGACAACATGTGCCGGATGCGAGCAAGCTGCCGGATCGTGGGCGCACCATTGCGCGCGGGCGGCAAAGTCTTCCTGATAGGCGCGCAGATAGGGATTGGGGTTGTCGCCTGCGGGCGTGCCGATGGCGGCAAAACCGGCGGGTGCGTCCGCATCGGGATGCCCATCAAGAAACATGCGGCCGAGCAGCGTGTCGAAGCCGCGGTCATCGATACCGCGCAGGCCAAACGGCAGCAGCGGAATATAGGTCATGCTGTCGCCTTCGGCCATAAAGTCGCCGCGCTCAAACTGCATCGCGGGCATGCCTTCTAGACCCCAATCCAGACGGGCATGCTTGCCAAACTGAAAGCGCTCGGGCTCGTTTTCGTAGACCTTGCCATCGCCATAGAGCATATAGCGCGCCATAAGGGGGCCGTTTTCCTGCGTGAGGTTTTGCTCGGGCCAAGGAGCCTTAAACAGTGGCAGCGAATCGGGCTGCGCCATCTTGGCGTCGACATAGCCGCCATACATATAGGGCACACGCCAAAAGATGAGCTCGGGAAAGAGCTCGCGTCCATGGTCGAGCCATGAGTTGTCCTGCCCTATGCCATCGGCAACGCCCATCACGCGCACCTTCCGATAGACCCGCTGCTGCACGGCGGGCCATTCGGGCATGGCGCGATAACGCTCGGCAATACTCATGAGGGCGCGAACAATGGTGTTCATGCCACCCCAGCTGAGCAGCCATAATGTACGCGGGTCATCATCCAAAATTGCCTGCGCAATTACGCGAGACCCCTCAGTTTCCTCGGCCACATCACCCTCAAAGGCAACATTTCCCACAAAGGTGCGCTCGATCATCTGGGCAGGCGTGGGATACGGCGGCTCACCGGCAGCGTCCGCATTCGCCTGCAACTGCGGCCAAGCTTGGGCATATTCATTACTCCAGAGACTCTCAATCCAATGCTCGGGAAACGGCCGATACTCACGAAGCCCGCCGGCCAGCGGATCGGGATCATGAGGCACAACATCCCACTCATAAGAGCGACGACCCTTAGTCCGCCAATGCGAATTCACCTCACCGAGCGTATGAACCCCATCCCCAAGAAAGTGATACTGCGAAGCCGTATACACCACAGCCTGAACATCAAGCACATTAAGATACAGAGCCAAATGAATGAGCGAGTTCATATCATCGACTTCCATATCAGTGGTAACAATCACCCGAGTCAAATTCTGGGACATAGGAGCAGCTCCAATCAAAATCAATTCAGCCAGTTACGCGCGAGGCAAGACGGGACCCACGCCCCCATCGCCACCGACCCGGCGTGCTGCCGGAAGCGCCCGGCCAGCGTTTCGAACAACGTTAACTTAGGGGGCCCTGACCTTTAGTTTTGTAAACATTCCGCAGCGCGGGCCCCGCTTATCCGATGCTCCGAAGGAGCAGGATAAGCGGGGCTCAGGCGCGAGGACGTTTACAAAACTAAAGGTCAGGGCCCCCGATGGGATGGTTACCTCGAAACTCTGGCCGACCACTCCCAGCAGCCCACCGGCTCGCCGTCGATGAGTACGTTACCCCCGTCGAAGTCTTGATAACACAGGTCGTTGAATTGGTGGATCCACACGCCGTGGTTGAACGTCTTCTTGGGCGAGCCGTCGGCCTCGCGATAGCGCCCGGTCAGGTCCTCGACATGGCTAAAGTAGGTGAGGTGCACGTTGGCTCCGGCGTCACGCAGGCGCGCCGTGAGCGGCAGCACGGTCTGTTGCGGCGGCACGAGCTCGTCGCCCTTGGAGTGCGTAAACCACAGCGGCGTCTTGGCGAGCGCGGCTACGTCCTCGTCCGTGGCGTTGTACCACGGGGCACAGCAGGGAAGGCCCGCGGCGAAGAAATCGGGGTAGTCGGCGCACAGGCGCAGGGTCATAAAGCCGCCGTTGGAAAGGCCAGCGATCACGATGCGGTCGGTGTCGATACGCTCGGCATACTCGGCGACAAACTCGTCAATGAGCGCTTTGAGTACGGGGGAGTAGATGCTCTGGTTGGAGCGACCGAGCTGCTCGACGCCGTTGTCCATCCAAAACGTCGGAGACTGCGGCACGAGCACCCAGGCAAAGCCGCCAAAGTAGCGCTGGATTTGCGCCTGGCTAATGGCTGTCACGCGGTTGCCGGTATAGGCGCGCGTGGCGCCTTCGCCCTGTGTGGCGCCCTTGCCTTCGCCGGCGCCGTGTAGGTACACCACGAGCGGGGCCTTTTGGGGCACGACCGTGGCCTCGGGCGCGAAGGGATTGAAGCAGGCCGAGTCCTCTGCCTTAAAGCTGGACTCAAAGAAGCCGTACTCGAGCGCGATGCCATCAATGGCGGTCTTTTGTACGGCATTGCTCCAGCCCTTGAGTGCGGGGCAGATGTCGCCGCGACAGGTATCGAAGACCAGGCCGCAGGTGGGGTCGTCGCCGTCGTTGCCGGGAAGAGCCGCGAGCTGCGTGATGTGCAGCTGGTCATCGAGCATGCGCGAGCCCATGACGCCGCCTTCGATCTTTTTGGTCAGGCGCTGCTCGGCGACCTCGAGTGCCACATGGGTGCTCACGGCGAGCTTGCGGCCGTTCTCGTCACACGGATACGCGGCGAGAACGTCGATGTAACCCACGGAGGGCGCGGCATGGTCGGCGCCGTGCTCCTTGCGCATCAGGATCTCGCCCGTGCGCTCGTGACGCTCTACATATATATGGAAAGTGTTCGCATCGACATCGTTGGCGCGCACGGTGCAGGGTAGGTCGAGAACGACCTTGCTGATCCAGGGGCCAAAGTCACCCAAGGTGGTGACGGTTGCGTAGGTGCACGATTTGAGTTCCATGAGCTGCCTCCCTTGTGCCGCGAGAGTTAAACGTGTGCGGCAATACAATCTAAACATGTTTAGTGTAAAGCAGAATTAGAGAATAAGCAGATGAACTCGGTAAACGGTCGCATCAAACGCTCAATGAACTGCTAAACACTCGTTTACTACTATCTATCAGGGCTTTTGTTGATGGGTCAACAAGGCATTTGGGTGCCAGATTTTATAAAATCCCACGTAGACGGCTATTTATTAATAAACGGTACTATATGCAATGCCTTAGCGTTCAATTACGCTCACCCCCGATTTCCTACCGTTCACCGGACTGCAAACGGCAAAACTGCCACAAATTCAACGCTGCGTGTAAACTAAGTGCTGTAAACGTTCAGTAAACAGATTGTTTACGACAGCGTATCCAAGGGCTCGGCAGCCGTAAGGGGTTATAGTCGCCGGGTCAAAGGCGTGCCTACGTCCAAACGGGTAGGCACACGATGATATGGGGAGGGGTCCCATGGCAGTAGATAACAAGCAGATTGCCACCGATGTCCTCGAGCTCGTGGGCGGTGCGGAGAATGTTGCCGTCGCCACCAACTGCATGACGCGCCTGCGTCTGACGCTCAAGGATAACAGCAAGGCCGACGTGGAGAAGATCAAGAAGGTCAAGGGTGTTCTGGGTTGCCAGTTCGCCGGCAGCCAGCTCCAGGTCATCATCGGCCAGAACGTGCCCAAGGTGCTCGCCGAGTTCGTCGCCATGTCCGGCGTCAAGCAGGGTGCCGCGGTCGACGAGAACCTCGACGCTCCTAAGGAGAAGTTCGAGCTCAAGAACCTGCCCAACATCATCCTCGACTATCTGTCGGGCTCCATGACCCAGCTGATCCCGCTGCTCATGGCCGGCGGTCTGTTCCGCACCATCGCCGCGGTCCTCGGTCCCACTATGCTCGGCGTTCTCTCCGATACCGATCCGACCTACACGTTCCTCTACACCACCCTGTACGAGGCCACGTTTACCTTTATCCCCATTTACCTGGGCTATGCCGCTGCTAAGAAGCTCGGCGCCTCTCCGGTTCTGGGCATGCTCCTCGGCGGTGCTCTCATGGCCCCGTCCGTCGTGAGTGTCGCGACTCAGGAGGGTGGCGGAATCATCTCCGTCTACGGCATCCAGATCGCCGCTGCCAACTACCAGCAGTCCGTCCTGCCGATCATCCTCTCGGTGCCGGTCCTGTACTTTGTCGAGAAGTTCTTTAAGAAGGTCATGCCCGACGTGCTGTCCACGGTCTTCACGCCGTTCTGCACCATGATCGTCACCATCCCCATCGCCTTCATCGTCCTTGCCCCGATCGGCAACGAGATCGGCAGCCTCATCGCCAACGCCCTCTTTGGTCTTGCTGACCTTGGCGGTATCGGTATCCTGATCGTCATGGCCATCCTCGGCGCCTTCTGGCAGCTCTTCGTGGTCTGCGGCATGCACATGCCCGTCATCCTGCTCGCTCAGGTTCAGATCATCGCTGCCGGCTACGATCCCTTCGTCTTCGTTTCCACCAACTGCGCTATGGCCGCTGTCTGGGGCTGCGCCTTCGGTGCCTTCCTCAAGATGAGGAACCCCGACGAGAAGGGTCTTGCTCTGGGTTACGTCATCTCCGCCATCGCCGGCGGCGTCACCGAGCCCGCACTCTTCGGTATCCTCATGCGCTTCCGTCGCACCATGCTCGGTATGTTTATCGGCGGTGCTATCGGCGCTGTGTTCTCCGGCCTCATGGGTGTTACCTACTACCTGGCCGGCGGTGCCTCCAACTTCCTGGTCTTCACCAACTACCTGCAGGGTGGCCAGATGAACACCGTCTGGGCTATCGTCGGTATGGCAATCTCCTTTGTCATCGCCGCTGCCGTCGTCTTTGCCACTGGCTTCTCCAAGGAGGAGCTCGCCGAGATGGAGGCCTAAGGCCAAACCATTCGGGCGCATACGACCTTACCTACACGACAGGGCCCCGTCAGGCGCAAGCCCGGCGGGGCCCTTCTTACAAGGTAGACTGATTGGGGGCGCGCGGCGCCTACTCGCCGGGGCTTGCTAAGCGCCAGGGGCTTTCGCGCGGGGTTACCGCGAAAGAATCTGCCGGTTCGCAACTCCTTTATCAAACGAAAGGGCATGCAGATGAGTTTGGGAAAGCTGACCGTTAACGGTCGTCAGGACGGCTTTTTGTGCGAGGGCAAACCGTTCTTTTGGTTTGCCGATACGTGCTGGAGCGCGTTTACGAGCATTACCGAGGCCGATTGGGACTACTATCTGACCCGTCGCGCCGAGCAGGGCATGAACGTGCTGCAGATCAACACTCTGCCGCAGTGGGACCGCTGCTGTCCCGATCTGGGCATTTGGCCCTATGCCAGCGAGGACGGCGTGCATTTTGATTGGTCCCGTCCCAACCAGGCGTACTGGGACCGTGCTGCTGCCATGTGCCGCGCTGCCGTCGAGCACGGCATTCGTCCGGCACTCGTGCTTATGTGGTGCAACTACGTGCCCGGTACCTGGGGCGCCAAGATTGCTGAGCGTTGCGGTGCCGAGGTTATGCCGCGCGAGGAGGTCCGTGCCCACGTTGCCCGCGTCGTCGAGAACCTGGGCGAGTTCGACCCCGTCTATGTGGTGACGGGCGATACCGACTTTACCAGCGACGAGGCGATCGCCTATTACGAGGATGCCCTCGACGAAGTTGTCAAGCGCGCGCCCGAAGCGTTGCGCACCATGCATATCAACCGCGGCAACCGCACCATTCCGTTGCAGTACCTGGACCGCCTGGACTTCTACATGTTCCAGCCCGGCCACAACTACGAGGGCCAGCCCGAGGCCTGGCGCCTGCCGCAGGACTTTATCGCCAACTATCCCAAAAAGCCGATGGTCAACTCCGAGCCCTGTTACGAGCAGATGGGCGCCTCGCGCAACGTGTACTGGCGGTTCACCGCGCAGGACTGCCGCGCGAGCGTGTGGTCGTCGATCCTCGCCGGCGCCAGTGCAGGTGTGACCTATGGCGCGCACGGCGTTTGGAACTGGCAGACCAGCAAGAGCCAGGGCTCGGTGCTGGGCGAGGGCTTCGATATGCCGTTCCGCTGGCAGGAGTGCCTGCAGTTTGCGGGCGTTTGGGACTTTGGCGCGCTCGAGCATGTGCTTGCCGGCCTGGGCGCTACGGCTGGCGATGACGCACTTGCCGTGGTTCCGGCGCAGGAGCTGCTCGATGACGCGCGCGAGGCCATTCGTGTGGCGCGCGTTGGCGATCGCGTCGTCACGTACCTGCCGCGTACCACGGCGCTCAAGTTTAAGCTCGACGGTGCGCGCGACTGGACGGCGACGGTCCTCGACATGGAGGACAAGCGCATCGCCAAGCTGCCCGTCCGCGACAACGGTGACGGCACCGTGCGCGTGGCCCAGCATCCCTTTGAGCACGACGCGCTGCTCGTGGTCTCGCCGGCGCGTTAAGGAAAACGGAATAACGCAAGAGAAAAGGCCCGGGTGGTAGCCCGGGCCTTTTTGTATCGACACAGCCGTTGCGGTTGGTAATGGCGATTGCATACCGCCGCTCTTAACGGTAGCCCTCCCAGAGGGGAAGGGGAAAGAGGATGTCCTCGAACTTAGACCACTCGGCGGGATAGTCGATCTCGTCGGGTCGCGCCACCCAACGGCCTTCCAATCCGTACATCGCCGCCAGCGCGCACGAGATGGCTTCGGTGGCGTCGATTCCCTCGGGAACGCTCCAGTTAACATCGGGCTCGGGCTCGATAACTCCGCGCGAGCGGTCGTTGAAATACTCGTGCAGGGGGCTCTCCGTGCTCATGGCCTCGGTATTGAGCATCTGGAAGAGCATGACGAGCTCGGGCTGACTGTTGTTCTCCGCCACGAGCAGACGGCAGTATTCGGGAATCTTGGGGCTCTGGCCCTCAAATGCCCCGCCAGGATGAAAGAGGGAGAGATAGTCGTCTAAGGTTGAGCTGCGATCGTAATAGCGACGGATCACCTCGACCAAAAGCCCGTGCTTGCTGCCCACGTAGTGCAGCACGCCCGCCTGGGTGATGCCCACCTCGTCGGCTACCGCCTGGAGCGACATGCCGTTAAAGCCGCGCGCGTTGATAAGCCGCACGGCCGCCGAAACAATCTGGTCAAGGCGTTCCTGCGCCGCAGCGCTGCGTTTCTTTGCCGCGGGTGTGGGAGTTTTCTGAGTGTCCATATAAATCGCGCTGCCTTATTTAGGGCGGCTCGAGTATTGCCGCCAAATGCCTTTTGTATACCCCCATAGCTTACCTCAGCCGTTCAGCGGTTCAAAACAACCGTTTACCGCTCTTATAGGTTACTAAGTACTTAGTAAGCGTACTATACAGGTCGTGGAGTTACTTACTAGTTAGTAAGTAACAACTCAACAGACGCTCGCGAGCAGCCGTACCCCATTCCACGGCCGCCGCATCCAGCGGGTTTGACCCCTTGACCCTTGGTGCACGAGCGCCCTCGCGCATTCCATCACAGAGAGGATCTATTCCATGGCAAATCAAACCGCCGCGGCGATTGACGAGAACGCCATCGCCCCCGATACCGGAAAGCCCATGACCAAAACCGAGACATGGCGCTTTATGATCGGCTTTATCATCTTCGGAATCATGTGGATGATGTCGGGAACAATCGGCTCCAACGTCTTGTTCCCCGAGCGTTTTAACGGCCTTAATATTGGCCAGCCCGAGGCAATTCTCGCGGCGATGAACTCGGTCGGTTCGATCTTCGCCCTGTTCTCAAATCTCGTTTTCGGCGCGCTTTCCGACCACTGCCACAGCCGCTTTGGCAAGCGCACGCCGTTTATCGTTCTCGGCGGTTTTATCTGCGGCTGTGCTTTCTGGAGCACTTCGGTCGCGACCACACTTCCCATGATCGTCGCCTCCTGGTGCGTGCTGCAGATTGGCCTCAACTGCATGCTTGCCCCTGCTGTTGCCGTGCTTTCCGACCGCATCCCGCTTAACAAGCGCGGCACGCTCTCCGCATTCTATGGCGGCGGCGCAACGGCCGGCCAGTCGATTGGCACCATCATCGGTACGCAGTTCCTCTCCAACCCAGTTCCTGGCTTTATCATCGGCACGGTCTCTTGGTTGCTGACCGGCATCCTCGCCGTCATCATTTGGCCGCGCGAGAAGTCTGCCGCTCTTGACGAGGGCGAGCAGTCTGAGAAGCTCAATCTCAAGTCGCTGCTGCTCATGTTCGTTCCGCCCACCAAGAACTGCCGCGACTTTTATCTGGCGCTCTTTGGCCGTCTGCTCCTCATCTTCGGTTACTTCTGCATCAACGGCTATCAGCTCTATATCCTCGAGAAGTACATCGGTCTTCCCGTGGCAGAAGCCGGCGCAGTTCTTTCGAGTATGTCCGTCGTGATCATGGTCGTGTCGCTTGTCGCCTCGCTTACCTCGGGCGCCATCTCCGACAAGATCGGCCGCCGCAAGCCTATCATCCTCGTCGCAACGATTATGATGTGTATCGGTATCGCCCTGCCCTGGCTACTTAAGTCCGTTATCGGCATGTACGGATTTGCTCTGCTCGCCGGACTCGGCTACGGTATCTACTCTTCCGTGGACCAGGCGCTCAATGTCGATGTTCTGCCCGATAAGGAGAACGCCGGCAAGGACCTGGGCATCCTCAATATCGCCAACACCATCGGTCAGATCCTTGGTCCCATCGTGACCTCGGCAATCGTTGTCGCCACTGGCTCCTATTTCATGGCGTTCCCAATCTCCATCGTGCTCATCGCCGTGGGCTATGTGTCCATCATGCTCATCAAGAGCGCCAAGTAATTTGCCACTCTCTTTCATTCCGTCGGGCTGCGTTCGTGTTGCCCGACGGACTCCGACTATTCAATCGCTTAACTTGGAGGCGTTATCATGACTATCGTCGAGCAGTACAAGGTGTTTAAGCTCGAGCTCGCGGGCACTGCGGCCGGCAATCCCTATGTCGAAGTCGAGCTGTCGGCGCGATTTGACCGCGCGGATGGCCAGGACAGCTTTGAGGTCCATGGCTTCTACAAGGGCAATGGCTGCTACGGAATCAACTTTATGCCCGAGAGTGCCGGTGTCTGGAACTACACGGTGAGCTCCAATGACCCCGAGCTCGATGGTGCCGCCGGCTCTTTTGAGGCCGTGCCCGCCACGGGCGCCAATCATGGTCGCGTGCTGCTGGCAAAGGATGTGCTCGCCCACGGAGCTCCGTTCATTACTGACGAGGATTTCAACTTTGCCTACGAGGATGGAACGCGCTACCTGCCCTTTGGCACCACATGCTATGCCTGGACCAACCAGGATGTTCAGCTGCAGGAGCAGACGCTCGAGACGCTCGCAGAGGCACCTTTTAACAAGATCCGCATGTGCGTCTTCCCCAAGTTCTACGACTATAACGTTGAGGACCCAGCGATGTATGCCTATGAAGGCGAGAAGGGCGATTTCGACCATTTTCGCTTCTATGAGCCGTTTTGGGAAAACCTCGAGCACCGCATCGAGCAGCTTGACGAGCTGGGCATCCAGGCGGATCTCATCGTTTTGCATCCGTATGACAAGCCTGAGGACTGGGGCTTCTCTCGTATGACGCGCGAGGAGGATATTTTCTACCTGACGTATGTCGCTCGTCGCTTCTCGGCATACAAGAACATTTGGTGGAGCCTTGCCAATGAGTGGGACCTTATGCCGTGGAAGCCGGCCGAGGACTGGGACCGCTATGCCCGTATCATCATGGCGAACGACCCGTATGGTCATCTGCGCAGTATCCACAATTGCCGTGAGATCTTTGACCACAGTCATCCGTGGATTACGCACGTGAGCTACCAGAGGTGCGACCTCAAGAACACAGCCGAGGACGTCACCATGCTGCGCGCGCAGTATAGCAAGCCGGTTTTGATCGACGAGGTCGGCTATGAGGGCAACATCAACTGGGGCTGGGGTAACCTGACCGCTCAGGAACTCGTACGTCGTTTTTGGGAGGGCAGTTTGCGTGGCGGTTATGTGACCCACGGTGAGACCTACGTCGACCGCGGACCCAAGCTGTGGTGGGCGCACGGCGGCAAGCTCTACGGCGATTCGCCCGATCGCATTGGCTTTTGCCGTCGCTACATGGAGGCGCTGCCGGCCGATTTTGACTGGGTGCCCGATGAGGTCGGCATCCTTGACGGTACGTTTACCTGGGATGTCACCTGTATGTCCAACGATCATGGCCACGGGACTGCCGATGTCCTTATGTACTTTGGGTTCAACCGTCCGGCGTATCGTGAGTTTGAGGGCGAGGCGGGCGCTCGTTACAAGGTGAATGTCGTGGACACATGGGACATGACGGAGGAAGAGCTTCCCGGAACCTTTGAGGGCAAGTTCCGCATCGACCTCCCTAGTAAGCAGTATATGTTGCTTCGTCTGGCTAAAGTAGAGGCGTAATAATAGAGATAATCGGCTCCGGGCGCGATTTGCTGCACGACCATCATAAGGGCAGCCCCTGTGGTGGTCGCGGCGATGCGCGTTCGGGGCTATGGCACGTGAGGGGCGAATATGCAGGAGTTCTTTGGAATCGATGTGGGCGGCACGGCCGTTAAATGGGCTGTGCTGGGCGAGGATTTTTCCATCCGCGAGCGCGGGAGCCTGCCGACGGGCTTTACCACGGCTGAGGAGACCGTTTCGGCGTTGATCGGGCTCGTCGAGCCGTACCGCGAGCGCGTGAACGCCGTAGGCGTGAGCGCACCCGGCGGTATTTACGAGGGAGATGTCACGGGAACGATCCATCGCGGCGGTGCGCTCACGTTTATGGACGGCTGCCCACTGGGAAAGCTCATGCGCGAGGCGCTGGGGGTGCCGGTTGCCGTCAATAACGACGGTAAGTGCTGTGCACTCGGTGAGTATGCGGCTGGCGCCCTGCGCGGGACGCGTTTTGGCGTGGTACTCGCTATTGGCACGGGCATCGGCGGCGGTATCGTCATCGACGGCAAGGTCCTGCGCGGCGCGCACTGCTTTGCAGGCGAGTTCAGCTTCTTGCGCAACGATGTCACGACTGCCGCGAGCATGGAAAACTTCTTTGCGGGTTCGGGCGGTTGGCGTGCGCTCCGCGATGCCGCCGTTGCCGAGAAGGGCCTGCCTGCGGATTCTCCGGTGGACGGCCGTCGCGTCTTTGAGTGGATCGCGGATGGCGACATGGCGGCGCAGCGCGCGCTCGACCGCTACGCTCGCTCATTTGACGGACAGCTCATCAACCTGCAGGCCGTGCTCGACCCCGAGGTCTTTGTGGTCGCAGGCGGCATCTCGTGCCATCCCGAGCTCATCGATGCCCTGCGTGCGCAGATGCCGCTGGCCCTCGCGGGTTACGAAGGAACCCTTGCCGGCATCCCTGTGCCGCAGATAAAGGCGGCCGAGCTCGGCAACGACGCCAACCTTTACGGTGCTGTCCAGGAGGCCATGCGCCTGGTGTAGCGCGAGCCAAACGAGGCTGTCGAAAAAGATAAAGGCCGGAGTGAACCGCCCTCATTTCCTTAGCACGGGAAATGGGGGCGGTTTAATTTGAGGCGGGACTTTTTGACCGCCTGATGGGTCGCGCGCCACAATTCGGGCGTCACAGCAGCTCGCCGTGGCGGGCAATGTAGCGGCGCTTTGCCAGCTGGGTGAGCGCGATATAGGCGGTGACGATGCCAATGAGCAGCCCAAAAAAGCTCGTGGGCAGCGTCATGAGGCCGAGCGCATCGGCGATGGGGCTTGCCGGCAGCCAGGTGACAAGCGCCAGGCCTAGCACGGTGAGCGCGCACAGTGCCGGCGCGGCGTGGTCACGTAGGCTCGGCAGGCGCGGGGAGCGCAGCATGTGGATCACGAGCGTCTGCGACCACATAGACTCGATAAACCAGCCACTCTGGAAGAGTGCGGCAAAGGTCGCCATACCCGCGACGCTGCCCGTCCCGGAGAGCTCGGACCAGCTTGCGCCCACGGTGGCGGGGCACACCACAAAGAAGAGCGCGGCGAAGGTCACGATGTCAAACAGCGAGCTCACGGGGCCCAGCTCGAGCATAAAGCCCTTGATGGACGCGGCGTCCCAGGAGCGCGGACGGGCGGTCCAGACGTCATCGACGGTGTCCCACGGTAGCGCGATGCACACGATCTCGTAGACGAGCGACAGCAGCACCAGCTGCAGGGCACTCATGGGCAAAAACGGCAAGAACAGGCTCGCGACGGTCACGGAGAACACGTTGCCAAAGTTGGAGCTCACCGTGGTCTTGAGGTACTTGAGCAGGTTGCCGTAGGTGCGGCGGCCTTCGATGATGCCGCGCTCGAGCACGCCTAGGTCCTTCTGAAGCAAGATGATATCGGCGGATTCCTTGGCAATATCGACGGCCGAATCGACCGAGATGCCGCAATCGCTCGCACGCATGGCGGCGGCGTCGTTGATACCGTCGCCCATAAAGCCCACGGTGTGACCGAGCAGCTCGCGCATGACGCGCACCAGGCGTGCCTTCTGCAGCGGCGAGAGCTTGGCGAAGAGATGGGTTTTCTCGGCGCGCTCGGCAAGCTCGGCATCATCGAGTGCATCGATCTCGGGGCCGAGCAAGACGTTGCTCGCATCGATACCGATCTGCTCGCAGACGGTGGCGGCGACGCGGTCGTTGTCGCCGGTCAGGACCTTGACCGCTACGCCCTTGGCCTCGAGGGTGGCGACGGCGCCCGCGGCACTTGCTTTGGGCGGATCGAGGAAGGCCAAAAAGCCCATCAGCACCATGTCGCACTCGTCGGCGATGCCAAACTCGCCCGCGCAGCGCGGATCGGTCTTCTGCGCCACGGCAATCACGCGCAGGCCCTCGGCGTTAAGTCCGTCGACCCGCTTGCGAATCTGGGCGAGCTTCTCGTCGGTGAGCGGCTGAGCGATGCCATCGACCTCGACAAAGGAGCAGATCTCGAGCATTTCCTCGGCAGCTCCCTTGGTAACCATCTGGGTTTTGCCTTGGGAGTCGGAGACAACTACGCTCAGGCGACGGCGCGAGAAATCGAAGGGAACCTCGTCGACCTTGGTATAGCGGTCGCGCAGGCTCTGGCCCAGCATGGAATCGGGTGCGATGGTCGAGGGCGTCACATCGGCGCGGTCGATAACGGCCAGGTCGATAAGGTTTTTGAGGCCGGTCTGGAAGAAGCTGTTCAAAAACGCATGGCGCAGCACACGCGTGTCCTCGTTGCCGTCGGCGTTGAGGCAGCGCTCGAGCACGATGCAGTCTTCGGTGAGGGTGCCGGTCTTGTCGCAGCACAGGACATCCATCGCGCCGAGGTTTTGAATCGCTGGCAGTTCCTTGACGATAACCTGGCGACGGGCGAGGTCCTTGGCGCCCTGCGACAGGCTCGTGGTCACGATGACGGGAAGCATCTGCGGCGTGATGCCCACGGCCACGCTCGTGGCGAACAGCAGCGCGTCGATGGCGTTGCCCTTGGTGGCGGCGTTGATGGCAAAGACGGCCGGCGCCATAACGAGCATGAGGCGTACGAGCAGCATGGAGACGCTCGAGACGCCGCGGTCAAACGCGCTCTTCTCGCCGCGCCCGTTGAGCATCTTGGCGATGCCGCCCAGGTAGGTGTCCGAGCCGGTGGCAACGACAAGCGCCACGGCGGTGCCGTTTTGCACGGAGGTGCCGGTAAAGACGATGTTCTTGCAGGCAGAGAGCGGCAGCGCGGAGCCGTCGGCACCATCGACGACGGTGATGGCAGCGGTCTTCTCGACGGCCTCGCTCTCGCCGGTGAGTGCGGATTCGATGACAAACAGGTCGCGCGCGGTGATGACGCGGGCATCTGCCGGCACCATATCGCCGGCAGAGAGGCGGATCACATCGCCGGGGACGAGCTCGTCGAAGAGGATTTCGATGCGCTCGCCGTCGCGCAGGACGGTGCAAGTGTTGGAGACCAGGTCCTTGAGGGCCTCTGCCGCATTGCCGCTGCGGGCTTCCTGGATAAACTTCATACCGCCCGATACCAGCAGCATGATGCCGATGACGATGACCGTGGAGGGGTCGCGCTGCGGCTCGGGCACGGCGAGCACGTCGATGTAGAGCGAGACCAGCGCGAGCGAGGCGAGGATGCCGGCGAAGGGGTCGACAAAGGCGTCGGCGATGCGGCGGGCGAGCGTCTTGGTCGGTGCCTCGATGGTGTTGGAGCCGGTGGCATCCAGGCGCTCGGCGACGTGCTCAGCGGTGAGACCGTTTGCCGTGGCGTCAAGCAGCACGAGGGCGTCTTCGGCACTATGGGTGGCGGCGAATATGGTGTTCTTGGACAGGCCGGTATGAGCGGCGGGGCGCGCCGTGCGGCGGCGCTTGGAGATGGCTTCGAGTACCGTGACGGTTTTGAGCATCAGCATAGGGTCCTCCTTGTTGAAGGGAGTTAGCGTACGTGTCGTATTTGCTTCAAAAAACCTAGATGTCGCTCACGTCAAGCTCTTGAGCCCACAAAGGGGACAGGCACCTATGTGGCGGTTTTGACGATCGGATAGTGGCGTTTATGCGTATGCGGAATCCTCACGGCGTGCCGAGGGCGACATGCAGGTTTTTCGACTAGGACTGCCTTCCATGGCACACCTCCTAAAGGCCGAGCGCGGCGCGCTTTGGGTATCTCGTACCCCTTTTTAATCCGCCCGTATTCTTGATGAGGGGGTTTGCGATGTCAACCCCATTGTTCGGAAAACCATTGCCCCCGACAAAGCCTTTGCAGAATGCCGTGGCCTCAAAGCGCGCCCGCATCGACGCTTCGCCTGCGCTAAACTGGAAGGCACGTACGCGATTACGAGAGGAGCCCTCATGGAGGCTTACAAGCAAGAGTTCATCAAGTTCATGGTTGAGTCCGACGTTCTTAAGTTCGGCAGCTTTACACTCAAGAGCGGCCGTCAGTCCCCGTTCTTTATGAACGCCGGCGCTTACGTGACGGGCTATCAGCTCAAGAAGCTGGGCGAGTATTATGCCCAGGCCATCCACGATAACTTTGGCGACGACTTTGATGTGCTGTTTGGGCCGGCCTACAAGGGCATTCCCCTGGCCGTCGTGACCGCGATTGCCTACCACGAGCTGTACGGCAAGGAGGTCAAGTACTGCTGCGACCGCAAGGAGGCCAAGGACCACGGTGCCGACAAGGGCAACCTGCTGGGTTATGAGCCCCAGGACGGCGACCGCGTAGTCATGGTCGAGGACGTCACCACCAGCGGCAAGTCCATCGACGAGACCTATCCCAAGGTTAAGGCTGCTGCCGACGTCGAAATCAAGGGCCTCATCGTGTCCCTCAACCGCATGGAGGTCGGCAAGGGCGGCGTGACCACCGCGCAGAAGGAGATCGAGGCCAAGTACGGTTTCCCCGTCGCGAGCATCGTTTCCATGGCCGAGGTCGTCGAGACCCTCTACAATCACGAGATCGACGGCAAGGTTGTCATCGATGACGAACTCAAGACGGCCATCGACGCCTACTACGAGCAGTACGGAGCTCGGGAGTAGTTACGGCGTTTTACCAAACGCCGTAACGGCTCGACGCTGCGCGGGCCGCATTTGGACAATCTGACGTTCAACTTCAAGGGCGCGACCAGAAGGTCAGCGCCCTTTCGTTTCACGTCACCTTGTCTCAAATGCGGCCCGCTCGCTGTCCGTCCTCTACCTGCGGCGTCGTCTTGCTCCGAATACGACCCGCTCGCTGTCGTTGCCATAGCCATTGGGGACGTTCTTAAATGACTAGTCAGAAACGAGCGTCCAAAAATCCACGCTCGTCGCTACTTGAGCCCGGGCAGGCGGGTGTAGGGAAACGATCGCTCTAGGAATTCGGTGCAGCGGGCGTAGTCTTTGGCGAAGTAGCTGCTGTAGAGCGAATCGAGCACGTATTGCACGGCGATGTGGCTCGCGAACTGCGTGATGCGATGCGTCATGCTCTCGTGGTCACTCACCGTAAGGTAGGCGGCAAAACCAGGGTGCAGGCGCGCGCAGTATGGCGTGCCGATGACGATGACCGGGACATGCCGACTGCTGAGGATCGGCAAGATGTCCTTGAGATTGGGGGCAAGGCCGCTGTAGGAGATGACGATTGCCGCATGGTCGGGACCCGAGGCGAGCGCCGTTCGCACCTGGGCCTCGACACCGTCGTGGCACGTCGCGCTTTTACCGGCGGAGAGCAGGCGGTCGCGGAACATTCCCGCTGGATAGAGATTGTGCGAGCCCGTGTAGATGTCGACCTGTCGGGCGTTCGCGATGAGCTTGGCGGCGTGGTCGAGCTGCGTGGGGTCGAGCAGCTCCTGCGTTTCGGCCAGCGTGGTCTGGTAGAGTCCCTCCATGCGCTCCATAACCTGCGCAGGAGTGGACGTAGCATCGAAGGGAAAGTTGATGTCCACGTCGCGGCGGTTTCCCGCCTCGGTTGCCAAGCGAATAAGCTCGACCTTGAGGTCCTTGAAGCCCTCGAGGCCGAGCTTTTTGCAAAAACGGTGCACGCTCGCGACCGAAACGTTGGTGCGCGCGGCAAATTCCTTAATCGAAAGCCCGCGGATGTCCTTACCGATGGCAAGGGCTGCAATGCCAAGCTGTTGCTCGGTGGGGGTGAGGCCTTGCGCCTCGGTGATCTTGCGTTTGATATCCATGCGAACTCCCACACTCGCCAAACCTGCCAAAAAAGGGACAGGTTTATTTTGGCAGGTTTTGTCTGCAAAGGGTAACGGGGCCGAGGATGCCGCTGGGGGCAACGGGCTCGGTGAGGGCGAAGATGTCGGGGATCGCATGGTCGAGCGTGTTGATGACGTCGACCGTGAGCTCATGCGCACCGGCGGAAAGAGCGTCGGCGGCAAAACGGTAGGGCGGGCAGATGCGTGTGCCGAGCGAGCGTCCATCGAGCGTGAGCGTTGCGGTTTCGTAGACGTCTCCCAGGTCGATCGTGGCGTCGGCGCAATCGTTGGCCAGCTCAAACGACGCATGATATCGGTAGGTGCCGCAGGTGCCGGTGAACAGATCGGCTGTGAGGTCGCACAGGTGCTCGAGCTCTTGCGCTTCACCAAAGGCGCCATTGCTGCCGGCAGGGGAGAGGGCAACGGTCCATGGGCCTTCGATGCGCAGGTCGAGCGATGCATCGGCGTCGATTGCGCCGTCTCCAGGCGCATCCTCGCTGCCCGCTTCCAAAACAACGAAGCAGCTCTCGAAGGGTGCGAGCTCCAACGCACCGTCAAACGCAACGGGCTCGGTGCCGTTTAGCAGGTCGAGCCGCGTGCCGCAAAGGCGCTCGCCTGTCGCAAATGCAACCGTGCAGTCGATGCGCTCGCGTGGGTGCTCGTTGACGAGCATAACGTAGGTCTCGCCCGCCCGCTCGTAGCGAAGTGCGCGTAGCCAGGGCTGCGGTGTGTCGGCGACAACGGTCTGCAGTCCCGCGCTTGCAAGCGCGCGGGCGACATCGGCGAGCGGCATTGCGACGAGCCCTCCCAGCTCGACCGCGCCATCGGAATCGTAGAATGCGCCGGGCACCTCGTCGACGGCAAGCACCATAACGCCTGCATCCGTCATGTATCTCGCCGCCTTTGCCGTCTCCGCGCCAATAAACGTAGCACCGGGCATAACAAATGCCTGGTAGTGACAGTTGTTAACACCAAGCAATCCATCGGCAATCGAAACCTTGTAGCGGCTCTTGTCTTCAAAAGCCTCGGCGGGCACAAAATCAAAGTCGATCTGCGCGCGCGTGAGCTCTGCCGCCACGCGCTCGATAGGCATGGCGCTACCGGCCCATTCGGCATCGGCATGGTACAGGATGGCGACGGGGTGCGTGGCGCAGCCTCCCGAAAGCAGCGTTGCCGTACGGTTCATATAGCTCATGAGCTGGCCAAAGTGCGGCCACTGCGGGTTGTTGCCGTGCGCGTAAAAGTGCGGCGGGCAGTCCCAATCGGGGAAGGGCGCCATGCTAAACGCGTGCGGCGTAAACCAATTGACGCCGCGGACGAGCATGTGGTCGGCAATCCACTTCATCTCGCGCAGGCCCTCGTGCCAGCCAAAGGCGCCAAAGACCTCGGCCATGCAGCGCCCTTGCTTTTTGGGGTCGAGGCGCGCGGCCGAAGAGCCCAGTTTGGCAAGCGCGTAGGTAAAGAACTCCATGTTCCATGCGCCATGGAAGTAGCTGTAAGGGCCGTGGTCGATGCCGGGGGCGAGCTGGTTAATAACCACATCGATGCCCGCCATGTCCTGGCCGGCGACAGCGCGGAAGTAGTGCCCAGCGCCCTGGCCCAAGCGTGTGTGGCAGCTCTTGTCCTCGATTACATGGCCAATGTGCATAACGCCGCGCTCGCGGCACCAGTCACCAATCTGCTCGTCAAAGCACGCACGGTAGAGTTGCGTGGCGATGTCCATGTAGGTGTGGCGGAGCCGAGCGCCGGCGGGGTCGCGCGTCCAAAGCTCGCGGAGCTCACTCAGCCAATTTGTGCCCAGTGCCTCGTGCAGGCGTCGCGCAAGTTCGTCCGACCATGGCAGCGCCATGTCGCCGCGTCCGATAAAGCTGCTGGTAGAAGTGTCTTCGAGGGTCGCACCCTTTTCGTTCATAAAGCCCGGTTCATCGGTAAAGAACCCCAGGATGGTCTTGCCGAACTCGTCGCCCAAATGCTCAAACGTGGGTTCGTAGACGGCGTTAATGAGCATGCGGCACGAATCGGCGTCGACCATGTTGATGTATTCATCGCGAAAGCCGGTCTTTTGGCTGGTGACGTAGAGCTCGAGGGTGGTAACGCCGGCGGGGGCGTCAAAGCGCAGGCGGGCGGGAATGCTGTCTTCGGTCTGCTCAACGGCGAGCTCAAGGTCGAGCGGCACGCCGGCAGCGTCAAAACCCGCCGCGCCCACAAAGTGCTCCGTGGGATCCATGAGGTTGCCGAGCTTGATGGTCGTGGACGGCTGGGGTCCAACGACCGTTACCGTGTGATGCTTAAGCACGGTCTTCTTGAGCGTGGGGTCTACATCCTCGCCTGAAAGCGCGCCGTTGGCGTAGCCCGTGGGAAAGTGGGCATCATCGAGCAGCCAGATCTTCAGGCCCAGGCGCTTGCACTCGCCTATGATAAATCGCAGGTCGGACCACCAGCCATCGCGGCAAAACTCGGGATGCGTGCGCGACTCAAGGCAGACTTCACGGATGTCCGCCCCGGCAATCTGCTCTAAGTATTCGGTAATCGTCTCGCGTTCTTCGCCCTTGAGCCACAAGAACGGAAGCACATGGTTGTCATATGCTGCCATACCCACTCCTCTAAAACCAACCTTTTAAATCGATTGAAGTCAGAGTACGTCGTCCGCGCTGCCCTGCTAATATCAAAACCACGGCAGAATATGACTAAATCAACGATGGTGGCGCTATGGATATCGCACGTTTGGACAATCTTTTGCTCGAGCTGACCGACAGCGAGCGCGCTTACTGCGCGGGCGCCCGCTATGACTGGAACGATGTATTTAGACAGGGTCAACAGGCAGATATCGATGGCAGGCATGTCCATAAAATCGGTAACGCGACGTACGCCCTGCACCAAGAAGGTATGCCCGAGGGCCTGTCGATTGTGCGCAACTCGCGCTTTAACCCCGTGCCGGAGCACGTGCACGATTATGTCGAAATCAGCTATGTCTATCGAGGGAGCGCGCCACAGGTTGTCAATGGTACGCAACTCACGCTCGCCCAAAACGAGATACTTCTGCTCGATGCCGCCTGCCCGCATGCCGTAGGCGAGCTCGGCGAGCACGACCTGATGTTGAGCATTGTCATTTCGCGGCCGATGCTGCGCCGCAGCCTGGAGCAAAGCCTTTCGTCCACAAGCGCCGTCTCGCAGTTCCTGCTCAACGCACTTAACGACGAGACCGACCACCGCGGGCATGTGCATTTCCACACGGGCGCTAGCCGTCGGGTGCGCCGGTATATGCAGGAGATGCTGTGCGAGCTCCTGGGGCCGACGTCAGCGAGCCCCCAGATCGTGTCGAGGCTGTTTGAGCTGCTGCTGGTCGAGCTCGTGCAAAGCTACGAGGCCGCGCTGCTGCAAACGGACGGTCCCGCGCTTCCCTCGGCGCAGGTTGCAGCGGCGATGAGCTACATCGAGCGGCATGCTTGCGATTGCACACTCGACGACTTAGCCCGCCACCTGCACCTGAGTCCCAACTACGCAAGCGCGCTGCTCAAGCGGCAGACGGGCCGCACATTTATGCAGCTCGTGCAGGAGAGCCGCCTGACACGCGCGGCGGCGCTACTCGATACCGGTGCTACTGCAGAGGCCGCAGCGCGCGAGGTGGGCTATGCCAATATGAGCTTCTTCTACAAAAAATTTGCCGAGCGCTATGGCTGCACGCCGGCCGCCTACCGCCAGCGTTTGCCCAGATAAAACCTGCCAAAATAAACCTGTCCCTTTTTGGTCGGTATCAGGAAGTGTCAGGGGCGGGGTGGTGACGGGGCGCAAGGGCGAAAAGAAGTATCGGGTTTGGAGCACTAGGAGCCGCGCGTCCCGCGCGTGGGCGATACTCAGCTCATCGATCCGCGATGCAAAGGAGATGCTCATGGCAAACATCAAGTTCCCCGAGGGCTTCTATTGGGGTGGCGCCACTGCCGCCAACCAGTTTGAGGGCGCTTGGAACGTGGACGGCCGCGGTCCTTCCGTCGACGACCATTTCTTGGGCGGCAGCTACAAGGAGCCGCGTCAGATTACGATCGACATCGACCCCAACCGCTTCTACCCCAATCATGACGGTATCGATTTCTACCATCACTACGAGGAGGACATCGCGCTGTTCGCCGAGATGGGCTTTACCATGTTTCGCATGTCCATCTCCTGGAGCCGCATTTTCCCCAACGGCGACGACGCTGAGCCCAACGAGGCCGGCCTCGCCTTCTACGACCGCGTTTTCGACTGCCTGCGTGCCCACAATATCGAGCCGCTCGTGACCCTTTCGCACTACGAGATGCCCTATCACCTGGTCGAGAAATACAACGGCTGGGCGAGCCGCGAGCTCATCGGCTTCTTTGAGAAGTACTGCCAGACCGTCTTCGACCGCTATCAGGACAAGGTCAAGTTCTGGCTCACCTTCAACGAGATCAACTGCGGTACTCAGGACATGGGCAACCTCTTCGAGACCAGCATGATTCAGGGCTTTGAGGGTCCGGCGTCGGCGGTCCACACTACGCCGCAGGCTCGTATGCAGGCCCTGCATCACCAATTTGTCGCCAGCGGCCGCGTCGTGCGCTATGCCCACGAGCACTACCCGCAGTTTAAGATGGGCAACATGGACTGCTTCATCCTTTCCTATGCCGCCACGTGCGATCCGGCCGACGTGTTCGCCACGCAGCAGGAGATGAACACCATGAACTGGTACTGCTCCGACGTGCAGGTGCGCGGCAAGTACCCGTTCTATGCCAAGCGCTTCTGGGCTGAGAACGATGTTGAGCTCGTGATGGAGGGCGGCGACCTGCAGGATATCGCTGACGGCAAGGTCGACTTCTACTCCTTTAGCTACTACATGTCCGGCACCGTGGGCACCCACAAGGATCACGAGATGACCGAGGGCAATATGACTTTTGGCGGCAAGAACCCCTATCTGGAGTCCACCGACTGGGGCTGGCAGATCGATCCGTTGGGCCTGCGCATCGCCCTCAACGAGATTTACGCTCGCTACGAGATTCCGCTGATGGTGGTCGAGAACGGCATGGGCGCCTACGACGAGGTCGAGGAGGACGGCTCCATCCATGACCCGTATCGCATCGCCTACTTGCAGAGCCACATCAAGGCCATGGGCGAGGCCATTGCCGATGGCGTTGACCTGATTGCCTACACCTGGTGGGGTCCCATCGACCTGGTTTCCGCCGGCACTGGCGAGATGCGCAAGCGCTACGGCTTCATCCACGTCGATAAGTACGACGACGGCACCGGTACCTACGAGCGCCGCCGCAAGGACAGCTTCTTCGCATACCAGAAGATCATCAAGTCCAACGGCACCGAGGGCTTGGATTAATCGACAATATGAGTGCCACTGGGGAAAAGGTTTTGGGAAGGGCTTGGAAGGGCTTGCGATTCGAGCCCTCACCTTAGCAATTTGATTATTTGGCACTATAATCACCATAGGCATGCGCATAACGTTGCGCTTAATCAAGAGGAGAAAACATATGGGTCTGTTTGACATGTTTAAGAAGAAGGCTGAGCCCGCGGCAGCTGCTGCTCCGGCCTCCATCTCTGCTTCTGCTGGCGCCGACGTGCTGTGCTCGCCTGTCAAGGGCAAGGTCATCAAGATGGCCGACGTGCCCGATCCCGTCTTTGGTGGCGAGGTTCTGGGCAAGGGTTGCGCTGTGTGGCCCGAGGACGACCTGGTCTACGCTCCCTGCGACGGCAAGGTGACCGTCACCATGGGTCACGCCGTGGGCCTGCAGTCCGATAGCGGCATCGAGGTTCTGGTGCATGTTGGCGTCGATACCGTCAACATGAACGGTGATGGCTTCGAGGGCTTCGTCAAGGCCGACGACGTCGTGAAGGCCGGCCAGCCCATACTCAAGATCGACCGCGCCAAGATCGCTGCCGCCGGTTACAAGGACTGCGTCGTCGTGGCCGTGTCCAACACCGCCGAGTTTGCCGACGTCGAGCTCGCCGTCGAGGCCGAGTCTGCCGTCGCCGCCGGTGACGCCATCGTTAAGGTCGTCCGCAAGTAGCCTGCGGCAACATAAGGATGTGCAAGGGTGGTCGGGTTATCCGGCCGCCCTTTTTTAATAGACTGAGCAGGCGCATTTTATTGCAGGGGGCTTGCTTTACGGGCCATTCGTTCGTCAAATTGAGCCGTCCGCGCTTTTGCGACGTAGGGGTCTGGACGGAGCCGCTAATATGGACTTGCTGTTACGACGTGCGCTGCGCGGGGAACGCAGCGCCGCTTGTTTGGAGGAATGTCATGAAAAAGAAGCTGCTGCTTGCGCCCCTGATGGCTGCCCTGGTCGCGTGCGTGGTTTTGCTTTCCGGCTGCGGAGGGCCTTCGGTGGAAGAGCTCATCACTAACGACCTTACGAGCCAGTTTGACGAGATCAAGAACGGCGGCGATGATTTCCTCTCCGGTCTGGAAGAGGCTTCGGGCGACGAGTTTGAGCAACTGGGCATCGATCCCAAGGAGTACGCCAAGAGCTATCTCGAGGGCTTTGATTACAAGATCGGCGATGTGACGGTCGATGAGGACAAGGGCACTGCGACCGCCGAGGTTACCATCACCTGCAAGTCCATGAATAAGATCGTCGAAGATTTCGCCACCCAGTATCAGGAGAAGGTCGCAGCGCTCGACGAGCTGCCGTCCGAGGACGACCTGTACAAGATGGCCGGCCAGGTCATGGTCGACGTGACCAAGGCCGCTAAGACCAAGGACACCAAGGTCACCTTTAAGTATTCCGCCAACGAGGATAACGAGTGGTCTGCTGACGATTCCGCAGCCACCGAGATGATGAATGCGATGATGAGCTAGTTCGGTACGGCGCTTTACCATACGCCGTACCATCTCGACGCTGCGCGGGCACCAGAGCGACAACTTGTCATTCAAAGAGGGCGGCATGACCAGAAGGTCTATGCCGTCCTCTTTTCATGCCAATTTGTTCGCTCTGGTGCCCGCTCGCTGTCCGTCCTCTACCTGCGTCGTTGCCATGGTGCGGCAGTCGGGGACATTTCTTTGTTGCGGGGGCAGCTAAAAGAGCCCCGTCCCACATTATCTACCCGTGGAAGGGATGAGCGGTTACTCGCCCAGAATCAGCGCCGCGAGCTCTGCCTGGCTGTCCACCACGTAGTCGGCGCCGGCGGCCTCCAGCTCTGCGCGGCCACGGAAGCCCCAGCTGACACCCGCGCTCTTAAGGCCGGCGTTGTGGCCGGTCAGGATATCGACATTGGAATCGCCCACATAGAGCGTGGTTGCCGGATCGGCGCCCAGCTCCTCCATCACATGCAGCGTGACGGGTGCTTCGGGCTTGGGCGGAAACGCATCGACACGGCCCTGTACCAGCGCAAAACGCTTGGAACCAAAATACTTCTCGATAAGCGGAGCCGCCGAGATGTGGTCCTTGTTGGTGAGCACGGCAAGCTGCACGCCCGCGGCGCGCAGACGGTCGAGCATCTCGATCGTGCCGGCATAGGGAGCGGTGTGGTCCTCCTTGTGCTCGCCGTAGTAAGCCCTAAACTCGGCAAGCGTCTGCTCAAACATGCGGCCGTCGCCCGCGTACTCGGCGGGCATAAAGCGCTCAACCAGCTTGAGCATGCCGTTTCCCACCTTGTAGCGGTACTCGTCAACGACAAACGTGGGCCAGCCGTGCGCCTCGCAGGTATGGTTGCCGGCGGCCGCCAGGTCCTCGAGCGTGTTGAGGATGGTGCCGTCCAGATCAAAGATCACATGGGAAAAAGCTGCTGCCATGAAAGCTCCCGTCATTGGGTTTAAAACGCACCTCATAATACTGGGCTTCCGCGTTGGGCATGCTTGGAATCTGAACATCTCCAGGGATATCAAGCCACATCGCGCCGACCGTGCGATTCCGCCCTAGCAAATTCTCGGCAGCTGCTCTCCTACGAGCATGTCGAGGATGCGGGTCGAGCCCCAGCCGGTGCGCACGCGCACGGCGGGACGGGAGCCCTCGGCAAGTGGCAGCACACGACCGATGATGGCGGCATTCTCGCCGTAGTGGGCGGCGCGCATGGCGTTCAGTGCGGCATCGGCTTGCTCGGCCGGCACCACGGCAACCATCTTGCCCTCGTTTGCTACCTGCAGCACATCGTAGCCGAGCATCTCGCAGGCGGCCTGCACGTCGGGACGCACGGGCACGGCATCCTCGTCGACCTCCATGGCAACACCGCTGGCCTGGGCAAACTCGTTGAGTGTGGACGCCAGGCCACCGCGCGTGGGGTCGCGAAGGCAACGCGTGCCGGGCGCTGCGGCCAAAACGTCGGCAATCAGGTGGTTGAGCGGTGCGGCATCGCTTTCGATCGTGCTCGAAAACGCCAGGCCCTCGCGCTGGCTCATGATGGCGATGCCGTGGTCGCCCAGCGTACCCGATACCAGAATGACATCGCCGGGCTGGCAGTTGGCACCGCTGAGCGCCACGCCTGCGGGTACCTCGCCCACGCCGGCGGTATTGATATAGACGCCGTCGGCCCCGCCGCGCTCGACCACCTTGGTGTCGCCCGTGATTATGGACACGCCCGCCTCGCGCGCCGTCTCGGCCATCGTCTGCACAATCTGGCGGAGCTTATCCATGGGATAGCCCTCTTCGAGGATAAAGCCGCACGATAGGTAGCGCACGTTGGCGCCCGAGGTCGCGACGTCGTTGACGGTTCCGCACACGGCGAGGCGGCCGATATTGCCACCGGGGAAGAATTGCGGCGAGACTACAAAGCTGTCGGTCGACATGGCGATGCGCCCGCTCGCGGGCAGCGCGGCGACGCCGGCATCGTTACCCTCGAGCAGCTCGGGCGACCCAAAGGCATTCAGAAAGACCTCATCGATGATGCGTTTCATCATCTGACCGCCAGAGCCGTGGCCCAACAGGACGGTGCTATCGGTGGCAGTACGGGACATATCGAAAACTCCAATCGTGGGTGGTGCCGGTGTGCGGGTGCGTCCGGGCTAGTCGCGGTAGCGGTAGTAAGCCGCGCAGCTGCCCTCGGAGCTCACCATGCATGGGCCGACGGGATGCTCGGGCGTGCAGGTGCGGCCAAAGAGCGGGCAGCCGCTCGGTGCAATGGCCCCGCGCAGCACGTCGCCGCAGCGGCATCCGCGCGGCTCAACCGTCGGCTCAACGGGCACGTCAAAGCGAGTGCGGGCATCAAAGCGCGAGAATTCGGGGCGGATGGAAAGGCCCGAATTGGCAATCGGCCCCAGCCCGCGCCACGTGGTGTCGCATGGCTCAAACACCTGCTCGACCAGCTGGCGCGCCACGGGGTTGCCGTTTGCGTTGACGCCGCGGCGGTAGGCGTTGCCGATCGCGGGCCTGTCCTCGACAACCATCTGGACCAGCATGCAGATGCCTTGCAGGATATCGACCGGTTCAAATCCCGTGACCACGCCCGGGGTATTGAACTTGTCGACCAAAAAGCCAAAGGGCGCCAAGCCCGTGATGGTGGCGACGTGGCCCGGCAGGATAAAGCCGTCGATGGCGGTCTCGGGGTCGTTGGCGATGGCGCGCAACGCCGGCGGCGTGGTCTTGTGGGCGCAATAGACCGAGAAGTTCAAAAGCCCGCGCGCCTCGGCCTCCAAGATGGCGGCGGCGATGGTGGGCGTTGTGGTCTCAAAGCCCACGCCCATAAAAATGACTGGACGATCGGGGTTTTGCTCGGCAATGTCGAGCGCGTCGAGCGGGGAGTAGACGATGCGGATGTCGCGCCCTGCCGCCTTTTGCGCGGCGAGTGAGGTGGACGATCCGGGCACGCGCATCATGTCGCCAAAGGTGGTGATGATGGCGCCGTCTATGTTGGCGAGCGCGATTGCGTGGTCGATGTCGCGGTTGGCGGTAACGCAGACGGGGCAGCCCGGTCCGCTCAGCAGCTTGAGCCCGGCCGGCATAATGGAGCGAAAGCCATAGCGGCCGATGCTCACGGTGTGCGTGCCGCAGACTTCCATAAGGTTGATGGTGCGGTCGCCGACAAGCCCGCGAATGCGATCGATAAGCTCGCGGGCCAGCTTGGAATCGCGAAATGCCGAAAAGTCGATACCGGAGCGAGCCGGCTGTCCGGCCGCCACTAGTATGCCTCGGCCGGGTTGGTGGCAAGTTGGTCTTCTTCGACCAGTTCGCTCATGGCATTAACGAGCTCGAGCGTTTCTTGCGCTTCCTGCTCGTCGACAATCTGGATGCCAAAGCCGGCGTGTACGAGAATATAGTCGCCAACCTGCGCCGTCGGCACGAGTCGTAGCGACACGGGGCGCTCGATGCCCATCATGTCGACGGTGGCCTTGAGGTCGTCGTCGCGTTTGACTACTTTACCGGGAACGGCAAGGCACATATTGTT
>CATZEP010000002.1 GCA_958418185.1 uncultured Collinsella sp.
CCGCTCGCACGGGCGCATTGCTCCGTTGGCCTCCCTCACCATAATCTCGCCAATACTGGAATCGGACTCGTGAAGGACCAGCTCCATGTCAGGGTCCTCGGGCAACGGTACTTCCCGAACAGGGCGGTCAACCTTATAAACCTTGCCCGACACGCTCACGTAGCCCAAGAGCGATATGTGAGTTTTGCCGACGAATTCGACGACATAGCACGACTCTTTGGGGTCCTCGCCAAAGACTTTCCAGACAACACCATATGAGCGCCCCGCAGGCTGCTCTGGCATCGATGGAAAACGCTTTTTGGGGTCGAGAAACCTGAGCTTGTATGTCGGACGCTCTGCCACGAAATATCACCCTGATCAGTCGTTGAAAGAAGGAGCGGTCGCGGATGGGCCGCGACACCTACTCGGAATCTTACACGAGTCGATAAGAAATAGTCTCCCGCGGACGGCGGCGCACGATTCCAGTCGAGCTTCTGGTGTCGAATGCCGCCATAAAAGAAAAGCCCCCGTTACCGGAGGCTTTCGATTTCAATTGGTGCGGCGTATAGGATTCCGCGCATCCGCTTCGCGGATCCGCACCGGCTTCGCCCGCCTGCCGGCGCGCTCGCCCGCTCGCTACGGACGCTCCGCGTCCGCTTCACGCTCGCGCCTCGACCGAGGTTCGAATCCATGCGGTGTTTACGTAAAAGAAAAGCCCCCGTTGCCGGAGGCTTTCAATTTCAATTGGTGCGGCGTATAGGATTCGAACCTATGACGTTCTGATTCGTAGTCAGACCCTCTATCCAGCTGAGGTAACGCCGCGACTTGCTGATTATTATGCACATGGACTGAATATTGGTCAAGCACTTTTCGAAAAAAGTTATCAAATTTAATTTTTACTCATTTTTGACCACTTGCGCAATCTTCAACGCATCGCGATATAAGAAAAGCCCCCGTTGCCGGGAGCTTCAAGATCAATTGGTGCGGCGTATAGGATTCCGCGCATCCGCTGCGCGAATCCGCGCCGGCTTCGCCCGCCTGCCGGCGTGCTCGCCCGCTCGCTGAAAACGCTCCGCGTTTTCTTGACGCTCGCGCCTCGACCGAGGTTCGAATCTCCGCAATGCTCCCATATAAGAAAAGCCCCCGTTGCCGGGAGCTTTAAAGTCAATTGGTGCGGCGTATAGGATTCGAACCTATGACGTTCTGATTCGTAGTCAGACCCTCTATCCAGCTGAGGTAACGCCGCAACGCACGGATTATTATGCACGCGAGCCCCCGATGGGTCAAGCGACAATTTGAAAAAATTTTACGGAGTGGTGATTAGGCTGTTCACACCCCGACCGAGGTTCGAATCCATGCATGGTTTCCAAAAAAGAAAAGTCCCCGTTGCCGGAGGCTTCAAGTTCGATTGGTGCGGCGTATAGGATTCCGCGCATCCGCTTCGCGGATCCGCACCGGCTTCGCCCGCCTGCCGGCGCGCTCGCCCGCTCGCTACGGACGCTCCGCGTCCGCTTCACGCTCGCGCCTCGACCGAGGTTCGAATCCATGCGGTGTTTACGTAAAAGAAAAGCCCCCGTTGCCGGAGGCTTTCAATTTCAATTGGTGCGGCGTATAGGATTCGAACCTATGACGTTCTGATTCGTAGTCAGACCCTCTATCCAGCTGAGGTAACGCCGCAGCGCAAGACATATAAAACCACTTTAGTTAGTTGGAGTCAAGCACAATCTCAAACTTTTTGAAGAATATGTTCCTCACGCAGCTCCGCATGCGCCAACGTCCCCCATGCGATCAATCGGCTTTTCAACCACATCGAACCCGGCACCGAGCTCCCTCAACAGCGAGCGCACCCGCTGGGCACAGTCATAATCGGCAAACGAGATACTCAACATGCGCGCCACCTGGTTAGAAGTCTCAACTCCATAGAACCGCTCAAGCGCCACAAGCCCCTCGTGCGTCACAAAAGTCTCGACTACATGCGACGACTCCTCAAAACACCATTGGGTCAACGGGCCCTCGCTCGTCTGCCGCACCACCAAACCACCCACACCCGATGGCTCACACGTAACTAGTAAGTGCTCCCCACCTTCATCGCTCTCAAACAAAACTACCCGCTCATCAAACAGCTCCATCGCATCCCCTTCCTCTCGCTTCTATTTAACATAAGCATAGCAGGTAGATGGCTATATACAGAACGTTTGTTCGTGTGTTTTCTATTGAGCTGTCCGCACGATATGGTATAGCTCCGCACACAAAAAGGGCGCCCCAGAAAGGAGCGCCCTTGCAAATCGCTTATGTAGGCAACCTACGCGACCGGCTCGATCTTCTCGAGGCCGCCCATGTAAGGACGAAGAACCTCGGGAATCGTGATGGTGCCGTCGGCGTTCTGGTAGTTCTCCAGAATGGCGGCCATGGTGCGGCCAGCCGGCAGACCGGAACCGTTGAGGGTGTGCAGATAGCGCGAGCCCTTGAAATTCTCGGGGTCGCGATACTTGATGTTGGCGCGACGGGCCTGGAAGTCGCCGCAGTTGGAGCAGGAGCTGATCTCCTTGTAGGCGTTGTAGCTCGGCAGCCAAACTTCGATGTCGTAGGTCTGACGGGCAGAGAAGCCCAGGTCGCCGGTGCACAGGCTAATCACACGATACGGGAGACCCAGCTGCTGCAGCAGGTACTCGGCCTCGGCGGTCATGCTCTCGAGCTCCTCGTCGGACTCCTCCGGCTTGGCAAACTTGACCATCTCGACCTTGTCGAACTCGTGCTGGCGGATGATGCCGCGGGTGTCGCGACCAGCGGAGCCGGCCTCCTCGCGGAAGCAGGGGGTGAAGGCGGTGTAGCGGCGCGGCAGGGTATCAGCATCGAGAACCTCGCCGGCGTGCAGGTTGGTAAGCACGACCTCGGCGGTGGGAATCAGGAAGTTGTCGCCCGAGACGTGATAGGCGTCGTCCTCGAACTTGGGCAGCTGACCCGTGCCAAACATGGTCTGACGCTTGACGACGATGGGCGGCCACCACTCCTTAAAACCACGGCTGGTGTGCGTGTCAAGGAAGAAGTTGATGAGGGCGCGCTCAAGACGGGCGCCGGCGCCACCGAGAACGGTAAAGCGGCTGCCGGAGAGCTTGTTGCCGCGCTCGAAATCGAGGATGTCGAGATCGGTGCCCAGATCCCAGTGCGGCTTAAAGTCGAAGTCGAACTCGCGCGGGGTGCCCCAACGACGGCGCTCGATGTTCTCGTCCTCGTCCTTGCCGTACGGCGTGGCCTCGCAAGGGATGTTGGGCAGGTGAGCCATGAAGTCGTACTGCTCCTGCTCGAGAGCAGTGCGGCGCTCGGCCAGACCGTCAATCTTCTCGTTGACGGCGCGCACGGCCTCCTTGGCGGCCTCGGCCTCGTCCTTCTTGCCCTCCTTCATCAGGGCGCCGATCTTCTTGGACTCGGCATTACGCGTGGCCTGGAGCTCCTCGACCTCGGTGATGACGGCACGGCGCTCGTCGTCGAGCTCGAAGAACTTCTCTCGATCCCAAGACGTCTGGCGGTTGGCCATGGCGGTATCGATGGCATCGGGGTTCTCGCGAACAAACTTGATATCAAGCATTAGATCCTCCGGCGATATACATTCCATTTAGGTTGCAACCTTGTACATGTATGGGCAAGTATATACTTATGAGCGTTTACGACCCAACCCAACTACGCAAGAAGGCACCCAATGGACGCAGTTTTTTCCTTTTTGTTTGGCACCCGCACCGGTTTTGCCATCCTTTTCGCCGGCGGCATCCTACTGTTTGCGATTCTTGCCTTTGTAATGGAGAAGCGCACCCATAAGATGTATGTCGACCGCGGCCCCAAGGACGAGGACGATCAAGACAGCTTCTGGGACTAACCTGCCAAAAAGGGACTGGTTTATTTTGGTCGGTTTTATCTGGTCAAACGCAAGCGCCTCGCAACTGGAATTGAGCCAGTTGCGAGGCGCTTTTCGCATATACGACAAAACCGCAGGAAAAACCTGCCAAAATAAACCTGTCCCTAAATGGCAGGTTTTACTGGAGGGTGGCGTCGATGGCCTTGACCAGGGCGCTGCGCATGCCAGCATCCTCGAGCGCGACGACGCCCTTGATGGTGGCGCCGCCGGGTGAGCATACGGCATCCTTCATCGCCGCAGGATGCTGACCAGTCGCAAGCTGCAGCTTTGCCGTGCCCAGCACCATCTGGCTCACAATGCGATAGGCATCGGCGCGCGGGATACCGTGCTTGACGGCCGCGTCGCCCAAGGCCTCAATCGCCATGGCGACAAATGCCGGGGCGCAACCACCCACGGTGCCACCCACAAACAGCAGGCTCGTGTCGAGCTCGACGACAGTGCCAAGCTTACCGAGCAGGTCGAGCACCACGGCACGCTGCTCGCCGTTGAGCGTAGAGGACTTCTCGCAGGCGATGACGCCCTCGCCCACCGAAACCGGCGTGTTGGGCACCGTCGAGATATGCGCGACACCCGGCAGGACCTGCTCCCACTTGGCGCTATCCCAAGTCCAGGCGACCGAAAGGACAACCTTGTCGGCTAGAGCGTCCTTGAGCGGAGCGAAGACCTTCTCGATCATGTATGGCTTGACCGCAGCAACCACGATATCGGATGCAGCGACAACCTCCGCCGCATCACGACAGGCAACCATCCCACGCGTCTCACAACGCTCAACCAAGGCGTCGTAGTGGCCCGCGCAGGCGCACATATCGCTCGCAGCCACACCGGCGGCGATCCAGCCATCGGCCATAGCGCTCGCCATATTGCCAAAACCGACAAATCCGATCTTCATATCTCATAGTCCTCTCAGACACGCTCTTCAAAACGAAGGCTATTGTCCCACGGCATTGTTTCGTATTGCCGACCTATTTGTGATACGGCTCGCCACGGCTGATCTTGCAGGCGCGGTAAACCTGCTCCAGCAGCACCACGCGCGCCAGGTTATGCGGCAAGGTAATGCGTCCAAAGCTGAGCATCTCGTCGGCTCGTGCGCGCACGTCATCGCTCACGCCGTCCGATCCGCCAATCACAAAGGCGATGTCGCTGTTACCACGCAGCATAAGATCATCGAGCCGCGCCGAAAGCTCCTCGCTCGAGCGCTCTTTGCCCTCAATGGCCAGCAAGATCACATGCGCTCGAGGCGGCAGGGCTGCAAGAATCGCCGCCCCCTCCTTGTCGCGCGCGGCATCCACGCCGCCCGCCTTAGCCGGGTCGATATCGGCCACCTCGCGGATATCCACCTTGGCATAGGCACCTAAGCGCTTGGTGTACTCGGCACACGCGTCCTTCCAAAAGCGCTCCTTGAGCTTACCGACGCAAACGACGGTGTACTTCACGCGCACCTACTCCTTCGAATCGTTTTGAACTTTGCCGGCGGTCAGCATCTGCTCGAACATCGAGGCCGACTGCGAGAAATCGCTCGGCAGCACGACCGTCGAGGTTTTACCCGTACGAGCGAACTCCGTCATCATCTCGGACCACTGCGTAAACATGAACAGCTGGTTGGCCTCGTCGTTGCCGACACCCGTCTCCTGGATGATCTCGAGTGAATCCTTGATGCCCAGCGCGATGGCCTTGCGCTGGTTGGCGATGCCTTCGCCCGCCTTTTCCATAGCCTCGGCCTCGGCGGTCGCCTCGGTAACGCGCTTGATGCGATCGGCCTCGGCGAGCTCCTGCGCAGCAGCGCGCTTGCGCTGGGCAGCGTTGATGTCGTTCATGGAGTTCTCGACCTCGGTCGGCAGTGCGATCTTGGTGATGAGTGTCGACACGAGGGTAAAGCCGTAGGCAGCCATCTGCTCGGACACGGTGGCATTAACGTCCTTGGCGATGTCATCCTTCTTGGCAAAGACCTCATCGAGCGTGTAGACAGGGATGGAAGAGCGCAGGGCATCGGTGATGAAGTCGCGCATCTGGTCGACGGGCTCCTGCAGCATGTAGTAGCTCTTGTAGATACCCGAATCTGCCGGGCCGGCGCCCATGTCATAGCTCACGTGGTACTGAGCAGAGACCTCAAGGCCGATGGTCACGTTGTCCTGGGTCTTAACGTCGATGCCAAAACCGTTTTTCATGGTGCGCAGACTCACCGTGGCGGCCTTGCGGTCGATCACGGGCACCTTCACGTGGAAGCCCGCGTTGACGATGCGGTTAAACTTGCCCAAACGCTCGATGATCACGGCATGCTGCTGTTCAACGACATAGCAGGCGTTGGGGAGCAGCAGCAACAAAATGATGATGGGAAGTAGAAGGCTCGTAAGAGCAGCGATAATACCGGACAACAGCATGGTCTCTCCTCTGATAGGCACACGTTGGCACTAGGATACCCGCACGAAGCAGCCACGTGACACCAACAGGAGGCCCATAACAAAAAAGCCCCCATTGCTGGGAGCTCTTTCAATCAATGGTGCGGGCGAAAGGACGTCCGCGTATCCGCTTCGCGGATCCGCACCGGCTTCGGCCGCCTGCCGGCGTCCTCGCCAGCTCGCTAAAAACGCTCCGCGTTTTCTTGACGCTCGCTCCTTCGCAGGTTCAAGCCCCTGCGATGGGCCCATAACAAAAAAGCCCCCATTGCTGGGAGCTCTTTCAATCAATGGTGCGGGCGAAAGGACTTGAACCTTCATGGGGTTGCCCCCATACGGACCTGAACCGTACGCGTCTGCCAATTCCGCCACGCCCGCGTGCAGGAATTAGAATAACGGAGCGCCATCGCGAACGCAAGAACTATTTTTGAAAAAGTTTGCAGGCATTTTCCCAAGCTGCTCGCGCGATTGCCTCAGCATCCTCGCCAGTACGATCGACACGGTCGTTGACCAGCGTGTTTGCCGTGATAGAAATCATTGCCGGCTCGCACTCAAGACCACGAATGGGCTCCGGCGCCATATACGGGCAATCCGTCTCGAACAAAATGCGATCGAGCGGGGTTGCCGCAAATGCCTCACGCACGTCGTCGTTGCGCTTAAAGGTGGCCGCGCCACCATAGGCGATATAGCAGCCCAAACCCACAAAGCGTTCCATCGTGGCGCGATCCTCGCCAAAGCAGTGCAGCACGCAACCGGCCTGAGGCACACCCATCTCGCGCAGCACGTTGTACGCATCCATATGCGAGGTGCGCCCATCATCTGTGTCCTCGTGGCGCAGATGCAGCTCTACCGGCGCGTTACGGCGCACGGCAACTTCGAGCTGACGTGCCATGCAATCAATCTGCACGTCATGAGGCGCCGGCGCGATGTCGTCGTCATAGTCCATGTGGTAGTCCAGGCCAATTTCGCCGATACCGGCGCACAAAGGGTCATCGAGCGCGGCAACGACCTGCGCGTGAATGTCGTCGGTATAATCCGGCGCGCCATAGGGGTGAACGCCAGCGAGATACCTGATCTGCGGAATATCCCGCATCGGCAGAATTTCGCGCACGAGCCAGTCACTATAGTCCGTCACGCTGAGCTTGTCGGCGATGGGGTCGAGCATCGTCACCAACAGGTCGACGCCCGCGGCTTTCGCGCGCACGAGCGTCTCGGGCACTTCTTTGCCCCAAAACGAAAGCAGATGCGCATGAGTATCGGCAAGCGGTGCCAAGGGCACGGGGCAGGCGATCGTCTTCTTTTTCTTGGTAAACGTCACGCGTTCGGCATTAGGCGTCATGGATTAGCTCCTGGGCCAGGCGGACAAAGTCGGCAACATCAAGCGTTTCGGCGCGCGTGGTGGGTGCGATACCGCAAGCCTCAAAGGCAGCATCGAGCACGTCCTTGGCAAAGCCGTTGGCGCTCATGGAATTGCGGATGGTCTTGCGACGCTGAGCAAATGCAGCATCAATCACGCGGGCCACAAACTCGCGATCGAGTCCTTCGGGCACCACGCCGTCAACACGGTCGATACGCACGACGGCCGAGTCCACGTGCGGCGCCGGCATAAAGCAACGCGGCGGCACCTCAAAGCGACCCGTAACCTGCGCATACAGGCCGAGCTTTGCTGTATAGCCACCATAGGTCTTGTTACCCGGCACTGCAGCAATGCGATCGGCAACCTCCTTTTGAACCATGACGACGGCGCGCTTGAGCGCAGGCATCGTCTGGAAGAACTGCAGGATGATCGTCGCCGCCACGTTATAGGGCAGGTTCGCGACAAATACCGTCGGCTCACCGCCCGCAGCCTGCTCAATCTGCTCCGGCGTTACCCTGAGCGCATCGCCCATGATAAAGCGGAAGTTGGCGTAGTCAGCGGCGTGGGCATCGAGCACCGGCTCGAGCTCGGAATCGGCCTCGATCGACGTGACACACGCCGCCTCCTGCAGCAGCGCAAGCGTAAGCGTGCCAACGCCCGGGCCAACCTCGAGCACGCGCTCATCGCCCGCAAGCTCGGAAAGCTCGCAAATGCGCTCAATTACATGGTTGTCGATCAGGAAGTTCTGGCCCAGGCGATGCTTGGTCGCAAGGCCAAACTCCTCCAGCAGCTCCCTTGTTGCCGTGGGGTTTGCCAAAGGCGAAGTTGTCATAGTTGCCTCCTTAGCATGGTGGCGGCGTCTTGAAACAAAAGGGCATGGACCGTTGCGGCCATGCCCTTACATCTAAACAGCAAATTGCCGATATGGCGCGGCGTCTTAGCCCAGACGCGGGAACAGCGGCTCACCCTTCTCAACGGGCTGACCACCGGCAAGCAGGCCCCAAGCGCAAATGCCCTTGAGGTCGTCGCTCGCGGCCTCGTCCTCGCAGGACAGGCGGCGCAGGGCTTCGGCAGAAGTCTGGGGCATGAGCGGCATCAGCAGGTGAGCGGCAATGCGGATGGCCTCGAGCAGGTTGTAGATCACAAATGCCAGCTCGTCGGCCTTGGCCTCGTCCTTGGCAAGCGCCCAGGGCTCAGAGTCCTCGATGTAGTGGTTGGCGGCGTGAATGAGCTCCATGACCTCGTCCTTGGCTCCACCGTAATCGAGCACGTCCATCTTGGCCATGTAGCGCTCGACCAGACCATCGGCGATCTTTGCCAGCGGATTGTCAAACGCATCGAACGATGCGGGCTTGGCGGGCGCGCAACCGTCAAAGTACTTGCCGCTCATGTTGAGCGAACGCGAGATAAGGTTGCCCCAGCTGTTGGCCAGGTCGGCGTTGTAGACCTGCTCCATGCGATCGAAGCTGATGGCACCGTCGGTGCCGGGGACGACGTCGGTCATGAAGTAATAGCGATAGCCCTCGACGCCCAGCATGTCGATAACGTCCTGCGGAGCGATGGCGTTGCCGCGGCTCTTGGACATCTTCTCGGCCTTGCCGGTCTCGGCATTGCGCACGGTCAGGAAGCCGTGGGCAAAGACGTGCTCGGGCAGGGCCTCACCGATGGCCATGAGCATGGCGGGCCAAATGACGCAGTGGAAGCGGATGATGTCCTTACCCACGATGTGGAACTGCGCGGGCCAACGATAGGCCAGCTCGGCGCGCGCCTCGTCGGTGTCGACGCCGTAGCCGACGGCCGTCATATAGTTGAGCAGGGCATCGAACCACACGTAGGTCACGTGGCCCTCGTCAAACGGGACCTGAATGCCCCAGTCAAAGCTCGTGCGGCTCACGGAAAGATCGTTAAGGCCGCCCTCGACAAAGCTGCGCACCTCGTTCATGCGGAACGCAGGCTCGACAAAGTCAGGGTGCTCGTCGTAAAGCTTGAGCAGCTTGTCCTGGAAGGCGGAAAGCTTAAAGAAGTAGGACTCCTCCTGCACGCGCTCAAGCGGACGGTGGCAGTCGGGGCACAGGTGCTGGCCGACGCTGCCGTACTCCTCGTCGCCCTTCTGGACCTGCGTATCAGTGAAGTAGGTCTCGTCAGGCACGCAATACCAGCCGTCGTAGCTGCCCTTATACAGGTAACCGGACTCCTTCATGCGCTCCCACAGGTACTGCACGGCATGATGCTGGCGCGGCTCGGTGGTGCGGATGAAGTCGTCGTTGGAAATCTCGAGCTTGCTCCAAAGCTCCTTGAAGTGCGGAGCCTGGCTGTCGGTCCACTCCTGCGGCGTCATACCATGCTTGGCTGCGGCCTCGGCGTCCTTCTCGCCGTGCTCGTCCATGCCGGTCAGGAACTTGACGTTATAGCCGGTGGAGCGGCGATAGCGAGCCTGAACGTCGGCGATGATGGTGGAATAAGCCGTGCCCAGGTGCGGATCGGCGTTGACGTAGTAGATGGGCGTCGTGATAAAGAACGAAGGCTTGCTTTGATCCATGGGGTTTGTCCTCCAGAAAAACGTTGCATACAGGGGATGATTCTAGCGCAAGGGCTGGATATCCTCCATCTATTGCATATCGAGCACCATGGCATAGACATCGCGCTTGCGGCGCGAATACTTCTGAGACAGGCGCTTGGCCACCGCAGAGGCGGGCTCCCCCTCCTCGAGCGCGGCGCGGATATCCTCGCGCAGGGCCTCGTCGGGATCCGCTGCCGCGGCGCCAACCGGTACGATGCCAGCCTCCTCGTCCTCGCTCGGCGGCGCGATGACCAGCGCAATCTCGCCCTTTACCTCGCCGCGAGCACGCAGCTCCTCGGCGAGCTGGGCAGCGGGCCCGCGCAAGACCTCCTCGTGCAGCTTGGTGAGTTCGCGGCAGACGGCAACCTCACGCTGGGGAAAGACCTCCGCCACGGCCTCGAGCGTCGCCACGATGCGATGTGGAGACTCGTAGAAGATGAGCGCGCCGGGCACTACGGCAAGGCGCTGCAAACGACGCACGCGGTCGCCGTGCTTTCGACCCAAAAAGCCCTCGAAGAAAAAATGCTCGCAGGGAATGCCGGACGAAACGAGCGCCGTGACGCAAGCAGAGGGCCCGGGGATAACTTCGACGGTCACATCGGCCTCACGCGCTGCCTCGACCAGCACCTGGCCGGGGTCGGACACACTCGGCATGCCGGCGTCCGAGGCAAAGGCGAGGGTCTCCCCCGCCAGCAGGCGGTCGACCAGGCCGGCGGCGCGACTGGCGATCACATTCTCGTCGCAACGGACAAGCGGCTTGGAAATGCCCAGGTGCATCAGCAGCTTTGACGTCACACGCGTGTCTTCGCAGCAAATGGCATCGGCGGCGGCAAAGGCCTCGCCAACGCGCGGGGACAGGTCGCCCAGGTTGCCGATGGGCGTGCCGACCACATAGAGTTTGCCCGTATGGGCGCTGTTTTGCGTCATATCAACCTATTCAATCATGCCGCGCTCGAGCGTACCGAGTGCCGCGCGGGCGTCCCATGCTGCAATGCGCTTCTCGGTCTTCCACGTTTGGAAGAACCAACCGGCAGCCGGCGCAAACGAAGCCAGCTGGTTGGCGATAAACACGCGCTCGTAGGCATTGCGGCCCTCGGGCGTAACCGACGAGTTGGCAAAGATCGCCGCGCCCGACCATTCGCCCACCAGCACGGGGAACCCTGTCGAGATCGCTTCTTTAAGCTCGCGCTTGTTACGCGAAATCGCCGTCGCCAGCCCGCGGGGGCTCGTGATGTCGAGCGCATACTCGTCGCGGTAATGGTACAGGTGAAGGTCCATGTAGACGTTCTTGTACTTGGCACCGCGCATAAAATGCTTCCACTCGCTGGGATGCCCCGAAGACGAGAAGACGACGATCTTATCCTCGGGCATATACGAACGGACGAGCTCGTAGGCATCGCGATAGAAATTGCGCAAGTAGTGGGCCGGAATTCCATCCGTCATGGTAAAGAGGCTCTTGCGGACGCTCATCTGCGGCGTGTCCAGCAGCTCAATGCCCAGCAGGCTCTCGGCCTCGCCGTAGCGATCGGCCAAGCGCTCGAGCACGTCGAGTGCGACATGACGGCCGTTGGTGGACGAATGCCACTCGGCAACAGCCTCCGGCGTGGTGGGCGAATCGTTGGAATCGCCCTGGCCACCGGGCACCATCGCCAGATCGAGCAGTACGCGGATGTCGTACTTGGCAGCCCACTCAATTGCACGGTCGATGTAGTCGACAACCGAGATGTAGGACGCATCGGCCTCCTGCGAACCAAAGGCATACCAGGGCACCGGCAGACGCACGGCATTGAGACCGATCTGCGCCATGCGGCGAAAATCGTCCTCACTCACAAACGTCTCGTAATGACGGCGCATGCGCTCGTTATAGGCGGCGGTGCCCATGGCCTCCTGCAGCTCGGCCGCGTTGGATGCACCGGTCGCCGCGTATAGCGACGGGGTCACCCAAGGCTCGGGAATAAACCAGCCAGAGAGATTAACGCCGAGTATCCTCTCCATCACTGCCCCCTTCGGATCGTGCAGGCCGAACCTGCATCGTATTGCATAGGAAAAGTATCGTTTTGAGTATACCCGCGCGTGAGGACAGACGACCGAACGGTCTGTAAAGTGGCGCAAAAGCGGGAGAAATGTCTGGGGCAGGCACGCTGAGATGCGCACGCACGTCGGAAGTAAGCGCCGGAAAGCGCATCCCGTTTTATCAATCAATAATGAGGTGCATTTTCCGCGGAACCCCACATAAAAGAAAAGGACCCCTTTGCAGGGGTCCTAGTCAATTCAAGGTGGCGGGGAAGGGAATCGAACCCCTGACACGAGGATTTTCAGTCCTCTGCTCTACCAACTGAGCTACCCAGCCATTTGAGGTGTGCCTTGTTTCAAGGCTTGATTAGTATAACCAAGGACGCGCTCCGGTCAACCGAGAATTTGAAAAAAGTTTTTGAGCACGGCGCCAGCCACAAGGCCGACCCTATAGAACAGCACGTTAGAGACATCAACCCACCGCAAGAAGTTTTTCGCTCAAGGCTGCACGGGCAAACTCACTTGGCGTCATTCCTTCAGCCGCCGCCCGACGACGAATCGCCTCCTTCATCCCTAGGGGAATCTTGACCGATAGCGTTGCCGTCCCTTCGCTTGAGAGCGGAGGCCGCCCGTGCACGATCCCCCCAACGGTATGCTCGCCGTCCGGAAACCCGCCATGCTCGTACGACTCGCACCACGCGTCAATCATTTCATCCGTTACAACCTGACCATTGGCAGCCGTATACGCCTTGCTCATCATCGACCCTTCCGTCAAGTGTTTTTTGGCGTTCGGATGGATCTCAACATCCATGCATCTTCTCCTCCATCTTACCCAATTTCGTATGACGAAAGTCCGCTGTCGCCAATCCTTACGCCGGCACTTGTTGGAGGGCGGGAGGTGTAGCAAGGATTGAAGGGTGTTCCAGCACCGCCCAGGCACCGGGACAGGAACACATGCGCCAAGGACGGACGTTTTCGTAGCATACGAGGACGTTGCCGCTACGGTCGATAAAGGCAATGTCGATGGGATGGACCATAAAGCAGGTGTGGACCGAAGAGCAGCGTGGGAACGCCATGACGAGCGGCAACCCGTTGGCAGCAATCGGAGACCGTCCCAGCATGCCGCGCAGGCGCACGGCAAACGACTCCGCCACCACAAACTCGGCAGGCGTCCAACCCAGCCTGTTGAGCGCCCGCGCGTAGGCAATGTAGGATGAGACCGCGGTCACATGACCACCCCCGGACGCCACGGGTCGACCGTCACTGCGCGCTCGTGCGACAACTGTGCCGGTGCCCCCAGCGAAACGCCGGCGATGCTGAGCGAGCTCGGCCACGGCTCGTAGCGCATGGTGCAGGTATAGGTCCTAAACGTACCGGAAAGCGAAAGCAGACCGCCATCCGATGTCGTCGTACCCTGCTCGCTCGAGACCTCAATCTGCAAGTCATAGCCTTCCATGGCATGTTGGATCTGAGCCTGAACGGTCGCGGAAGCATCGATGGAGCTGTCGTCGCCCTCCCCGCTCGGAGCCACGGCGTGCGCCAGCACGATATCGGGCACCACGCGGTCGAAGCGTGCGACCGCGCCGGCAAAGACCATGACGTTGTACACGACAAGCGCCAGAACCAGCAGGACGGGCGTGACCGCGGCCATCTCGACCGTCGCCTGGGCGCGCTCCTCGCGCAGGCGCGTGCGGATGCCCATTACGACCCACCGCCCAGGGCACCCGCCAGCGTGGCGACATCGACGGTAAGTGGAATGGAACCGCCGCCGGGCAGCGGAATCTCCGCTAGCGTGAACACCGCACCGCTGATGGTGCGCTCGACTTGATATTCCAGCGCCTCGCAAAGCGCCTTGGGGTCGGTCACGCCCAGCGGAATACTTCGTAGCTTGTCCTGCACTTTAGAAAGACCTATGATGTCAGACCCGGGGCTCTTGATGACATTGGCGGTGTCAGTCAGCACCGGCTTTCGCAGGCGCAAGTCGCACGGCTCCAAGCCCAGCGCCGCCACGGACGCCGAAACGGTATCGCCGAGCCACGATGCAATGGAGCCCAGCGCGCCACTGCTCCCTCCCAGGCCATCGATCATCTCATCCATAAGCTCGTCGGCCGAGCCCTGGATATCTCCGTATCCCACAAGCAGCCGTCCCCAAACATCCATGACGCCATCGAGTACGCCGGCAACGCCACCCGAACGCTCCTCCAACGTCGAGAAAAACCGCGAGAGAACGTTGTTCTGCGCCGTCGCGTCATCGGGCGCCAGCACCGCAGCAGAGATTGCGCCGCGATCGCCAAGCCTGACTGTCGTGTTAAACGAAGAGTTGAGCTCATCGGGGCTCGAGATGGCACCCGAAACCGCAAGGGCAACCACGCCATTTCGCCCGGGCGGGGCGATACGCGGACGCTCTCCCGAAAGCGCTTTAATGGCCTCGTCAAACGCATTGCCCGCACGGTCAGCCTCGTCCTCGGTCTGGCGCATGAGCTCGAGCTCTTTGTTGCGGCATTCGACGTAGTCTTCCAGAGCGTCTTTGAATCGATCAAAGTGGTACTCGAAGCCGTTTTCGATAGAAGTCGAAGGAGCCGCAACGGCACCGAGCGACGAAACACCAAAATGGCATCTATTGCATTTGTCCTGCCCGTCATAAGCAGCAACCGAGGCTAGCCCGCATGGCGCCCCCTTCTTATAGTTGGGGCAGCTCGTTCCATAATGCAGATACGTTTTGCCATCGTTGGTACTGGTTGGCCACGCCGCATCGGTATAGAGCTCCGTCGCTCGCACCTCGTCAGTGTTGCGCGGCAACAGCGGGATATAGGAAGCGACTTCATCTCCGTCCTCGGTTACATATGCACGATTGACCTCTGCGCTCGCATAGGTATAGAACGCCTTGCGCGCTGCCGACTCCGCCTTCGTCTCGACACTTGAGCCCTGAGGCGCCTCGTTTGCAAGGCGCAAGCGGTAATAGGCCTTCGCGCGATCGAGCGCCACTTGCGGCTCCCATGTGACGCTCGAGGCATAGTGCGGATTCTCAATATCCGAAAGCTTCGCCAAACTCTTCGCGCGTTCCCACATGCATGAGCAACTGCCGACCGAAGCCGGATCCGACCCGCCGCAATCCGCAAGCCAGGCGCGCTCTTTTGCTTTCGCCGTCTCCTCCGAGGCCTTCTGCAGCTCATCTGCTGCGCGTTCCAGATCTTTCGATGTGTCTTTAATGACATCGGTCGAGATCTCGGACCCTTCGAGCGCAACGAAATCTGACTCGGACGTCCTGGGGACGGCGAGCGCCGTACCGGTATAGGTCGCACCTTCGGTTTCCTGCGCCGAAACCGCCTGCGTAGCTCGCGCGGCAACCAGATACGGTAGAGCCGTCTCGATTTTCTGCAGGCCCTCAGATGCACTCTTGGCAAACTTGTTGCGCGTTTTAATGATCTCGATTCCCGTGTCGACCATATCGCCCGCAGCAAACTCGGCACCCGGAATAAGGATGGCGACCAAGCCGGTGCCGATCGTGGCAAACCCCGCCAGGCCCAAACTCAAAATGCTCGCATCCACCACCGTGGCAGCCGTATGGTAAGACGACACCACATTGGCGCCTGCCAGCGCGCCGCTATCGGCAGCCACCTGGGTGTCCCCGGCACGCGACATGCTCCATATCGCCGCCGTCGACGAAAACAGCAACGTGAGCACCACCAAGATGACCACCGCAGAGGAGAGCGTGGTATAGGCACCGTCTTCGATAAACAGGTCGATCCCGGCTCGACCCATAAAGCCGCCTCGCTTGCAGCGAGCACGCGGTCGGCAACGGCCCGCAAGCCCCCTCGTCACCTTCAACAGGCAGCGCTTAATCCCATGCAGCAATCCATGAATCATAATCTCCCTCCAGCCACTCGGGACGCGATCGATACGAGACGTCGGCCTTAAGCTCGACATAGCCGTTATGGCCTGCGCTACCCATAGCCTGCGCAAACGCACCGATCACGGGCAGCGGTTTAACCTCGCCGGTAACGGAAACGGACGAGACGCCGCCCGCATCGGCCCGACCAAGCTCGATATCCCACGACAGGGGCCCGCCGGCATGGAAAATCGAAACGTCGGGAACCGCGGCAAGACGGCGGCGGGCAAACTCCTTAATATCCTCGTCATCCCCCACCGTCGTCGTGGTCATGAGCCGCGCGGTCTCGGCGGCGGCAGACTCCATGACCGCGCGTGTATAGAGCAGGCACACCGGCTGCAGCGCCAACAGGACGAGCGTCAGAAACGTCGGCAGTAGGAATGCCGCCTCGACCGTAGACTGCGCCCGGTCCTCGCGCGCAACATCAATAGAGCACGATGTCCTTAGCACCCGCAGCAGCGTCGACAACCGATGTCGAGGTGACGCCGTGAGATGCCGTCCGCTCGACCAGCGCCGCCAAGCGCCCATCGGCACCGGCACGCCAAAGCCCTGCGATCGCCAGCACGATGGAAAGCAGTGCCACCGTGACGATGGCGTATTCGACCGTTGCCTGGGCAGATTCCTCGCGCAGGACATCATGCATTTCACGACCCCTCCTTTGAGTTCGTTGTCTGCGGGGTCAGGCGGACCACGTGCAGGCGACACGAAGTATCACCAGCATCCGCGGCAACCGTCACCATATCGACCCAGCCGCGTCCGTCACGCACGATGGCGCCCCACACGTTGCCCTTGATGTCGAGATAGCCGCTCAGAGCAAGTTGCGCCGTGGGCACCTCGCGATAGGCACGCAGCATATCCGCCGCCGCCTCGGTCATCGGTCGGCACTCGGACCATGCGAGACGAACAGCGACGGCATTGTTTGCAGGTGAACCCGTTGCAGCGTCCGCTCGCTCGTCGAGTGCTTGCAAGAACGTTTGCGCCGTGACGGCGGCATTCGCATCGGCCGCGTCTCGCGCATCGTCTATTTGAGACGCCGCAGCCGAACCCGATCCCACATCCGCGGCAGCCCCTAAACGTTGTTGCCGTGCTGCGTTAAGCCCCCAAACCGCCACTACCACCGCCACGACCGCACAGGCGAGCACCAGCAACGCGCCGACGGGACGGGCGCCCTCTACAGGCTGTTGATGCCCTCGCTGATAGCGCTCCATAGATCTTGGACCTTGCCCTTAAATGCGACGATGGCAATGATGGCGATCACCACGAGCACACCGACCAGGATGGCGTACTCGGTGGTGCCCTGCGCGCTCTCCTCCCGCAGCAGTTCTTCGGCACGCTGGCGAGCGTGAATTGACTGGCAAAACGCCCAACTCCAGACCTTGCCAGCAACGTCAGTCATCGTATTCATGTATTCCTCCCTACATCATCCCGCCTGCTCCCAGCAGCGGGCCCAATATGGACAGAAGCAACGCCGGCAAGATGAGCGTGCCGGTGGGAATCAGCAGCTTGACCGGCGCGCGCTCGATCTCGCGCTCGACTGCAGCACGATGGGCCGCGCGAATCTCGCGACTTTGGGCTGCCAGCGTCTCGGCAAGCGGGGCACCGAGGGCAAGCGCCTGCCCCGCCGTGATGGCAAAGGTTTCGAGCGCCCGCACATCCAGGTCGCGAGCGGCCGCCAGGAGCTCGTCCTCGCGCGTCCCCACGCCCACCTGCCACGCCATGCAGGCTCGCTCAAGGCGGAGCGCCAACGTCGATCGGCGATTGGCGCAAAAAACCTCAAGCGCCGCATCGAACGAAAGGCCAGCCGAAAGTCCCAGACGCACCACGTCGATCATCTCGGACACCTCGCCAAGCGACACCTGCGCCGTACCACCCGTGCCGAGCATGCCCTTCAACCGTGTTACCAGGGCATTGGTCACCGAGCGGGCAGCCGCGACAACCAGCAGCGCCTCGCATTTGCAGACCTGGGCGATCTTGCATGCGTCCGCACGATTGAGCCCCGTCGCGACAAACACACTGAGCGCGCACAGGCACGCCGCGGCCCCGACCAAGACGCTCATAGCTCCACCCGCATAATGCGTCGGATGACCACCAGGGCGACGGCGTTGAGAGCAAGTCCCAGCACCACGGCACCTGCACCCGCCGGCGTTGCAAGGCCGCGGCGAAAGTCGGCCGAAAGCAGCGCCAGCACTGCGCACATACCCGCCGGCATCGCCGAGACCATGTGTGCCGACATACGAGCCTGCGACGTCTTGACGTCCAAGCGGCGCTTGAGCTCAATGCGCTCCCCCACCATGCTCGATGCCTCGGATAACAGGTCGGCAAGCGGGGCACCGGTTCGCTGCGACACCTTGAGTGCCAAAGTGACAAGCGAAAGGCCGGGGGCATCGATACGGTCGAGTAGGTCATCCAACGCATCAGTCGCCGAGACGCCGCAGTCGATCGCCGCCGCCACGCGCAAAAACTCGGTATGCACCGGCTCTTGCGCGTGAGTTCCCACAAACCTCATGCCCTGGGCCAGCGAATGACCCGAGGCGAGCGACATGGAAAGTGCGGTAAACGCCTCGGGCATGGCCTCTTCTGCATCGTGTTGCTCGCGCCGGCTCTCAAAGCCATCCCGAGCGGCGCCAACGGCAATCGGAGCAACAAGTCCCAAGGCAAATCCGAGGGGCGATAACGACACCATCGTTAGTAAAACGCAGCAGACACCGCTCGATAGCAGCAGAAACGCCAAACGCCCCGAAGCATCTTCAATCACGAGGCCAAGGCGATGCGCCGGAGCCAGCGATGCCCACGAACGGGCGATCTTTTTCAACAGATCGTTTTCCACCAGCTCACGCGGCAGCTTCTCTGCCACCGTCTCGAGCGCCTGACGCGCCAGTTCCGCCGGCGGCACGCGCGGCGCGCGAGGCTCCGCCCCGCACGCCACCGCGGCAGAAAGTCCTGTCAAGCCCCCTACGACGAGGGGCACAACGATCTCCACTCGTCCACCTCCTCTTGCGTAAGCGTTCCCGAGCGCAGGCCCTCTGCGATAAACGGAGGCTCGCGATCGAGCGTCCAGGCGCGCGTGGCGGCATCGAACGTCACGTAGCGCTCAAGCTCCACGCCGCCTGATGTGCAGCGTCGCACCCCCGAATAGGAGGACACGAAACGCCTGCCGTCCGCATGGCGCTCGGACATCACGATGCCGTCGAGCGCCATGGCAATCTGCTCCTCGATAAGCTCGCTCGGCAGGTCGATGCCATAGCGCGCAAGCAGCGTCAAACGCACCACGGTCTCCTGCTCGGTGCCCGCATGAAGCGTGGTGAGCGACCCATCGTGCCCGGTGTTCATGGCCTGCAGCATGTCGCAACATTCCGCACCGCGCACCTCACCCACCACGATGCGGTCGGGACGCATGCGCAGGGCGTTGGTCACCAGGTCGCGGATTGTCACCGCGCCCTCGCCCTCAATTGAAGCCTCACGCGCCTCCAGGCGAACCACATGCGGGTGATGCGCAAACTTGAGCTCGGCGGAGTCCTCGATCGTCACGATGCGCTCGCCGGTGGATATCTCGCACGATAGCGCGTTGAGCAGTGTGGTCTTGCCCGACCCCGTGCCACCTGCAACCGCCAAATCCTGACGCAGCGATACCGCGCACGACAGCAGCTGTGCATACCAAAGCGGTAGCGACCCCAGGCTCACAAGCTCGTCCAACGAACAGATGCGGTCTGAAAACTTGCGGATGGTGAGGATCGGCCCATCGATCGCCACAGGCGGAATCACCGCGTTGACGCGATAGCCCGTCTTGAGGCGCGCGTTGACGATGGGGCTGCGCTCGTCGATGCGCCTGCCCAGTGGCGAGATGATGCGGTCGATGAGCACGCGGATCTGCTCGTCATCCTCAAACGCATGCTGGATGGGATATAGGACGCCGCCGCGCTCAAAGAAAGCCGATCGGCAGCCGTTGACCATGATCTCGGTGACGGTGTCGTCCTCGATGAGCGGCTGCAGCGGGCCCAGGCCCACCACGTCGTCCAGGATCTCATCGATGATGGTCTCGCGCTCGGGCGTCGCCAGGTCGCCCGGCTCCTCCACGTTGAGCGCCGCCTCCACCGCAGGACGCAATTCCGAGCGGGCGCGCGCCGGATCGATGTATGCGCTGATACGCGCCACCTCGTCATAGCCCATGCGGTCCATCACGGCGCGCTTGGTGCGGCGCTTGACGGCACGGTGGCGCCCCGCATCAACAGGCGCCGCCGCCGCGGCCGCACCGGCTTCCTTAATCCTTGTTTGCAAGCTCATCGCGAATCACCCTCGCGCGACCAGGGAAGACGGATGCGCGGGCGCTCGGTGCGCGTCGCCCGGTCGGTGACCATGTCACTCCAGGGACCGATGGCGCAGCCCAGCTCCACGAGCATCTCGCGCGTGGCTTCGCGCACGCTGGTGGCAAAAGCGCTGGTCTGGCCCACCACCTCGTCAGCACGGCCGAATGCCATGAGCGCCGTCAAGTCCTGCCCGCCGTCGGCAATGCGAATCTTGGAGCTCAACGCGCAGGTAATCTCAAAGCACATGGCGACATCCTCGTCGGCGCCGCGCGCGCCAAACCGGTTGAATACGGCGCTCATGCGCGTACGCGGCACGCCCACACGGCTCGCCAACTCGATGACGCGTGCCGCGGACGTCGCAGACGACACCGATGGATCGCCCACGACCAGGCAGCGGTCGCTCGCCGCCACCGCGGCCGCCACGGCGTCGCCCCAAAAGACCGAGGTGTCGACAAGCACCACGTCGGATTCGCGGCGCAAGACATCGAGCAACAGCTCCACCGGACGCGCCATGAGCTCGGCCTGTTCGGGCGCGGCGACCGGGCCCCAAAGCGTAACGCCCGGGGCCACGCGCATCGAGGCGGCCACGATGTCCGATTCGGCAAGTGTGCCCGCAGCCGATGGCTCGATAAGCGTCGCCATGTCATGCGGGGTATCGGCACCCAGCAGGTCGTAGAGGTTTCCAAACATCAGGTCCAAGTCGAGCACGGCAGCGCGCAGGCCCAGCAGCGACGCCGCGTGCGCCATGGCGGCGACGATCGTCGACTTGCCGCAACCGCCCGAACCCGAGACGGCGCAGACAACCGGGGCTCGATGCGACGGGGTAGCGGCATCTGCCGGCGGCGTGGGGGCAGGCGGCGCCGGCACGGGCGGCAACGTCCCCGTCTCCCCGGCAGCGCTCATATGCTGCGCCCAAGCCGGCATGGCAGGCTGCTCGGTCCGCGGGGCCGAATCTGGGGACTTCACGGTCGCATCGACACGAACATTGTCGTTCCCGGCAAGTCCCTCAACCTCGTCGAGCTCATCGACCAGGCTCACGCCATGCACGTATCCCATATCTACAGCCAAAAGATCCTCGCCATACGGCACCGGCTCTCCGACTTCATCGTATGCAAGGGGGTCCCGGGGACACCGACCATGCTCGGCTTCCGCTTTTCCACAATCATCAACACGCGGGCCTCTTGTAGCGCGAGGCGCCCCGGGTTCCCCATCAACAAAAGCATCGGGCTCAATCGTCATACACCGGCCGTAATCAACCGTTCCCTCGCCCGCGCGCCCGTTGCCGCATATGCTGCGCGCAGCGATAACCTCGGTCGCCCCTGCGCGAAACAGCCCCTCGATATCCGAAGGATCGAGCGTCTCTATCAGTACGACCACGCGGCTCACGCGGCCCTCGGCCGTCAGGCGCGCAACAGTCTTTCGCACGTCTTCGGCATCGAACAGGGTCGCCGCGATAATCGCCGCCCCGCGACGCGACGGAAACGCCCGCGCCATGGACACCAGCCCATCCAGGTCGCCCACGCGAAGCACCTGCGCGCCCGCATCGCGGCCCTCGACTTCCCGCTGCAGCAATCCGTAATCACCGCACGCGCAGCATGCAAGCCAGATCGCTTTCATCACTCGTCGCCTCCGCTCTTTTTGCCGCGCACCGTGGCGGGAATCGTCAAACTGACCGTCCCCTTACCCGAGGCCCCCAGCAATTCCTTAACGTCTTCGGGGTCGGCCGCCAGCGTCACCCATTCGATCTTGCCTTCACGCGTGGCGCCGGCATCTTCGCTGGTATCGATTACGCGCGCGCCGCACAGCCGATCGGTTACGCCGTCCTTTTGCACGTACACGTCCACGTAGCTGCCCACGCCCGTGGCGCCCCCGACCGAATGCTCGGCATCGACCGCCACCGAAACGGCGACCTTGCCTTTGGGCACCTCGAGCGTGTGGGTTTCGGCCTTGGTGTAGACATCGCAAATCACGGCATTTTTAGGGATGCGCGAGGTCGTCACGTCGCCGCGCACCTGGCGCAGCTCGGTCGCCGCATCGCGCGGCAGCAGGCTCGCCAGCCATTCCTGGGTTATGACATTGGTCTCGTCGAGGGTCTCGCCCGCATCGATATCACGCGCCGCGACGCACACCTCGACGCGATCGCCGCCATACTTGGCCAGCGTCTCGGCCTGGACCTGCTCAGCCTGCGAGCGAATCGACGATGCGTAGACCATGCAGAGCAGCGCGGCGAGCACACCCGCGATTAGACTGATGGCGATGCGCTTGCTCTTGTTCACGGCCGCTCCTCTCAAGGTAGCACCGGGCGGATGCCCGTAGCACCATTGTCCGAGCGGGCAAGCAGCAAAACGGTGCGATCGCGATCTTGGTTTTGAGTGTCAAACCAATTGCCGACCAAAAGCTGACCGGCCCGTCAAGCTCGTGGCAAGGTTTTGGTCAGCACGTCGGCAAAACGCACGTTTAGGGGCGCATCGGCAATAAAAAAGCCGCCTCCCGTACCGTTGGAAGACGGCTGTCATAGGTAGATTCAATTACAGATGGACATCGGGATCGAGCATCTGAGCACTCACACGCATGGATGACGCCAGGTTTTGGAACGTCTCCAGGCGCAGGCTGTCGATTTGCCCGGCATCCTCGGCCTCGCGAACGGCGCAGCCCGGTTCGTGGGTATGCGTGCAGTCGCCAAACCGGCACGCACGCGACGCCTCGACGATCTCGGGAAACGCGCGTGCCAAGCCCCGCTCATGCCCCACGAGCGGCAGACTGCGCAGGCCCGGCGCGTCAGCAATAACGCCGGCTTCGCCCGGCAGCGCCACCATCACGCGCGCGACCGTGGTGTGGCGACCCTGGTCATCGCGCTCACGTACGCCGCCGGTCGCCAACGTATCGTGACCCAGCAGCGCGTTGAGCAGCGTCGACTTGCCAGCACCCGATTCACCCAAGATCATGGCGCAGCTCCCGGCGGGCACGCAGGCGCGCACCTCGTCCAGGCCACGACCCTCGGCAGAGGACGTCACGATCACGCGCACGTCCGGACCCACCAAGCGGTGCACGCGGTCCAGATCGCGCTCGAGCTCATCGGCGTCGCAGCGGTCGGCCTTGGTGAGTACCACCACCGGCTCGGCATCGCAGTCGAGTGCCAACACCAGCGAGCGCGCCACGCGGTCGAGCAGTACCTCGCCGGCGCCGAGCGCCTGCACGATCAGCACGCTATCCACGTTGGAGCAAAGCACCTGACGCTCGCCGCGAGCGCGTCCGCGCCAGCGCTCAAAACTCGTGCGGCGTGGCAGCACGCACTCGATCACGCCCATGTCGTGCCCGGGCGCACGACGCACCGCCACGCGGTCGCCCACGGCGGGCAGCAGAACCTCGTCCTCGCCACGCGACTTGGCAAACCCCACGGCATGCTCGGCACGAAAGGTGTCATCGGCAGTCGCCACCAGCGGAAACCCACGATCCAGGCGCACCACGGCACCAAGCTGCATCTGCTCGGGCTCCTCGGCCCGAGCACAAAAATCATCGAAGGCAGCCCGCTGAGCATCATCGACCGGCAGATCGTCGAACGCCGGAACATCCTGCAGCGCATCGAGTCCCGGCACGCTTGCCAGCAGCTCCTCGGCAGACGCGGGAGCTTCGGTCGCAAGCTTCCGACGACGATCGCGCTTAGCCCGCGCCCCCGTCGTCTTTTTCTTCGCCTTAGCCTTCGCCTTGCCCACAAGCGCCTCCCAGCACCACAAATCACAACTGAGCAGGTATTTTACCCATAAAAAGAGTCGGTCGAGCACTGCTCGACCGACTCACACACTTTCCCTCAGCCAATGGTCCCGAGAGGCTATCCGAAGGCCCGCCCGCCGGGAGGGGTTTCCTAAGGGCACATCCCGCAGCGCGAAGCGCGAGGACGTGCCCGTGGAAACCCCGCAGGCGGTCGGACCGGTGGGAAGGGTGGCCTTTCGACCTGTTCGCGCGAGGACCAGTGAGGGAGAAAGGGCGTGGGGCGGGCCCGGACGAGAGCGTTACTCCTTCTCCACAGCGCGCATGATTGCCTTGTAGATCTCCATCAGCGGAATGATCAGGAAGGCAAGGCCCAGCGCGGCGATAACGCCCTTGAGCTCAAGCGTCACGGGGCCAAAGAACATCTCGGCAAGCGTCGGCTGCACGGTCACGATAACCGTCAGTACCAGCGCCAGCGCGGCAGATGCCCACAGCCACTTGTTCTGCTTCTTCATGCTAAACAGCGACGCACGACGGCTGCGCATATTGAAGCAGTGGAAGATCTCGACCATGTTGAGCGTGATGAAAGCCATCATCACGCCTTCCTCGTCGGCATTGCCGGCGATCATATCGGCGATGTGGATGTAGCCCATGTCAAAGTACACGCCCACAAAGAAGCTCGCCAGCACCAGCACGGTGATGATCAGGCCCTGGACCACGCAGTCCAGGCCCATATTGCCGGCAAAGACACCATCCTTGGCGTTGCGCGGCTTGCGCTTCATGATGTCGCCCTCGGCATCCTCCATGCCCAGCGCGAGCGCGGGGAAGCAGTCGGTGACCAGGTTCACCCACAGCAGCTGCACCGGCTGGAAGATGGTAAAGCCGATGAGCGTGGCGATAAACACCGAGAACACCTCGGCAAGGTTGGCCGAAAGCAGGAACTGGATGACCTTGCGGATGTTGTCGTAGATGCGACGGCCCTCTTCGCAGGCGCCGATGATGGTGGCGAAGTTGTCGTCGGCGAGCACCATGTCGGCGACGTTCTTGGTGACGTCGGTGCCGGTGATGCCCATGCCAACGCCGATGTCGGCGCGCTTGATGGACGGGGCATCGTTGACGCCGTCGCCCGTCATGGCCACGATCTGGTCGCGCGACTTCCAGGCCTCGACGATGCGGGTCTTGTGCTCGGGCTGGACGCGAGCGTACACGCCGTAGTCCTCGATGTGCGCGTCGAGCTCCTCGTCGCTCATGCGATCGAGGTCGGCACCGGTGATGGCATGGCTGCGATCGGTGACGATTCCCAGCTGCTTGGCAATGGCCACGGCGGTGTCGATATGGTCGCCCGTGATCATGACGGTGCGAATACCGGCATCGTGGGCCTCGCGGATGGCGTCGGCGACCTCGGGGCGGACAGGGTCGATCATGCCGGACAGGCCGCAGAAGACCAGGTCGTGCTCGAGCGCAGCGGGGCTGCAGTCGCTCGGGACATCGGTGTAGGTACGGCTTGCCAACGCCAGCACGCGCAGGGCCTCGTCGGCCATGGCCTTGTTGGCGGCCACGAGCTCGGCGCGACGCTCCTCGGTCAGGGGGACGACCTTATCGCCCTCGTAGATGTGGGTGCACAGGCCGATCACCACGTCGGGCGCGCCCTTGGTGTACTGCTCGTACTCGCCGTCCAGGGTCTCGACGACCACGGACATCATCTTGCGGCCCGAGTCGAACGGGGCCTCGCCCACGCGCGGGTGCTCGGCAGTCAGGCCAGTGAGACCAGCCTTGCCGGCATCGTTGACGAGCGCGCACTCAGTCGGCTCGCCCACGGCCTCGCCCAGTTCCTCGTCCCACTGGGCATCGGAGCACAGGGCCATACCGGCTAGGAACTTCTCCTTAGGCGCGGCGAGCTCGTGCTTGACGACGGTCATCTTGTTTTGGGTAAGGGTGCCGGTCTTGTCGGAGCAGATGGTCTGTGTGCAGCCGAGGGTCTCGACGGCAGAGAGCTTGCGGATAATCGCCTGGCGCTTGGCCATCTTGGTCACGCCAAGCGACAGCACGATGGTCACGACGGCGACCAGGCCCTCGGGGATGGCAGCAACGGCGAGCGAGACGGCGACCATAAAGGTGTCGAGCAAGGCAGTCGGGTCGGTAAGGACGTTGCCCACACCGTGGCGGAGGATATCAACGCCAAAGATCACGACGCAGATGATAATCACCATGATGGTGAGGATGCGGCTGAGCTCGGCAAGCTTCACCTGCAGCGGCGTGAGCTCTTCCTTGGCCTCGGCCAGGGCGCCGGCGATCTTGCCCATCTCGGTATCCATGCCGGTACCGACCACGACGGCGCGGCCGCGGCCGTACACCACGGTAGAGCCCATGTAGCACATGTTCTTGCGGTCGCCGAGCGGCACGTCATCGGTGCCCGCGGCAAGCTCGATCACGTTGGCGTGCTTCTCTACGGGCACGGACTCGCCGGTGAGTGCGGCCTCTTCGATCTTCATCGTGGCGCTCTCGAGCACGCGGCAGTCGGCCGGGACGGAGTCGCCCGCCTCGAGCATGATCACGTCACCGGGCACGAGCTCGGCGCTCGGCAGGTGCACGAGCTTGCCGTCGCGCAGCACCTTGGACTGCGCCGCGCTCATCTCCTGCAGGGCTTCGAGGGCCTCCTCGCTCTTGGCTTCCTGGACCACGCCCAGCACCGAGTTGACGATAACGACGAACATGATAATGACGACATCGGCAAAGTCGGGCTCGCCCTTGACCAGGCCCGTGAGCGCGCTGATAACCGCGGCTGCGATCAGCATGATGACCATGGGATCTGCCATCTGCTCAAAGAAGCGCTTCCACAGCGGCGTCTTCTCGGCTTCCTCGAGCTTGTTAGGGCCTGTCTTAGCGAGGCGCGACGACGCCTCGTCGTCGCTCAGGCCGAGGTTCTCATCGACACCTTGGTCGCTGAGCACCTCCGCCGCGGCGGACAGGTATTCCTTTTGCATATAGAGTCCCCTCCTGGGATTCGGGCCACTCAGCAGATTGATGCCCGATCATAATTCCCAGGAGAAGGGCAAGGGCTCATCAAGGCTGCCGTGCTGAGCGGCAGTTGATAGTGGAGCTATGGTACCCCAAAGCAACGCGTCTAGCCAAAACAATTCATTTGGAAATATGGTCCATAAGCAACGGTGCAGACCGTGTGATGCTCAATACTGATAAAACGTTTTTTCTTCGGCGCATCATCAAATTGAAATATCGCCCAGATAGCAGCGGTTAGAACGGTTGGTAAAGTTTTTGCATATACCGTTTTTCCGCAAAAAATGAACTTCTAATTCGGCATACGGTCGATTTTTGGGGGTATTCGGTCGTCATTTCGTTATAATCATCTCAGTTTTATTTCTTATGGTTTATCTATCAGCGCAAGACGATGTCAGATGGAGGTCTGAATGTACAAGCGCACTAAGATTGTATGCACCATGGGTCCCGCCTGCGATAGCGACGAGACCATCCGCGAGATGATCAAGGCGGGCATGAACGTCGCCCGTTTTAACTTCTCGCACGGATCCTACGACGAGCACCACGGTCGCATCGAGCGCGTCCGTCGTATTTCCAAGGAACTCGGTCTGCCCGTCGGCATCCTGCTCGACACCAAGGGCCCCGAGGTCCGCACCGGCCTTCTGGTCGACGGCAAGAAGGTTGCCGTCAAGACCGGCGATAAGATCGTCGTCACCGCTCAGCCCACGTCCGAGGATTTCCACGGCACCGCTGAGCACATCTCCCTCGACTACCTGGCTCTGCCCTCCGAGGTCGAGAAGGGCTCCCTCATCCTGATCGATGACGGCCTGGTTGCCCTCGAGGTCGAGTCCGTCGACGGCCAGGACATGACCTGCGTCGTCAAGAACGACGGCCTGATCGGCGAGCGCAAGGGCGTCAACATGCCCAACGTCAACATCTCGCTGCCCGCCATCACCGAGCGCGATCGTCAGGACATCCTCTTTGGCCTGACCGAGAACATCGACTACATCGCCGCTTCCTTCATCCGTGACGGCGAGTCCGTCCGCGGCATCCGCAAGCTTTGCCGCGAGAACGGTGGCGAGCACGTCACGATCTTCCCGAAGATCGAGTGCGCCTTGGGCGTCGAGAACTTCGACGAGATCCTCGAGGCTTCCGACGGCATCATGGTTGCCCGTGGCGACCTGGGCATCGAGATCAAGCCCGAGCTCGTTCCCCACATCCAGAAGGAGATCATCGCCAAGTGCAACGCGGCCTACAAGCCCGTTATCACCGCTACGCAGATGCTCGACTCCATGCAGCAGAACCCGCGCCCGACGCGCGCCGAGGTTGCCGACGTTGCTAACGCCATTTACGACGGCACCGATGCCGTCATGCTGTCCGGCGAGTCCGCTGCCGGTAAGTACCCGGTCGAGGCCGTCAAGATGCAGGCCAGCATCGCTCTCGAGACCGAGAAGTACCTCCCGGCTCACGCTCCGCTCGAGGTTCCGGCTGACGCTCACGGCACCCGCGTCGTCAACAACGTTGTGGGTATGTCCGCTGTGAACATGGCCACCACCGTTGGCGCCAAGTGCATCACCGTGCCGACGACCACCGGTCGTACCGCTCGCCTGATCTCACACTTCCGTCCCAACATGCCGATCTGCGCGTTCTCCCGCCACGAGTGGGCCGTACAGCAGATGATCATGTACTGGGGCGTTATCCCGCACCAGGCCGAGATTACCCAGGGCACCGTCAACGGCACGATCGTCAAGGCGATCGAGACTGCTAAGGAGCTCGGCTACGTCGAGGCCGGCGACCTGACCGTCGCCACCGCCGGCGATCCCCGCATGAGCGTTCAGCTCGAGGACAAGGTCTCCTCGACCAACGTCGCTTACGTCGCTCAGGTGCGCTAAATCGTACTTGCAAGCACACTTGCATTGCAAAGGGCCCGGAAGGCATTGCCTTCCGGGCCCTTTTTCTGTGCCAATGCCGGCGCACAGCAAAACACACACTCATTTCTTTACCAAAAGCGCGAAATCCACCCTTCGAGGCCCAATGAATAAAGTCCCAAGCGCTAAAAGTGTTCGCCCGGTGGCAAACCCACACCTTAACCGACGCTGCTAAATCGTTTTAGCAAGAGCCAGATCGACCTGGTTTTCGGAAGTATGCGGCAAATTCTGAGACCACCGAGCACACCTCGTTTTTTCGCAACAAAATGCCTGATAAACTAGCCTCAAAAGCCAGGTCTGCTCACAGGGTTCAGATTTTGCCGCATACTTCCGAATTGACGCTGGCATCGCACGGTCCAAAAGCACATTTCGACCAGGAGGACGTCATGGACCTGACGCTATGCGGTCAATCCGCTTTTTACTATCACCGTATTCCGCCGCAGGTATTAGGCCTTTACCCCGCCATTAGCCTTGGCAATATGGATCGCAGATGTTGCGGCCTCGGAAGTCATGCAGTTGTTAAAGACCTGCTTCACGCACCGCTTCACAGGCTAGTATTCACTCGGGCACAATCCGGGTCGCGAAGCCTGTTTAAATCGCACCTCCTGACCCAAGAGCCGCCTCCTGGGTCGTTTAGGCAGACTGAGCATGGGTTTGATGTCACTTCACCGGAGTTTACGCTGCTCAGCCTTGCCACGCAGGTCTCACGCAGCCAGTTACTCATGGCTTGCTACGAGATGTGCGGCTCCTTTGCAGTGTTTAAGCCCTGCGAGCGAACGCAACAACAACTCGATGAAGCTATTTCGCTTAAGCTCATTCCACCCAACTGCGACTGGGAGCGAGTTAACGACACCAAGGGAAATGACACCAACTTGTGGAAGCGCGCACCGCTTCTTGCCGCAGCGGATATCGCCGCGTTCGCCAAGCAGGCCGCAGGCCTGCGCGGTGTTAAGCAGCTCCGCTGGGCCGCCGAACGCATGACAGGACAGACCGCCTCGCCCTTCGAAGTCCAGACGTCAATTCTCATCTCGCTCCCCCGCGATGAGGGCGGTCTGGGCATCGACATCACCAATAACGCGCGCATCCCGCTCAGCGAAGCCGCGCGTTCGCTGTATGACAAAACCTGCTGCTACGCCGATATCCTCATCGAAAGCGCCACCGACAGCATGGGCGTCATCCTTGAATGCCAAGGCCGCTCCGCCCACGACAGCGAAGCCGCGAGCCTCTCCGATGCCGAGCGCGCCACCGCACTCACAAGCATGGGCTACGATGTCATCCAAATTACCTATGACCAGATCAAGGAGAAGAAGAGCTTCAACCACATAGCCGAGCTCATCCATAAAAAGGCTGGGCTTCCCTACACCCCAAAGACTAAACAGGAGTGCACTGCCGAAGATGCCCTGCGGCAAGAGCTACTTGTCGATTGGGTTGAGCTATTCACTGCCGGGCCGGCCAGCTAGCAGCTAGCAATCAGGGGCAGCGCAGACACATCGGGCGATTCGACACGGGCGGCAAAACCCGCCTCGGTTAGCTCGACGACCTCGGTAAACGTTGCATCGAAAAACTCCTCGGTTAGCAAGCGATACGGCGGATGATCGGGCTCGCCGGGGTTTTCGCGTACAATCTCGTGCATAACGCCGATGGTCTTGAGCACATACTCCTTATGGATGGGATACTGACCAAAACGCGTCGCCGCAGTATACAGGCGATCGGTCGCGCGCGGAATCGAAACAATGCCGAGCGTCTTGCCAAACCAGTCAAAGTCGCCTTGCTTTTTAATGCGGAATTCCTCGCACGGCTTGCCGCCGTGCGCCTCCAGGTACTGGTTCACGCGGGTGTTCCACACGGTATCGGCCACAAGGTGAGACCAAACGCCCAGCGTCAGATCGAGCAGCGACTGCGCCACATCTTCGGACGCAAGCGAAAACTCACAGGCGCCGGGGCCGGCAACCGGCTCGGCGTCCTTGTAACGTTGGGGATAATGCACCCGATTGAGTCGCTCGCGTTCCTCGACAATCGAGGTGGCCTCAGCAGGTTCGCCCGCGGGTGCGCCTTTGAGCAACGGCGCCACATAGGTATCCCAGAACTCATGCTCACGAGGCTTAGGGATGGGCTCAGGCTTGGCAAAGTGCGTAATGCGGTACGGGATGGGATCGGCAATGCCAGGGACCATATAGCCCACGAAGATATCCGGAACCACGCAGCCAAACAAAAAGGCATTGCGGTCGCGCACGCTATTGGCAAGCGCACCGGTGCGCTCCAGCAAACGCTCCGTCTGAGCGATATGAATGTTCCAGCTTGGCATAGCCACCCCCATAAAAACCTGGATAACTATACCATCACGGCAAAGCCGCGCGGGCGGCTACGCACGCTCTACGCAGCAACTATTCCGCAGCGCCGCTCTCGGTTCCATACGACGACACCGGCGCCTCAACCACATGGTGATATCGATCGATATAGATGGCGCGGGCACCCATGCGCCGCACCAAATCCTGATGGTGTGTGCTCATCAAGACCGTCTTGCCGGCAGCAACATAGGCCAGTAGAAAGTTGACCACGATGTCGCACGAGTCCTCGTCAAGTCCGTTGGTGGGCTCGTCGAGCACCAGGATATCCGGGTTCATCGACACCACCGCAGCCAGCGCAACGCGCTTCTTTTGCCCGCCCGAGAGCTGATAGGGAGAGACGTCGGCAAGATCGGCAACCTGGAACAGCTCCATGGCATCGCGGACGCGGCGCTCGAGCTCGTCTGCCGGCAGCCCCATTTGAGCCGGGCCAAACGCGACTTCCTCGCCGACCGTGGCACAAAAGAGCTGCGCATCGGCGTTTTGGAACACAAAGCCCACGCGCTGATGGAACCGCTGGGCCGTCGCGGAATCCTTGAGATATGCGGCATCGACCGCATACCCGTCGAACAGGTACGCACCCGCGTCCGCAAGCTCAAGGCCGTTGATAAGACGCATGATCGTCGTCTTGCCGCAGCCGTTAGGACCAAGCAGAGCAACGAGCTCCCCACGGTTCACCTGCAATGAAACGCCGTCGACCACCGTATGACCCGCATAGGAAAACACCACGTCGCGAAACTCGATGAGCGGCGTGACCTCGGTGCCGGCAGCGCTGCTCGCACCCATCGCGCCATTTGTATCGTTTGCCAAAACGTCGCCCTTCCCTACTCACATCGACGGTTCGACCGTCCGCGCTACAACACCGCGCACAACACGGCGAGCAACGTCACAACGGCCGCGTAAACGGTATCGCGCCAGCCAAAGCCGCTCCGTGCAGGCGCCGGATACACGCCGGCGAAGCCGCGGCACAGCATGGCCTCGTCCATCGCGCGGCTGCATTCCATCGCCTTGATAAACGTCATGCCCATGATACCCGCCAGCGAGTCGGTGCGCGAAAAACCCGCAGGCGCGGAACCGACGCTGCGCAGCATGACCGATTCGCACAGATCGTGCGCCGTGCGTCCCAGCACCTCGATATGCTTGAGCGCCATATCGAAGGTAAAGATGACCTCGTCGGGCAGGCGCAGCATCTTAAGCGCCGCAGACATGCGACTCCAGGTAAGCGTCCACGAAACGCCCAGCACCAGCGACACATTAATGAAGGTCTTGAGCGCGATCTTGAGCATGGCGCCCGTGGCAGACGCGCCCAGCAGCAGGGCAGGCAGTGCCAGAACCACCGCAAGCCCCGTGGCGCCGAGCGCCGGTACAAAGGTCGCACGCAGCCCGCGTGCGGGGCGCACCGCGACCAGCACCAACGCGATCGCCGCCATCAACATCAGGTACAGCGGGCTTTGCGTCAGACACACGCACAGGACGCAAACGAACATCCCCACCAGGCGCACCGGAGCCGAAACGCAAGAAAGGGCGCGGTCGACCATCGACCCGCCCTCGTGCGCGCCTCCACCCAGGCGAACCCGCTCAAGCAGGCTCGCCAGGTGCAGGACATTCTTTTGCATCACACGATGCCGAGCCCCCACGGGCTCGTAACGCTGCTCGACCGCAAGCCAGCTAGGCAGCTCGGCTATTGCCATGAGCACCGCTTTCCTTGACCGTAAGCGAGATCAGACGGAATGCGATGGTGAGCACCGCCACGCCAATTACGCCCGAGAGGATATACATGGCAGCCTGACCGGCAAAGCCAAGACCCTGCTCCTCGGAATAGGCCTGCAGGTAATCGCCCGTGGGCAGGGCATCGGCAAAGGTCGGGGTATCGAGGCCGACTGAAGCCTGCAGGCTGTCGTCGCCAGCCTCCTGAACGGCGGTCGCGGCGCCCTCGGCGTCCCACTCACCCCAGGCGTCACCCGTGGCCAGTAGGCCCAGCGGCGTGGCCACCACGAGCACGGCGACCAGAATGAGCGTGGGAATCAGGGAAGTCTTTTTGGCGGTACCATCGGCGGCAAGCTGGCCATCGACGGCCTCGGGCCCGACGATAATGCTCGGCGCCGTCTTCTTAATGAAACCGTAGATGGCGGCAGTTGCCACGCCCTCGACGACACCGGCGACCAGCATATGCGGGATCAACATGGCCGGAATAGCCACAGACAGCGGGAAGGGGCAGTACAGCGGGGCACCCGAGGCGTTAGTAAAGAGCATCGGCTGAATACCAAACTCGATTGCCGCGCACAGGGCCGCCAGGCACAGGCCGACCCAGCCGCTTACAATGGCCGAAACCGAGGTGCCCCAGCTCTTGTTGTGCAAACGACTGTTGAGCGCACGGAACACGATAGCAGCGGCAAACGGCAGCACAAAAGCCATATTAAAGCAGTTGGCGCCAAAGGACAGAACGCCGCCGTCGCCAAACAGCAGCGCCTGCAGCGCCAGCGCAACCGAAACCGCGATGGCCGCGGCCTCGGGACCCAGCAGCAGTGCGATGAGCGCGCCACCAACGGCATGACCAGTGGTACCGCCGGGCAGCGGCACGTTGAGCATCATGAGCAAAAAGGAGAATGCGGCGCAGATGCCCAGGAACGCCATATGCTCGCGATCGAGCGTGGCGCGCACCTTTTTGATGCAGTGGACCCAAACGGGCACCATCGCCACCGCCATGACGGCATCGGTCTGCGGGGACAGGTAGTTGTCTGGAATGTGCATGTACGCCTCCCGGTTATCGGCGCACGGAATTGCAACGCCGCTTAAATCACCTTGTCAGTGTTACGTATTGTTAGATTCGTAACACGCCGCGGGCTATCATAGCAAAACGGCGCCCTGCCGACAAAGCAGCACGCCGTTATGTAATGCGCGTGTCATATATGCAGGCTCAGCGGTGTCTCTTACCGAGCATAGCGGTCACGTAGGACTCGGCAGCAGCCACCGCTGACCTATACCCAGCGCAAATCCTAGCCGCGGACCTCGCCGTTTACGCCCTTGCACACCTTGGTGACGATCTTCTGGTGCGCCTTCTCGACCTCTTCGCTGGTGAGCGTGTGGTCGTCGGAGCGATACGTAAGCGCGAAGGCCATGGACTTTTTGCCCACGCCCACGCGGACCGGATCGCGGTAGACGTCGAACAGGCGCACGCCCTCGAGCAGCTTACCGCCGGCACTGGTAATGCGGCGCTCAAGGTCCTCGCAGGTCACAGCGTTGTCGACCACAATTGCCAGGTCGTGCTCAACGGCAGGGTACTGCGAGAACTCGCGGTAGTTCTCCTGATTGCGGGCGCCCTTGATCAGCTTGTCCAGGTCGAGCTCAAAGGCAACGACGACCTCATCGATGCCCATCGCCTCGCGCGCCTCGGGGTGAATCTCGCCGACCCAGCCCAGCACGGTGCCGCCGGACAGAACCTCGGCCGCACGACCCGGCTGCAAGAAGGCATAGCCCTCGCCCACGACGGGACGGAAGCGAACCTTCTCGATGCGCAGCTGGGCGAGCAGCTCTTCGACAATGCCCTTGCCAAAGAAGAAACGCAGCTTGCGGTACTTCATGTTCCAAGACTGCTCGCTCCACTGGCCCGAGAGCACGCCCGCCACGGACTTGGTCTCCTTGGGCAGGCTGGCGTTCTCGCGGCCATGGAACAGGCTGCCGACCTCGTACAGGTGCACGTTGGGCGTGCCGTGTGCCTCGTTGTAGGCCACAGACTGCAGCAGGCCCGGCAGCAGCGAGCGGCGCATCTCGGTCTGCTCGGCCACCAGCGGGTTCATGAGCACCACGGGGCAACCGCGGCCCTCGGTGGACATACCGATCTTCTCCAGGTCGCCCGGGGCGGCAAAGCCAAAGGTCGTGGTCTCATTGAGGCCGCAGGCGCGCAGGATCTCGCCGACCTTGCGGGTGAGCTTCTGCTCGCGAGTCAGGCCGCCGATGTGGTTCTTGGCAGCCGGGATGGTCGCCGTCACACGGCCCATGCCCCACAGGCGCAGGACCTCCTCGATCAGGTCAATCTCGCGCGGCAGGTCGGGACGGAAGCTCGGCGGGGTGACCATGAAGTCCTCGCCCTCGCGCTCGACGGTGCAGCCCAGACGGGTGAGCGAACGCTCGATAAAGTCGGGCTCGATGTCGGCGCCGCAGATGGCGTGCACGCGGGCCAGGCGCAGCTTGATGCTGTCGATGGTCTTGGGCGCGGGGAAAACGTCGACATAGCCGGGAGCGACCTCGCCGCCGGCGACCTCCTCGATGAGCGCGCACGTGACGTTGGCGACATCCACGCAGCCGGTCTCGTCGACCTGGCGCTCAAAGCGGATGGAAGCATCCGAGATCAGCGACAGGTCGCGGCTGGTGTGCGAGGTGCGACCGGCGTTGAAGCAGGCGCTCTCGACCATCACGTCGACGGTGTCGTCCTCGATCTCGGAATCCATGCCGCCCATAACGCCGGCCAGCGCCACGGGACGCTCGCCGTCGGTGATGAGACCCATGCCGGCGTCGAGCGTACGCTCCTCGCCGTCGAGCGTCGTGAACTTCTCGTCCTGCTGGGCGGCGCGAACCACCACGCGACGGCGGCCATCGCGCTCGGCAAAGGTGTCCAGGTCAAAGGCGTGCAGCGGCTGACCGGTGAGCATCATCACATAGTTGGTGATGTCGACAATGTTGTTGTGCGGACGCACGCCCAAGGCGTTGAGGCGCTTGACCATCCAGTCGGGCGAGGGGCCGACCTTCACGTTGCGCACGATGCGGGCGACATAGCGGTCGCACAGGCCCTCGTCGGCAATCTCGACCGAAAGCTCGTCGTCGGTCGCGCGGCCGGTCTCGGCCTTGATGGTGGGCAGCTCAACGTGGAAATCGCGATCGAAGATGGCGCCGGTCTCGCGGGCCATGCCGATCATGGACAGGCAGTCGGGGCGGTTGGGCGTGATCTCGCAGTCGAGCACGGTGTCGCTCGAGCCCACGTACTCGGCAAACGGCATGCCGCAGGGCGTATCCTCGGGCAGAATCATGATGCCGGAGTGGTCGCCGCCCAGGCCGAGCTCGCGCGCAGAGCAGTTCATGCCCATGGACACGACGCCGCGAAGCTTGCTCTTCTTGATCTTGACGTCGCCGGGCAGGACAGCGCCGATCATGGCCGTGACGATGTGGTCGCCGGCCTCGAAGTTCTGCGCGCCGCAGACGATCTGCAGCGGGGCGGGGTTGCCATCAGCGTCGAGGTTCTTGTCACCCACGTCGACCGAGCACACATACATGTGGTCGCTATCGGGGTGCGGGGTCTTGGTGAGCACCTTGGCAGTCACCACGTGGTCGAAGGACTCGCCCACGGTGTCGATCGCCTCGACCTCGGTGCCGGTACGGATATATTCGTCCGAAAGGGTCTTGGGATCCTCCGGAATATCGATCATGGTCTTGAGCCAGTCGTAAGAAACACGCATCTAGCTCTCCTTTCATACTGAAATCCTGCGAAGAGATGCAGGTGGAAACTTCAACTTTGTGAACATTCCTTACAAAGCGAGGGTTGTCCAAGTGCAGCAGATCGGCCCGAAAGAGGAGCGCCGCGTACTTTGGTACGCAAGCGACGAATGAGCGCCGAGGTGCCGTGCTTGGGCAAGCCGCAGCCTAGAACTGATTCAAAAAGCGCATATCGCCTGTCATGAGAGTTCTAAGGTCGGGCAGGTCGTAGCGCAGGGCCGCGACGCGCTCGGCACCAATGCCAAAGGCGAAGCCGGTGTACTTCTCGGGGTCGATGCCGCAGTTGATAAGGACGTTGGGGTCGACCATGCCGCAGCCCAGGATCTCGATCCAGCCGCTGTGCTTGCAGAAGTTACAGCCCTTGCCGCCGCACACGTGGCAGCTCACGTCCACCTCGCAGCTCGGCTCGGTGAAGGGGAAGAAGTGCGGGCGGTAACGCGTCTTGCGGTCCTCGCCAAACATGCACTTAACAAAGTAGTCGAGCGTGCCCTTAAGATCGCCAAAGGTGATACCCTCGTCGACGACCAGGCCCTCGATCTGGTTGAACTGCGGCAGGTGGCAGGCGTCGGCCGTGTCGGGACGGTAGACGGTGCCCGGGCAGATCATGTAAATGGGCGGCTTCTGCGACTCCATGGTGTGGATCTGCACGCCCGAGGTCTGGGTGCGCAGCAGCACATCGGACTCGCCGTGGGCGTGAGCCTCGGGGTGCTCGACGCTGCCGGGGTTGTTGTCGACCACGTAGAAGGTATCGCGGGCCGAGCGGCTCGGGTGATCCATGGGCGCGTTGAGCGCGGTGAAGTTGTAGTAGGAGGTGTCGACCATGGGGCCGGACTCGACGGTGTAGCCGATGCCGCAGAAGATGTCCTCGGCCTCCTCGATGATCTGCTTGATCAGGTGCTGGTGGCCGATCTGCGGACGGATGCCCGGCAGCGTGATGTCGACGGCCTCGTGCTCGAGTGCGTGCTTGAGGGCGGCGGCCTTCATCTCGGTGGTGCGCTCGTCGAGCATGCCCTCAATCAGCTGGCGCATCTCGTTGGCGCGCTTGCCCATCACGGGACGATCCTCGGGGGCGAGCTTGCCCATCATGCGCATCAGGCCGGTGATGCGGCCCTTGCGGCCGAGCAGCTCAACGCGCGCGGCCTCGAGCTTTGCGGCGTCGTCGGCGCCTGCGACGAGCTCCTTAGCCTCTTCCTCGAGTTTGACCAGATCATCAATCAGACTCATGTCTTCCCTTTCGTCTCTCGCGCTCCCCGCTTGCCGAGGCGGCTGCCGCCGTCTGACGTTGCGAAAACGCGGCCCGGTTCGGTAACAAAAAAACCGCCCTCGGGCATGTGCATTGCCCAAGGACGGTTGAATTCCGCGGTACCACCTTGTTTGACCCGACGGATGTCTGGCCCGTCGCGCCCACTCTTTGCCCCTTGTCGCGAGGCTCACGGCTTCCCTACTGGGGACATCGCCGCCGCTGGCCGCGCGCCCGTTGAGGTCGCTGCTCGGGAGTGAACGCTTGGCCCTTGTCACCGCAGGAAGGCTTGCAGCCCATGACCTTCCCTCTCTTGCCGGCGACGCGGCGGGCAAAACCCTCTCCGTCAACGCATTGGGCTACAGGATACCACATTGTTTGGGTGTATCGCCGCGTTCCGTTTTGTTCGTGCTGGGTACAAGGCAGGTAGCTGTGCAAACTGGCCGTGCGTCCATCCGTGGCGCTCGGCTCGCGAGATCAAGGATATGGTATGGGAAAGAAGCACGATAAGAAGGCCCAGCCCGCAGCGGGCAAGACGCCCAAAGGCATGAAGGTCGATAAGGCCGTCAAAAAATTCCGCAAGCTCGAGGGCAAGCTGTGGACCCGCGAGTACCTGCTCAAGATTGCCGAGTTTGACGGCGCGACCATTGCTCCCGCCAACGGCGCCGCAGCACGCGCCGACGCCATGGGCACCCTTGCCGGCGAGCACCATAAGCTCCTGACCAGCGAAAAGTCCGTTGAGCTCGTGCACTCGCTGGCACGCGAGACCGTCGCCGGCGGCAAGATCGACGACCCGCAGCTGCTCGACGAGATCCGCGTGCTCGGCCGCGACCAGCGCGAAGCGAGCGTCATTCCCACCGAGGAGGCCGAGGCCTGGACCAGGCTCACCTGCGAGGCCGACGCCGTGTGGCACAAGGCCAAGACGGCCAATGACTGGGCGAGCTTTGAGCCCTATGTGGATAGAATCGTCGCCCAACTTAAGCATCAGGCCGAGCTCATGGACCCCAAGCGCGACCCATACGATGTTTGGCTCGACCAGTACGAGCGCGGCCTTTCCGCCAAGAGCTTCGATGCGTTTTGCGATGAGGTCAAGGCGACGGTCGTGCCGCTCGTGCACGCCATCGGCGAGCGCGGCCAGCAGCCCGATGCCGACTTTTTGCACGCCCGCGTGCCCGAAGCCGCCCAGCGCGCCATGAGCTTCGACCTTATGAAGCTCGTCGGCCTTAACCTGGACGACACCACGCTTGCCTTTACCGAGCACCCGTTTAGCGAGGGCTTCTCGGTGGGCGACGCGCGCATCGCGACGCACATCTACGAGAACGACTGCATCTCCAACGTCTACAGCATCATCCACGAGGCGGGGCACGCCATGTACGAGCTGGGCGTCAATCCCGCCTATGCGCGCACCTGTCTGGAGGGCGGCACCTCCATGGGCATCCACGAGAGCCAGAGCCGCTTCTTTGAGAACACCGTTGGCCGCAGCCGCGCCTTTATGGGCCCGCTGCTCGAGGTACTGCGCCGCCACGCGCCCGAGGTCTACGGCGACGTCGACGAAGACACGCTCTACCGCGCCGTGAACATCGCGCAGCCGTCGTTGATCCGCACCGAGGCGGACGAGCTCACCTATCCGCTGCACGTTATGGTGCGCTACGAGATCGAGCGCATGCTGTTTGCCGGTGAGGCCACGGCCAAGGACATCCCCGCGCTTTGGAATCGCTTTATGGACGAGTACCTGGGCATTCCCGTTCCCGACGACACGCGCGGCTGCCTGCAGGATACGCACTGGAGCGGTGGCTCGTTTGGCTACTTCCCCACCTATGCGCTGGGCAGCGCCTACGATGCCATGTTCGTGCCGGCCATGTGCCGCGACGGCGTCGACCTTACCGGTGCCTGCGCGAGCGGCAATTTGGCGCCCGTCCGCGCCTGGCTGGGCGAGCACATTTGGCAATGGGGCCGCGCCAAGGACGCGCCGGAGCTCATCAAGGGCGCCTGCGGCATGGACTTTGACGCCCGCTACTACTGCAGCTACCTGCAGGACAAGTTCACCACGCTGTACGAGCTGTAAAGCTTAGGCGATACGCCAACGCAAAGGGGCGCCGCAGGATCTATCCCGCGGCGCCCCTTTTTCACCTAGTCATTGGGGACGTTCTTAAACGACTAGGTTGACGCCGATGTTCTGGTAACGTCAGCGAAAACGACCCTAAGCGAGCAAGGTGACGTGAAATGAAAGGGTGCTGACCTTCTGGTCGCGCCCTTGAAATTGAACGTCAGATTGCCGCTTGGGGCCGTTTGCAGCGTCGAGCAGTTACGCGGTTTGGTAAAACCGCGTAACTATAGAGCTTCCAGTGCGCTGGCAATGCGCTTCATGGCGGCATCGGCAGCCGATTGGTCCGGAGCCTCAGCCAGTACGCGAATCACCGACTCGGTTCCGCTCTTGCGCACGAGCACGCGGCCCTCGCCCGCCAGCGCGGCCTCGGCCTCGGCGATCGCGTTCTGCACGCCCATGTTCTCGAGCGCGGCATCCTTGTCGGCCACGCGCACGGCAACCTGCGCTTGCGGCAGCAACTTGCACGGAGCCGTAAGCTGCGAGAGCGTCTCGCGCTCGGCACGAATCACTTCCATCACACGCAGCGAGGTCATAATGCCGTCGCCCGTGCGCTCGAGATCGCCAAAGATCGTATGACCCGTCTGCTCGCCGCCCAGGCTGTAGCCGCCCTCGCGCATCTTGGCGTACACGTGACGGTCGCCCACGCCGCTGGTCACGGCGCTCAGACCGGCAAGCTCTAGCGACTTGACTAGGCCAAAGTTGCTGGCGATCGTCGGCACCACGGTACCGCCCGAAAGGCGACCGTGCTTGTTCAGGTACACACCGCACACGTACAGGATCTGGTCGCCGTCGACCACACGACCGCGCTCATCCACGGCCAGGCAGCGATCGGCATCGCCGTCGTAGGCAAAGCCCACGTCCAGACCCTGCTCCACCACGTGGCGCTGCAGGCGCTCCATATGCGTGGAGCCACAGTCAACGTTGATGTTAAAACCATCGGGCGCGGCGTTAATCACGCGCACATCGGCACCCAGCGCGTCGAACACCGGCTTGGCCACCGAGGATGCCGAGCCGTTGGCGCAGTCGAGACCGATCTTGACGCCCTGCAGCGAAAAGTTCGCGCTAGCGATGAGCGAGGCGATGTAGCGGTTGCGGCCCTGCATGTAGTCGACCGTGGCACCGATGTGGTTGCCCGTAGCCAGCGGCACCTCGCTCTTGCCATCGATATAGTCCTCGATGAGCTCCAACACGTCCTCGTCCATCTTAAAGCCGTCGCTGTTGACGAGCTTAATGCCGTTATCGCAAAACGGGTTGTGGCTCGCACTGATCATGATGCCGCAATCGAAGCAGCCCTCAACGGTCTGATGCGCCACGCCCGGCGTCGGGATCACGTGCAGCATATAGGCGTCCGCACCGCTCGCGACCAAGCCGCTCACCAGCGCCGCCTCGAACATATAGCTCGAGCGACGCGTGTCCTTGCCCACGATCACGCGTGCTTTGGTCCCGCGGTTGGCGCCGTAATACCAGCCCACAAAGCGGCCGATCTTATAAGCGTGCTCTACCGTCAGCCCAACGTTGGCCTCGCCGCGAAAGCCGTCGGTGCCAAAGTACTTCATGCGCTCTCCTTACAAAATAGGGGCGAACAGATTGCCCGTCCGCCCCAAAATGGTACTCGATTATCTGCGCTACCAGAAAAACCCTACGCCGACGCGCTGTCGCGAGCCGCCTGGCATGTAGGAGTCTGACGCAGCGTAAGCGGCTTGTCCCCCGCCTCGGCCGACGTGGTCAGCGTATACGTGATCGTCGTCGTCTCGCCAGCATGCAGGTCAACGGTGCCCGAATAGAAGGGGATTCCATGCCACGTAGCGGCGCCAAGACCAAACTGGGTGCCCTCAACCGTAAGGTCACTGATGTTGCCGCCCGTCGGGGCAAACACTGAGACATTCAGGCGTTCGTCGTCACGCGCGGCACCGGGTGCGCTCGCCGCAACGTAGTCGGGCAGCTTGCCAGCCTCCTCCTGCGTCATGATGTTCGTCAGGGTAACGGTGATGCGATAGGAGCACGTGCCGTCGCCGTTCTTCACGCCCTGGCCAATCTGCGTGTCGGCGTTCAGATACCAGTCGAGCTTGGAGAAGCTCAGGTTGTTAAAGTAAACGCCGGCAACGGGATCGGCACCCGGATCATCCGGATCGGGCAGCGAAGCGTCAATGCCCGTCTCTTTGATGGCATTCTGCTCATCATCGTTTCTCATCCAAGCAATCAGACGGCCCTCTTCGGCACCGCGCTCGAATGCACCGACAAGCTTCGTAACGTCGACGTCACCGATGCCACCGAGAATCTTGTCGAAGGCGGCGCTGGCAACAGATGCAAAGATGCCGTCCGATTCTTCGACCGGATAGTTCCAATACACATCATGCATGAGAACTTTCGCCGCGTTGGTACCGTCGACGACCGTACCATCGGGCAGCGAGACATTACCGACAAGGCCCAGCAGGTACTGCAAGAACACCGGATCGATGCCGACGACGCCATCAACGTCCTGCCCATACTGGGACTTCCACAGCGCGGCAACACGCTGCGAGTTGCGGGGCCAATCGGGCGAATACGCGTTACCAGAGTTGTACAGGTTGCTGTGGTCACCAAACAGTGCCTCGTCCTCTTCGTCGACGCTCTCAACCGCCTCGTCTTTGCTGAGCGCAATACATGGAACAAAGTCACCGATCGACATCTGGCCATCGGTGACTGAAATCAAACCTTGCGAACCACCAAAACCGCCGCAAGCACGAATCTCGACGTTGTTCATGGCATACACAAGATAGTTGCGCGTCTGGCCGTTGGCGCCAAGCATCTGGGGCAGAACGGGAGCGACCTTCTCTGCCGCGTCGACTACACCGTTCAGGGTGGCAAAGCCGTCCTTTGCCTTATCGACCAGCTCGGTCACCTGGGCGATATGTGTATCGCCAATACCCTGCACCTTTTTGTTGGCGCTCTTGAACGCCTTCGAGCTATCGGAGAGCGAATCGGCGACCGCCTGCAGCGCGGACACGTTGATTGTCCCGTTCTGGAACAGCTTGCCGGGCGTTGCCTGAGCGAGATTATCGGCCATGGGGACCAGTGCGCCGCTCGAAACATCGGACAGAGCGTCGACCATGGTGCGGGCGGCGTTAATATCGCCGCCGTACACCGGAATGAACGAAGCCATCGTCCACACCGGACTCGAGGTCTCCTTCTTCATGCTGCTGCAGAGCTCGTCGATCTTTTTCGCATCATCGGGCAGGGTCGAAAAATCGCCCGACGTGACCTTGTCCTTAAGGCCGCCGACAATCTCGACAGTTTCCTTTGCCTGGCTCTTCACGGATTTTGCCGAGCTAAGCAGCATGAAGCCACTCACGCCAAAAGCGACAAGAACCACCGCGACGATGGCAGCGACAACGGCTGCAACGCGACGCTTCTTGCGCTCGCCCTTGCGATGGCGATGGCGAACCAGGCCGTTCGAGGTCGGGCTCGTCGAGGAATCACCGCCGTAGTTCAAGCCAAAATCGTAATAATCTTCTTTAGAGCCCGAGCCCTTAAACTCGGCACCGTCGTCATTGAGACGGGCAAACGTGCCGGTTTCGGAAGCGCCCGTATAGATAGTGCCTAGGTTACCCGTAAGCCCTGCGTCTCCAGCAGAAGAAGCACTATTGGCGGGATTGGCAGAGTTGATGGGGCCGGCGTTGTGGGCGCGATGAGCGTTGTTAGCGGGGTCAGTGGGGCCGGCGACATTTGCACCACCCGTTGGCGCCGGACGGACCCCGGCCGACGAAGTCGCAGAGCCCGCCCCGCCAGGAAATGCCTGCCTGCCTACGCGACCAGCCTGTTTTGCCTTTTGAGACTGTTCGTACAGAGCGGCAAACATCGCCGTTTCGCCCGGAGACGTACGGTTGCCAGCACCGTTTTGGCTGGATCCACTCGGTACGCCAGCGTTTCCAGTCCCATTTGAACGTGGCGGAACTGCAGAGCGCTCGCCGTCGCCGTTCTTAAAGTGGTTACCAGCCATAGAGGAGTCCTCGCAATACTAAAAGTCAATAACGCTATTAGTTTATGACATATTTGGCATCGTCAGTTAAACTCCAGATGCAGGCACCAATTCGCGGAATTGTGGTGCAACACCGTGTCCGTCTAGGCAGCGGCGTAAGCTATACCGTCAGGAACATCATCACGATGATCATGACAAAGCCAATCAAGTCGGTCGGCAAAAACACCGTGCCCAGCATAACGGCGCTGGTAATGGTTGCCGAGATCGGCTCCACAGTTCCGATGAGACTCGCACGTACGGAACCAATATCCTTGACGCCCTGCATATAGAGCATATACGCCAGGAAAGAGCCCACGATCACAAACACCGCGAGCGCTTCGACGGCAGCAGTATCGAGGGCCGGCATATGAGCCCACGGCTGTACAAAGACGCTCGAAACGACACCCGCCGTAAGCATAGCCGAGCCCGTAACAATAGGGCTGCCGTATTCGGACAGAATCTTGGCGGGAATCACCGCCATACAGGCGGCGCTAACCGCACACATAAGGCCTGCGACCAGGCCAAGCGGCGATATGCTCAGACTGGTAGGGTCGCCGCCGGTAGCGATTAAAAAGGTGCCGCCCAAGGCCAACCCAATGCCAACGGCCTCACGCACGCGAGGCATGCGATGGTCGATCACGCAGGTGTAGCCCATAATGATGACCAGTTGCAGGCACTGGAGCACCGTCGCGGTTCCGGCATTGGTCAGGCGCACGGCCGAAAGATAACAAAACTGGTTAAAGAGCAGGCCAAAAGCGGTAAAGAGCAGCAGCTGCTTGCGATCAGCGGGCGTCGTCCAAAGCTTGACCAGGCGTGCGCGGTCGTGCGTGACAACCACAGCCATAAAGAGCAGGCCGGCGAGAATCTGCCGTATGCTCATAAGCCACAGCGTATCGACATGGTAGGTATCGAACAAAAAACTCGCGCTGGTACCCGAGAAACCCCAAAACGAACCGCCCACCAGCGTGGCTAAAACACCCGTGATCATCTTGCGCGTCTGGGCATCGTTGAGGCGGTCGCGCCAGGCGCGACGGGTGTTGCGGCTGAGCTCGTCAGTTCCCTCGGGCACGACAAAATCGGACGCCGCCGTCATCGGTACCGAAGTCTTTTTGCGTGCACGCTGCGCTGCGCGCTCCTGCTCCATTCCACTCCCCCGAAATCAATTGGCAACAAAGCGCTCAAACTGTAGCACGAATATCGGCATGAAAAAGCAGACGATTCGGAACATCTACGAGCATCCAAATTGCAGGGACGAAAGGCGCAGACGCGCTATGCCGAGTGGTTGGAATCGTCTAGGGCGCCGGGGTCGGCTTCCGCACTTTCATCGGTATGGCCACCGTCGTTCTGCTCCTTGGCGTTGTCCTGGCCTTCCTGCTCGCGGCGACGTTTTTCGCGAATCTGCTCCACGGCTGCGCGCAGGGCGGCCTCGTCCTCGGCGCGCGCCACCTCTTGCGTGGTCTTGACCATATGGCGAATCTCGAGCACCAGCAGCGCAATCAACGGCACCACGATCAGCGGAAAGAACAGCAGCGGATTGGTGAGCAGCGACACCACCACGCCCAGGCCTGCCGAGACAAAGACCACGCGGCCCACCACGTCGGAGGCAGGCACGGGCGCAGCATCCTCGACCGGATTGGCATCGCCCTTGGTGCGGTAGACCGGCGTGCCGTCGGCCGCATCCTCCACGGCAACGATGCGATGCGTGTTGAGCGAACCCTCCAGCGCGTCATCGGACGAATGGAAGGTGATGATGTCGCCGATCTGGTAGACCTGGCTGTTGTCGGTATCGACGACGATAAACGAATGCACGGGAATCGCCGGCTCCATCGAGCCGGTCAGCGTGCGCATAAAGCCGTAGCCCATGATGGTGGGAATCTCGCCGGCGGGCGTGAACACCGTGCGCAGCAACACCACAAAGGCGACCAGGATTACCACGGTCGCCAGCACGTTGATCACGCGGAGCACGTGCTTCATCACTTGTCGTCGTCCTTTGCGGAAGTCTCGGGGTCGGCAGCGACCTCGACCTCGGTGGTATCCGCCGCAGAAGCGCCATCCTCGTCAGGCGCGGCGGCCACGCCCTCGCCAGCCTCGCCGCGGAGGCGGGCCAGCAGATAGCGCGACAGGCTGTTGCCCTCGGCGCGGCGCTCGGCGCGCTCGCGATTGCGTTCGGCCTGTTCCAGCTCGTGCGCCAACGAGTCCAAGCGCTGCTGCATCTCGGCTCGGGCGGTCTCGAGCTCGCGCTCGTGCGCAGCCTTGGCGGCGGCGAGTTCCTGCTCGATGCGCTCCTCTGCTTTAAGCTCGGCTGCGGCGATGCGCGCGTCGGCGTCGGCACGGGCCTCCTCGGCGGCACGCGTGGCAGCATCGCGCTCGGCAGCGGCTGCGGCGACCTTCTCGCTGGCGTCCACCGTAGCCTGCTCCACAGCAGAGTCGGCGGCCGCACGGGCGGCATCGATCGCAGCATCGGCTGCCTGCTGAGCAGCGGAAACCTTCTCCTCGGCCGCGGCAACGGTATCGGCGAGCTTCTGCTCCGCCTCGGCCACGGCGGCGTCGGCCGACTCGGCTGCGGCACGGGCATCGCGCTCGGCCGTCAGCTGCACTTCCTCGATCTGCAGCTCGGCGGCATCCAGCTTGGCATGCAGTGCAGTCGCTTCCTTGGCAGAAGCCTCACGCACGCCGGCAAGCTCTGCCGCGGCGGCGTCCTTGGCGGCCTGCAGCTCGGCGGCATCGACCGCCGTTTTGGCAGCCAGAGCCGCGGCGGACTCGCTCTTGACCTGCGCGACCTGCTCGGCGGCCGCCTGCTCTGCGGCCGCGACCTTGGCATCGGCATCGGCACGAACGGCTGCAACCTCGGCATCAGCCTCGGCACGCATCTGCTCAAGCTGGGCCGCCGCGGTCGAGCGCGCCTCAACGGCAGCATCCTCGGCAGCCTTCTTGCCGGCCTCGACATCCTCCAGCGAAGCGCGCAGCTCCTCAACATCGGCCTCGGCAATCTGTGCGCGCTGCGTCAACGCCAGCTCACGCGTCTTTGCCTCGTCCAGCTCGTCGGCCAGGTCGTCGCGCTCGCCGGTCAACGCGTGCGCCTGCACCTTCCAGGACTTGAGCTGCCCCTGCAACTCCTCGATCTGCTCGCGGGCCTCGGCAAGCGCCTGCTCGGCATCGAGCTGGGCCTGCGTGACCTCCTCCACAAACACGCGACGGACCTCGACATCGGGCAGGTCGGGGCTATCGACCTGCACCTCCTTAATCTCCTTAATAAACTTGGGCGCCACCGGCTCGGGATGCACGCTCTCGAGCTCCTGCAGGTTGCGCTCATCGTCGGTCAGGCTCTTAAAGACGGTGTAGTTGTTGATGAGGTTGGTGTACATCTGCACCATGTACTCGTCATCGAACGCCAGCGCCTGCTGCTGGACGTCGATGTTGTAACCCACCTTGTCGTAGCGCTCCATAAACTGCCACAGCTGGTAGCACTTGCGGTAGTTGGGATCCTTCATGATGAGGTTGGTGCGCTGGATGGGGCTGCGGACCGCGCTGCAGCCGTTCATGATCTGGCAGAACGACGCGCCGCGCAGCGCCATGACCAGACGGCGCACGCGGTCGATGCGCATAAAGACGTCCATATTGTCGGCATCGTTCTCGGCAAAGCTCTGGCGATTCTTGACCGTCATCTCGACGTTGTACTCGATCTCCTCGTACGCGTCGTCGATCTTGCTGTGCATCTTAAAGCGGTTGCGGATCTCGTTGCCCGTCGACCAAAAGATCACGTCGGTACGCTTGTCCACAAACGTCAGCAGGCGCTGAATCAGGTGGTAGATAAAGCGGTTCTCGTACAGGTCGTACGTCTCGACGGTACTGACGTTGAGGATGCGCGTGGGGTGGACGCCGCCGTCCTCGCTCGGCGCCAAAAACTGCGTGTTCTGGCTCAGGTGACGGACGCTGTCGGCGCTGATCTTTTTGGCGAGCGAGACCGGCACCACCTCTTCTTCGGTGGTGATAAAGCGGCGCGGATTTTCGATGATGGTGTTGATGGCGTCGAGCGAATCCTCGATCATGCTGATCCACTCCTCGTCCACCACCTTGACGAGCTCCTCGCGCTGCTGCTCGATCGTGGTGCCCGAGGCCTGCGCCATCTCAAACAGATAGCGGAAGTAGCGGCTGTCCTCCTGGATGGGCTCCATCTGCTCGGAGAAGCTGGTATAGAGGTCCTGAATGGTCTCGGACATGGGTTACTCCATAGGTTGGATCGATCGGAAAGGGGCGGGGCGACGTCACGTAGGGCAAACGCTACCGATTGTCTTGTCCCACGCCCCGCGCTTACGGCATTAGTAGAAGTTCTGAATCCGCTGCAGATACATGACGGAATCGGGCAGGCCGCCCTCGCCAAAAGTCTTCTCGATGTACTCGATCAGGCCCTTCATCTCGTCGCGCACAAAGCTCACGTTCATGGACTCAAACTTCTTGAGCACCTTGCGGGCGATGATGTAGTCCATACCGCCCAGCTCGGTGCCGCCGCACGCCACGTACACGGGGATAAAGTCGTACATCTGCTTGATGATACGGTTGCCAAAGGCCAGCTTAAAGCGGGTCTGCAGGTACTGGTCCAGCTTGTGCATCTTCTGGAGCAGATCGTCATCGATCACGTACTCGACCTTGGCCTTCTGGAACAGATACTGCAGGTGGTCGGCCGTCACGTGCACGCGCTCGTGCGGCTCGCACTCAAACGCGTCGGCGCGCTCGTTGAGCTCGATGGGGATCGCGCGGTCGTACACCTTGTCCGTGATGGTAAAGGTGGAGTCGTCGTTGTTGGCCGTGCCGATAAACCACAGGCTGTCGGGAATGGTGAGCTTTCCGTCGTGCAGGCCCTTGGGGTCGGCGGCCCACTGGGTAGGCACCAGGTCGAGCACCCACTCGTCGTGGCTGGGCATCTCGAGCACCGACAGGATCTCGGCAAAGTAGTACTCCACGCGGGCGAGGTTCATCTCGTCGAGCACGATCATGGACGGGTCCTGGCGAAGGCCGGCCTCGTACACGGCACGGAGGAACTCGGTCTCGTTAAAGCGCTTGGAAAACTCGTTGAAGTAGCCCAGCACCTCGGTGCGATCGCGAAAACTCGGCTGCACCGACACGATGGTCGCAGGGTTGTCCAGATAGCGGCTAAAGCTGTAGGGCAGCGACGTCTTACCAGTACCCGAAATGCCCTCCAGAATCAGCAGCTTGGAGGCGGCCATGCCGGCCACAAAGCGGCGGATGACCTCGGGCGTGTAGTAGAGCTTCATCTGGCTGCAGGCGAACGCGCGGAAGCTGTCGGCAAAGTCCTCCAGCGAGATGGCATCGTCGTAGACCGGGGGCTCCCAGTCGCGGTACTTAAGGTCCACAAGGGACAGCTTGGGGAAGCGGTTGGCCTGGGCGATTTCCTTTTCCTCGGCAAGGGTCTTGGCCTCGACGGTGGCCTTGGCCATGGCGGCCGCGGCGTCCTTGACACCATCGCCATCGAGCGCGAGCGACGCGTTGCCCGACACCACGGCGGCCGTGGCGCCCTCGCCCGCAGGCGCACCGGCGCCCGCAGCGGCGCCCACCACGTTGCCCACCGTGGGCAGATGGTCGTCGGCCAGGGCCGAGGCGCCCACGTACGGAATCTGCTTGGTGCCGCCCATGGCATTGACCTTGAGCGCCAGCAGCTTGTTTTTCTCGTCCATAAGGTCGAGCACCTGCTTGTTCAGGCGGCCGATCTCGCGATAGAGCGCTTTGTTGGACGTGTCGTCGCGATGAAGGCGACGGTTGATGCGGTAGCGGTGGACCAGAATGGCCACGATCAGCACGGGGACCGCGATGAGCATGGCAAACAGAATGACCGCGCCGATCTTGCCCACCAGGTCAAACGTGGTGAAGTAGGTCATAAAGATGTTGAAGTACTCAACCCAGCCAAACACCAGCAGGTTAAGGATGGAGCTCACGACGGCAACGACGTTGTAGACGACCTTTGCCAACAGCTCCCAGGCAAATCCCAGAAACTCACTCACTGTCGCTGTCCTCCTGCTTGGACGCGCTCATCGCCGCCTCGGCCTCGGCCTTCAGACGACGGGCTTCCTCGAGCTTGGCCTCGGCCTGGGCGAGCTGCTCGGCGGCGTTATCGGCCGTGACGGTTGCGGTGTCGCCCTTGCCCTCGGCATCCACGATGGCAGCCGCGGCGGCCAGGCGGTCTTCCTCGGCCATAGCGCGCTTGAGGTTCATGCCCACCACGATGAGGTGATACACCTGGTAGATAAAGAACAGCAGCATGGGCAGCACGATCACAATGAGGAAGCCCATGGAGCTGGACAGGAAGTCCATGACCTTGCCCATCTGCGGCAACGCGAACAGGTACTTACCAACGATGTCACCGTCGCTGATGATGTGCGTATCGGCCACGTCGTTGTTGTCGCCCTTGGTGGTAAAGCTGCGCATGCCGTTGACCTCGTCGATGGCGGCGATGCGGTGCGTGTTGAGCGCGTACTCGTTGTCGATGATGGTATGGAACGTCACGATGTCGCCCACCTCGAGCTTGGAGGTGTCGCACTTTTGGATGATGATGAGATCGCCCTTGTTAAACGTTGGCGCCATGGAGTCGGACTGCACGGCGAGCGGGGTGAAGCCGGCGATGTCGGAGACGCTACCGTCCTCGTGCGTGGCGAGCGTGGTAAACGCATACAGGGCCGCCACCAGGATGATGATCCACATGACGACGCTCAGCGCGATGGATGCGACTTTTTTAACAGATTGCATGATGTCCCTTACTACCGTGTCTGTCTAGGTCGTGCGCGGCCCGGCGGCCGCCGTGCGTATCTACTGTTCCTCGATGCCCTCAAAGCGCATCGAAACCGAATAGTTAGCTCCCTTTAGCATATTAGTGCAATTTGGGTCCGTTCCCTCGAGCCATATGCGAACGGTTACCGGCTTATCCGTATCTTTTATCAGGTCGAACATGTCGCTGGCCGCGGTCGCCTCGCCCGAGCCGAGCCCAAAGACGGTGGCCGCGCTAGATGAGCCCCCGCCCCCGTTGGGGTTGTAGACCCAGGTGTGGCCGTCGGCGGTAAAGCTCATGCGCATGGCGCTTGCCATGCCCTGCGTGTCGGAGCTAAACCGCGTGCCGGATGCGCCGTTGTCGCCGTCCTGGCCGGTCAGGCGCACGCGCAGGTCCGTGCTGCTCATAAAGTGCAGCGTGAACTCCAGGTAGGCGCCGGTGGCGGGGTCGGCGGTGGAGCCGTCCTCGAAGGTGAAGGTCTGGCAGTCGCTCGTAGTGACGGGTCTGAGCTTGGACGCATCGATGTCCACGCCCTTTTCGCTAGCGATGCGCGCCGAGATCTGGTCGAAGCCCAGGCTGTGGACGTATTCGTCGAACGTGGCATGCTCGTCCAGGTCAAAGCGCAGCGAGCCGTCGGCGTTGGCGTCGATCATGAGCATGCGGGTCTTGGCGCTATCGGCGATGGAGAACCAGGCAAACGTTGCCATGGCTATCGCCACCAGCGCAAACAGCACCAGAACCACAGTGGTGGTGAGCTTGCGGCGCAGGTCGGTGTCGGTGGGCGCGGCGGCGCTGGGCTGGCGGGTGGCGGGCGTGCAGTTGGCGGCGGGTTGCTTATGCGTCATGGCTACTCACCGTCCAAGGTCGCAAAGAGCGCCAGGTGCAAGGTGCCCGGATCTTGATAGAGATAGTCGGCGCTATCGGGGTCGGTGCCCTCGATGTAGTAATAGATATCCAGACGATAGGTCTGGCCAAGCCCCAGCGTGGCGAGCGAGTTTTGCGGGCGCGTGGCTGTCTCGCTCGTGTTCAGCGTAAAGGCGGCCGGGTCCTGCGTCACGTTGGTACCGCAAGCGAGCTGGCCGTTTTGCCAGCCCAGCAGCATGCCATCGGCGTAGCCGGCAAGGCCAGCCGGGGCGGTCGTGGGATGCTCGCCGCGATGGCCGCTGTCGGAACTGTCGAGCTCAAAGATGTTGGTGGCAAGCACCTGGTTGCCGCTCGAGATCTTGATGCCCACGCGGGCCGCGCGCAGCAGCTCGGCGTCGGCACCCTGCGGGACCAGCGATTCGGCCAGATACAGGTTGACCTTGCCCCTTACTTTGCTGGCGCCCGTTCCGGTAATGGTGGGGCGCAGGTCAATCCAGCCGTGGTAGAAGGCGGAGCCGTTGTCTTTTGCCTGCTCAAACACTGTGGCATCGCCGGCAGAGTTGTTTTGCGCACAGGCAGCAAAGCCGTTGAGGTCGAAGGTCGAGACCGGGTAGAGCGTCACGGCGCCGTTCGCGGTGGAGGCCAGAGATGCATCGCCTTGCTGCGACCAGCTGCCGCGATCGGCGTCACCCAGCTCCAGCACCAGCTTGGACGTGTCGCTGTGCACGCTCACCGAGTTGGTGTTGACCTTCATGTTGTTGGTAAACCAGGCGTAGGTTGCGGCACCCAAAGTGGCGGCGAGCGCAACCATAACGAGCGCGATGTAGGCACGCGCGCGGCGGGCGTGGCGGCGGGCAGCGGCGCCCTCGAGGTGTGAGCGCTCGGCAGCTGCGCTAGAGGGGCCCGCGGGGCTCTCGCTCTGGGTTTTGTCCTCGCAACTATCTGCTGGCATGTGCCTCTGATCTTCCATATTGCTCGCCCCCTTATGCCTTGGCCGCGGCAAAGGCAAGCTGCAACACCACATCGCGGGCCTGGGCCTCGTCGATGCAATTGGCGTCGCAGCCTTCCATGTACACAACGTAATGAACGCTTGCCACCTCGTTGGCGGCCAGCGTGCAGATGGGCGTGGCGCCCGCGCGCGCCGTGGGCGTGTCGCCGGTGCCGTCCATGCTGCAGGCGCTTATGGCGCGCGCAGGGTCGGCGGTGTAGGTCCAGCCCGAGGCGCCCGCTGCCACGACAACGCCGTCTTGCGCGGTGGTGCGCCTGCTAGTGGCACCCGCGGTGCTGCCCAGGTCGTCGCAGGTAAAGATATGCGTTTGCGTGCCCGACTGGGTCGTAATTACCAGACCCAGGCGCAGCGCGGCCAGCAGCTGCGGGTCGCTCGTCACGCTCATCTGGCCCGGATACAGGTACACGTTGAGCGCGCTGTCGCCGCCCTTAAGGTACAGCGTGCCCGAAAGGGCATAGTCGTCCAGCCGCGCGGTGCAGTCGGCGTAGTCGGTCGTGATGCCCGCGGCGTTTTGGAACGTGCCACGCCAAAAGCGGGCAAGGTCTGACGTCGAGATGGGATAGAGCGTCTTGTCGGCCGCGGCAAGCGCGGCCGTCGTGTCCCAGGGTCCGTTGGCCGAAAGACCAATCTGCAAGTCGGAGCTCTCGTCGCTTACCGTATGCGCCACGGGCGTCACGTTGGTGTAGCGCGAGTTGCTAAACCAGGCGTAGGTGGCGGCACTCAGGGCGGCTACCAGCACCAACATCCATGCGGCCGCGGCAACCATGCGACGGCGCGAGCCCAGGATATCTTTGGTGTTCGATGCACTCATCCCTAGCCCCCTTACGAACGTTTGCCGGCAAAGCGCAGCGCCAGCGATTGCAGGCTGGTGGCGACTAGGTTGTTGGTGCAGTCGGGGTCGCAGCCTTCCAGCCACACGTACACATCCACGCGCACGGGCGTGCTACGGTCGGCGCCCTTGGCGGCGGCTGGCAGGCTGCAGATTTTGGTCGTGGCCTCCTTGAGGCCCACGATGCCGGTGTCTTCGTTGTAGTCGCAGAAGTTTGCGCTGGTCAGCTGGTCAAAATGGACAGTGGCGCCATCGGAGCGGGTACTGTCGAGCACCAGGTGGTTCTGCTCGTTTTCGCCGGCATCCTTGCCGTCGAGTGTGTTGTAGCGCGCCTGGGGGTTGTGCTCGCCCGAGACCTCAAAGACGTACTGGCCCGCAACGGTGTCACCCTGCCCTGGAGCATAGGCAACCAGCCCCACGCGCAAGGCGGTAGAGATGGGGTTTGCCGGATCCTGCTCGGTAAAGTCGATACCCGACAGGTACACGTCGGTTGCAGCCGAGTTGGTGGCCAGGTACAGGGAGGTCTTGTAGTAGTCGGAATGCTCGGCCGCGCCAAACATGCTGGCAAACAGCGAGTCCTGCGTGGTTCCGCCGGTAAAGCCCGTTACCTTTTGAAAGCCGTTGAGCACGTTGTCGGTCGAGACGGGGTCGAGCAGGCCCGCAAAGCTCAGGCCGGCGTTGGTTTTGTATTCGCCATCGTACTCGTTGGAGATGAGGAAGGTTACGCCCGTACCCGCGGCCATCTTGACATCGGTGATATGGCGGTTGGCGTTGTAGATGTACCAGGCATACGTTACGGCTCCGGCAACAGCAAGGGCCACCAGCAACGTGGCGAGCATGCGATTGAACTGTTTTCGCAACGACTGCGCGTCCGACATGCCCCTCCCCCAGATGCCGTGTTGTAAACTGCCTGGGCACCATTTGCCCATAATGGAGCTATTTTACGCGAATATGCAGTTCATCGGGGGTACAAACGCGACTTTCCGCGTGCTGTTCGCGCTGCATCGGGGTGGATAGGGTCGCAAATCGCCGCTTTTTAAAAAATAGTTCTTGCCACTGGGTGGGAGCTCCGTTATATTATTCCGTGCGCACTCGCGCACCCTTGATCGGGCGTTTAGCTCAGGGGGAGAGCGCTTCCCTGACACGGAAGAGGTCAGAAGTTCAAATCTTCTAACGCCCACCAAATGTTCGCAGCTCAGAGGCTTCGCCTCTGAGCTGTTTTGTTTTACGCCGCCAAGCCAAAAGGGCACCGCGGCACCCAAAGCCGCCTCAACAACGCCAGCAACCACCCCAACTGCGCCCAAAGCCGCCCAACAGCCCTGACAATCGCCTCGATCAGGCCCAAAATCGCCCAAACAACCCTAACGATCGCCTCGATCAGACCCAGATGTGGCCCTCGTAGCCGTATCCGGACAGCCCGCAAATCGAGGGTGAATGGTTTCCCGCGAAGTGAACGAGCCAAAACAAACCCCCGGAACATCGACACTTTTGGCGGCTCATTTCCTGCAGTTTTGTCGTTAGAATCCTGCGGTTTTGGCGCAAAAAAGTGTGGATGCTTCGGGGGTCCAAAAACACTCGTTCACTTCACGGGAAACCATTCACCTTCAATGCGGCAGCACCCCCTCCGCCGCCAAAGGCCCACTTACCAATGCTGATGTGCCTCAATAACAGTCTGCCAGAGCTTAAACCGCTTTGTCTCGACGCGCGCCTGTGCCAAATATCGCGCTTCCTCAGTCATGGGCTTGTAAAATATGGGCCGCTTGCGACGATGCAGCTTCCGTCGGATGCGCTCGCACAGCCGGACGAGCTTGTCGTAGTCATTTGCCTGGTCGGTCGTCACGGTAAAGTACGCCACCCCATTGAGCATCTGCAGCTCGTTGCGGCGCTCGGCATCCTTGTGGATCTTCTCGCTTCCGTCGTGAATGGCATCGCTGTCGTAATCGACCAGCGCGGTAAGCACCTCGGGCAGCAGCCCGGCCTTCACTTTATCCAGGCCCACCTCTGCTTTCGCCGTAAGCGTGATGTCGGGCGTGCGCTCCAACACGCGCAGTTTGCGGTTGCGCCCATCGTTGTATCCATCGCGAATGAAGTACTTCTTGTTCAGCTCGGCCTTTTCCAGCGCAAACCCACCGTAATGTGCAGGCAACGACATTAACATGCAAAGCCCCGACTCCCTTGGAGATCGCGAGCCCTCCACCACATACGGAAGCAACGCTTTTGCTTTGGCGGCGCCTCTCACCTTTGACGCCCGGTCAAGATACGCCGCGATGAGTTCCCTAGTCGTGAGCCTGCCGTCGCGCATGCCCGCATCCCTGCTTGTTACCCCACCGGGAGCAAGGTTATCCAGTCGATAGTCCGATGTCATGGCATAGCCGGCATAGATGGCCGCCGCCGCATCACCATCGTGTGCGGCCTGCAAAAACGCCAGCTCGGGAGAGCACACGTACGCATCCAGATCGCCCATCCAGTGGCCCAGCGAGATAAACGAACCCGCCGGGAGCTCGTTGGTGCACAGGTGCGTCTTAACATGCTTGCTCCGCCGACGGTCGGCGCGCGACGGCACCAGCAAATCCAGCGTTTCGACCCCCAGGTCATAGCGATCGATAACCTCCTGCGCTTCTTGATCCAAGAGCGCACAGGCGCCTGCAATCGACACGACCTCTGGTTCCGAATCCCCAAAGCGCGGGTTCGGCATGTGCGCCAAAAGCGCCAGTGCAGCATTATGTGAAACGATAAAGTACCTCATGGCGCGAAGATAGCACGCGCGTCGCCGGCCGATGGCGGTCCTGCTAAGTTTTCGGCAAACGATCGGCGGTTTTTTGCCGCGGCGCGTCCAAAGCGCTCATTCGTCGACGTCTAGCTGCAAATCCGTCAAGCTTTTGGCAAGGTTGCCGCCCAACTGACCAAAAGCTGACCAAGCACTTGCCCATTTGCTTGACGGCACGCCCCCGCCAAAACTCCCCGCGACTTCTTGGACGGTCGAAACATCCATCCAGCGACCGCGCGCCACGCCGCAATCGCCTCGTTAAGACAGCAGACGCCACCGGCCGTCAGCTCAAACACCGCCGGCCCCAGTCGTGCGCATCGAGCACCCAGCGCTGGGGTATCCTTGGAGAACATGCACCGCAAGCCACCCAAAGGAGCCGCCATGCGCACCGAGCTCGATGTTCCCTTTTCGCACAAAGACGAGGCCAAGGCCCTGGGCGCCAAGTGGGACCGGGCCAAGAAGATCTGGTACGTGCCCGATGGCGTCAACCCTGAGCCCTTTGCCGCGTGGCTGCCCGGCGTGGATCGCTCCGACCCCAGCGCGCCCTACATCTACCTGATACTGGGCAAGCGCGAATGTTGGAAGTGCCACGAGCAGACAACGGTTGCGGCCTTTGGCATTCCGTATTTGGCGACCGAGGACTCGGGCAGCATGACTGTGCTCAGTGCTGCGCCCGCCATGGACGACGCGGGCCACATCGCGATCGACACCGCCCGCGCCAACGCCATAGCCATCGTCCCCGCGCTGGGCTGCGTGCCGGCCGAGATCCGCGACTACCTGCGCGAGCGCTGCGGCTACAAGCCCGTAACGTCGCGCACCACCAAGACCGTATCGCTCGCCAGCACCTGCACCGGCTGCGGCGCGCTGCAAGGCAGCCATTACCTGTTCGAGGAGCCCACGTCGCCGTTTGCGCTCACGGCCATCAACAAGCTGCCCGCGCTGGAGTTCGTGCGCGTGGAAGTCGCCGGCGTCTATGGCATCCCCGCCAGCCAAGGCGACTTTGACCAGGCGCTCTTCACCTGGGCACGCGATCACCACACCCAGTTCCATAAGACCCTGTTCGAGGGGATCTACCTGTAGGGCAAAGCGCGTAAGTCGAGTATGCGCAGGTAGTTGAATTGTTGGTGTGACGCAGAAAATGTCGAATCACTGGGTTTGCCCGACTAGATATTCAGTCTTCGAAGCTATGACTCCGCATCGTCATAGGTAATAACGCATCCGCAGGTTGAGCATTGTTGAGGATAGATTGGAAGGCGCAGGCCTGTTCGAGCCCGTGGGCCAGCTGCTTGTTTGTCGCGGGTGTCGATGAAGCTGATGTCTAGGCATGGGAGGTCTGCGCCGCAGCGAGGGCAGGGCAGGCAGATTTGGCTGCAAGTGGCCTCAACGAGCGGGAACAGTCTCCGGTCCATTAACGCTCGCGGCAGGTTTCCGTACACGCCTCGTGCGATATCACTTCGCCATCCCATGGTCTCCCCTTTTCCGTTTTAGCTGTTGAGGAGAGGATGGCAGGATCGTGCAGCTCCCGATGCGGCACGGCGCGATCCGATCAATCGACATGATTGGGTTGCGACGGGCCGCATCTGACTAATACGGGGCAACGGCTTCCGCCCGACGACGCGATTCCGAGAAATCGAACTCGGCGCGGTGGGCTTCGAGGAATCGGGCATTGGGGCGCAGGCGATGCTCATCCGGCTCGCGCAATACCGACCCTGCAAACGCGGCATAGTCCGTATGCTGCAGAAGGACGACCCGCAAAGCTGATAATCGCCGCGCACCAACTCAAACGAAATCAGATGGGCATCGAACAGCGAATGCAGGTCGCGGCGCAGCAGAATCCCGTTGCTGACAACCTGCGACTTGGGACCCGAGTAGTTCTCGATATGCGCAGCTTCGAGCGCTTCGTTGACGTTGCAACCCGAGACGGCGCATCGACCGGTATAGGCGTCAAGGAGCTGATTGCGAAAACGCTGCTGGCCGATCCGCTCGCGACGCAGCGCATAACGGACCTTTTCATCATCGCTCGCCGGAGCGCCGGAGAACTCTGCTGCGACCGGAGCGCCCTTCATGTAGCTCATATCGGGGAAGAAACGAGCGTCGGGTCCGCCCTTACGGACGGGGCCGTGCAGCACAAACCACCTGTTCTCCGGCTCGTAGCGCTCGATGAATGCGAGGCCCAGCACCTTGTAGCCCGCGCTCGTTGCAAAGAACACTCCAACGGGAACCCCGCATTCCATGCAGTTGATCATCTTTTGGTTGTAGTCCTGGTCGCGCCAGTTTTCGACTGAAGCACTTTGCGACGAGTACTTGAGCACCCACGTGCCATCCTCGAGATAGAGCGGCGGAACATCGGGGTAAGCGCCACGCTTGGAATTGTGCACGGAGAGCGCAAAGGTCTTCTCGCGCGGATGTTTCACGCGCCCGCGACCAGGCCAAAAGATGCCCGAATCGCGCGACACCGGAAAGAGCTCGGAATCAATCGTCAGACGAAAAGGATATTGAGGGCTGTCAGCATTCGTGCGATGCGGGAGCTTGTCCCACAGGCCGCCACGCTGCTCCTCGCGCAAGAACCACTCCCAAGCCTGGACATATTCGGACGGCACAAAGCTGCAAGCGCGGTCAAAACTCGGCCGAGCAATCAGCGGAACACTAGAAGCGATGCCGTCCATAAGGAACCTCCAGGAGGAACAGTTTCTCACATTATCGCCGATGCAGTGATACCGCCAAACGAAAAAGGGCCCACTTCCTTCGAAGTGGACCCTTGGGCTAGCTGTATTTAGGCAAACGTTGACATTACGGCGTCGCGACACCGGCGAGTTTGACACTGACGTTATAAGTCGTCGGGCTGTTCTCGATGGACTTACCGTTAACGCAATCCGCGTCGGTACCTTCCATCCAAATATAGACACGCACTGCAACGCCGTTGTAGCCAACGCCCCTAGCAATCGGTTCGGTACCTGTAGCAACCGAATAATCGTCGCTGTCACCCTTAGTAGCAACCCATCCGTCCGTGCCGCCTTTAAAGATATGGGGATAGGTTGCTTTCGCGAGCGTCGGAGTGCCGTTCTTGTTTTGGATGCTCGTCCAGCCATCAATAGCGCCTGCATCGTTACCCTTGCCCGTCTCATCGCGCATGGCATATACAACGCGCAGTTTTTCTTCGCCGACACACGACTTGCCGTCAGACCCAATCTCCTGCGTGGTAATCGCAACGCGCAGAGAACCAACCATGGTCTCCGACGCCTCGCCACCCACGGGCTCAATCGTTACGGGCTCACCATCAGACGCGTCAAGGTAAACGTCAGCCGTGCCAGTATCGGTAATGGTGTAGACGATATATTCGCTTCGAATGAAGGCGTTGTACTTCTTACCGGCAACCTCATACTCACCGGGCAAAGCGTTGGCAGCGGTTGAGAAATTGGGGGTTGAATAGTCGGTTACCAGGCCCTGGTTGTTCCAGCCATTGCAAACGTACCAGTTTTTAAGGTCGTCAGTCGAAGACGGACTGAGCGTGGCACCCGTGGTCTGAGCCTCGAGCGATTTTTGCTCGCCACCATGCTGGGCACCGTTCTTGAGCTCGTCGATCTGAAGGATGAAGCCATTGGTCGTAGCGCTAATGGTCGACGTGGTCGCGGAGACCTTTGTGTTCGCAACGTACCACGCATAGGTCGCTGCCGACAGAGCAAATGCAGAGAGGACCACGCTAACGGCGGCCGCAACAAGTTGTGTTTTAAGGCTCTTAGACGATTGCACGTGATCCTCCTTTCAAAAACAGAATGGGCGCCCGGCGCATAAGCCGGGCGCCCGTTAAAACGCGATAAGGTTGACGCTAAACGGCATTGTTAGAAGCGCCTTCACCGCCCTGAGTGTTAACCGGAGTCGCAGTGAAGCTCAACTCGACATTGCAGTTCTTAAGGTTTGCAATATTAGTCGTCTTAACGTTCTCCTGCGATCCATCATAAAAGACATACGCATTAATTTCTTTAGACGAACCAGCGTCAATGTTTGCCGACAGAACACCATCCGTGGCCGTGCACACAATGGCATTGTTGTCCGCATACTTATCGAGTACGGAGCCGTCAGTGCTCGCCTTATAAACTGCCCATTTGTCACCGCAAACGAGCAAAACGGAAATAGCATGCTTGAGTCCATTGTCCTCTGCGCCGGTTTTTACGACAACCTTGGACACCGTTAGATTATGGAACGAGCCTGCCTTAGCATCATAAGTACCGATGTGGAACGTCTCACCAATGGCAAATTTGTCAGTAACGGCCTTTGCAGCGTTACCGACGGTGTAACGAGAATTGGTCAGCTCCGCAGCATCATCAGCGGCCGCGGCGTATGCAGATTCAAAAACGGGCGTAGCATCTGTCGCATTTTTAACAACCTGGGCAGGATAAAGCTCAGTATTGGCTTGGTCAGTGAACTGAACACTTGTACCGGATTTCTCTCCGATTGCAGTCTTGTCAATCTGCAGGAATGGAGCGTTCGACTGGGCGGAGATCGTAGCGGTCTCTGCCTTAACCGTGTTGTTGCTCACAAACCATGCGAAGGTGGCGGAGCCGAGGGCTACGGCTGCCACGAGGACCATGGCGATGGCGGCGCCCATCTGCTTCTTTAGTGCCTTGGTATCCATACGGACCCCTTTCTTTCCCCATTCATCCCAGATGACCCTCGAGAAGCCCGGAAGGGGAGCCCGCGCTTTCGTGTTGGATGTTGCTTGCCCATCCTTTAGACATGGAGTTGAGAATACCATAATTCTTACGATTTCCTTATGAGTTTTCGAGAGCTTACATTCCGGCAGATTTATGGGTCTACCTTGAGTTATATGTGGTGCTATGTGAATATCGTTCACCTTATTTGATCTCTCTCCCGCAAAGCCGTAAGTCCCTCTTAAGCCTTGCGACCGCAGTGCCACGCCATCGCATACATTCACCCTCCGCCGAGCTCCGCCCTAGCCCTTCCCCACTGCTATATTGGTGTGGCACGTGTCATTTTTGCCTGCTAAACGGGCTATTTGTTGGGAGGGCCCATGCCTGCCGCCAATCAACCCAAGGGAAGCGTCTCCGCCGGATCGATCAAGCCGGTGACGCGCAAGGCCGTTCGCTGCCAGCGCGAAGTCGCCTGGCTGGTCACGCAGGCGGCCGGTAAGCTCGTCGCCACCACCGACGACGTCAACGCGCCCACGCCCAGCTTTGTACTGGCGGCGGCATTGTCGTACACCCGCAAGCAGGAGCAGGTCGCTCAGGACCGTTGCACCGCGATCGACTACAAGGCCGTCATGGGCCCCGACCTCGCGAACTTCTGTGCGGCTGCGGGGCTGCCCGCAGCACCCAACGCGCTTTCGGACGCGGGCTACATGTTCACGCTCTCGGGCGCGGACCTCATCCGCGACCTCTACGCCTATTGCGGCGACCTGGGCGAACGCGTGGGAGACGCGGCGCAGGTCAAACCTGGCTATGCGATCAAGCTCGCGCTGCGGTTGTTCTTGCTGGACGACGCCGCTGGCGACGTCACCCCCTCCAAAGACAACGCCTCCGCATAACAAAAGCGCCGGGCCGGGAAATCAATCCCGGCCCGGCGCTTGTTCGTTCTACTTGTCCCCGTCCCCTGCGGGCGAGTTCTTTTGGTTGCGACGGTTACTCCAGGTCACGTTGTGTTCCTTGTAGTAATCGGGCGCCTCGTTGCCGCTCGCGCTAATGGGGTCGTTGCCGGTCAGGGTGTCGGCAATATCCTGCACGAACTTAACGAACAGGCTCGAATCGTCGGTCTCGGACGAATCAAAATCGAAACCGAACTCCACCGCGCCGCCGATGATCTTGTCCACGCACTCCGGATCGTCGCCGTCCAGCCAAATGACCACGGTGTATTTGTCCACATCGCCCACGCGGAAGTTCGCGTGGCTGATGGTCGTCACCACGTCCTTGGACGCAAACGGCTCGGTGTTGGGCTCGGGGTTGCCATCGGCCGCAGCCGCCGCATAGGTGGTGGGCTCACCGTTGCGATACACCCTCACGCGCGCCGCCTTCTCCACGCCCTTGCTGGCGCTGACCACCTTGAGCTTGGCGCTGTAGCCCAGATCGGTCTTGCCGGCGTTGCGGATATAGAAGGTGTACGCCACGTAGTTCTTGCCGTTGTGGCTGCCGTCGATATCGTCCAGATTGTCGGGCAGGTCCTCGGCGGCGATATTGGTGCCGTTGTCCAAGGCGTCGGCGGCCAGGCGCGCAGTGGCGTTGTTAAAGTCGCCGTTGTCGGCAATGGCCACGCCGCGGCGGAACAGCTCCAGGCGGTTGAGGTTGATGGTGAAGTTACCCATGTTTTCCTGCATAAACGACAGGGCGAACAGCACGCCAAAGGCAAGCGCCAGCACCACGAGGGCCTTTTGCAGCTTGTCCATGCGCAGCAGCGCCGCGCCGATGCGCTCCATGCGGCGCTTGGGCATATACATGGACACGACCGCGTCGGGGTCGATGTCGTCGAGGTCCTGGTCGGCCAGCGCCTGCTCCAACTCCTCGATGCGCACCACACCGCGGAGGTTGCGCTTGGGCTTGGGCTTACGCTTGGACTTGCCGAAGCGCTTGCGGGAGGCGGGAGCCTGCTCGGGTGCGGAATCCTCGCCGGGCGCGTCCTCGGCATTGGCGCCGGGCGTGTCCTGCGACGTGTCCTCGGTCTGGCCCTCGGTCAAATCCTCGGCAGGTTGATCTTTGTTGTCGTTGCGCTTGAACAGTGCCATGGCGATCAGAGCTTATATTTGGCGCGGATGTAGCCGACGTATTCTTTGACGAGCTCGCGCTCCATGTCGTCGGCGTAGCGGAACTGCAGACCGCAGACGTTGCGGTACAGGCTACCCTTGGGCGCGCGGCGCACCCAGCACACGATGCCCAGCTGCTCGGGCAGCTCGTGGCGCTCGCCCTGCAGGCGAATCGTGGGCATTTGTACGGTCAGGGCCTCGCCCACGTCGGGGTAATCGTTGAGGTAGATAGCCAGACCGCCGGCCGAGACGTCGATGGTCATGGCGTCCTCGGGCTCGGGGGTCGGCGCGTTGTCGCGCTGGTAGGTCAAGCGCATGGCGACCTTAAAACGCTCGTCGCGGCGCTTGACAAAGCTGCGCTGCTCGGCGACTTTGCGCATTTTCCAGTAGGTGCGGATGCCCTTTTTCTCGACTGCCTCGGGATAGCCGGCCAGCACGAACGTTTCCTCGCCCACTTTGTATTGCAGCAGGAGCTTTTGGTTTTCGTCCATGAGCAGCGGCTTGCCGGCGAGCATGGGCGCGCTCATAAGGAAGTACGCCTCGTCCAGGTCCTCTTTGTACGTGGCGAGCATGTTGAAGTCGGTTTTTTGGCCCATGGGCACGTCGAATGCCCCCTGAAGCTTAGTCCCCGGCGTTATCTGTTGCTCTGCCATGTATTCTCCCCCAGTCGCGGGCGCCGATATCATCGTCGTGCGCGATGCACATTGGGCTATTGTAACTGCTTTGCCGCAGGTTTCGATGTGCGGTGCGTGAAATGGCGGGATGCGAGGGCGAGGGTGAACGCTCTTCGACTCGGCAGCGGGCACCACACGAGCGTGGATTTTTGGACAGTCAGAAAATCCCTCGAACAAAAACGGGGCCGGCCTTACGCCGAGCCCCGTTTTCAAACGGTCAGTTAGTTATCCAACGCGCGAGCATAGCAGTCAACATTACGCCGCCGCGAACACTCCCAAGCCCGTTCCGATGATGCAGATCGCGAAGATACCAATAATAATCCAAATGGTCTTGACGCCCTTTTTATAGAGGGCAACACAAGCGAACGTTGCCAGCAAAGGCAGCAGACCGGGGAAGATCGAATCGAACAGATCCTGCAGGACAATCTCCGAACCACCCACATCAAAGGTCAAAGCCGTGGACAGCGAGACCTGCGCCGCAATCATCGCGCCGATGACGGTCATTCCGAGGACACCGGCAGCATGCGTCATGCGAGACATAAGGTTGTTCTCTTCGGACTGCTGCAGGAACTTGGTTCCCAGGTCGTATCCCAGATGGGCGGCGACGATACGCGTTGCAAGGTTAATCACGGAGTAGATGAGCGCGTACACGATGGGGCCGAGCGGGTTGCCCGTCGACGCGATGCCAATACCAATGCCGGCGGCGACCACGCGGAACGTACCCCAGTAGAACGAATCGCCGATGCCGGAAAGCGGTCCCATGAGGCCGACCTTCATGGCGTTAATCGAGGACGTGTCAAAGTTCTTATCGGCAGCCGCCTGCTCTTCCATCGAAACCGTTAGGCCGGCTACAAACGGAAGCACATGAGGCGTGATGTTAAAGAACTCGGTATGGCGATCGAGCGCCGCATAGTAATCGTCGTCGTTGGGATAGATCTTTCGCAGGGGCTTCTGAATGGTGTACATGAAGCCCATTGCCATCATCTTGTCGTACGACTGCGAGCACTGGCTCGTAAACTGGCGAAGGAACATGCTCCGATACATATCGGGGCTCATAATCGCGTCCTTCTTGGCCTCTTTGAGGTCGGTGTTCTGGGTAGCCATTAGAAGTCCTCCTCTTCATCTGCAGCAACCGTCTGCGGACCGGACGAGCCCTCGCGGAAGGCCAGGAGCAGTGCGACGCAAATGGCAGCTGCGGCGACGCCGATAACGTCCATCTTGAGGTAGATGACCATAATGAATCCCAGGAACAGCCAAGGAAGCAGCTTGTTATCGCCCATGGTCCTAATAAGAAGTGCGAAGCCGATGCAGACCATGACGCCGGATGCAACGTTGAGGCCGTCCATCACAAACTGCGGAATCGCGTTGAGCGCATTGTTGATGAGGTCGGCACCAAAGAACAGCGAGCAAAACACCAGCAGTGCAGACGGAATGCCAATCGACAGCGGCACGACGGTCAGATGGTACAGGTTCGCCTTGGCAAGATCGCGATTTGCCAGAGCGGTCTCAATCTTCTTGCAGGCAAAGGCACCCGGAACGGCGTAGCAGAAGTTGCGCCACACCTGAAGGAAGACGGAGACGGGAAGGGCGAGTGCGACGGCAGTTGCCGTGCCCGTACCCGTAATGACGGCAAACGCGCAGCCAAGCACGCCGGAAGCATAGACCTCGGGAGGAACCGCCGCACCGACCATAATGGCGCCCATGAACATGGACTCCAAAGCAGCGCCGACGATAACGCCCTGCTGGACATCGCCAAGGATCAAGCCGACAAACAGGCTCGTAAACAGCGGACGACCAAGCATCGTAATGCCAAATAATTGCTCGTCCATGGACGCAATAAATGCGACCAGTGCAACTAGAAGATACTGGACAACCATTTCGATCAACCCCAGAAACAGGTCTGCAGGCGAGGCATTCTGCGCAGCTCGCCTGCAGGCAACAGCAGCAATTTGAAAGGATTAGTAGTTCATCTGGTGGTAGTAGCGACGCGTGGTGAGCGGGTGGTTACGGACGTGCTCGAGATGGCAGCTCAGACGCTCGGTGATGGTGTAGGTGACCATCGGGGAGACGATCTTGCGGAACTCGGGGTCGCTGAACGGCAGCTCGACCTCGGCGGTGTCGAACTTGTTCACGCGGACATGGACGCCCTTCTCGTCGGCGAGCATGTGAGTGAAGTTGTCCACGCGGTCCATGAGCTTACGGGTGTCGTCCTCGCCGTAGAGCATGATGAGGCTCGTGCCCTCCTCGCACAGCTCGATGGTGCCGTGGAAGAACTCGGCGGCGTGGATGGACTTGGTCTTGATCCACTGCATCTCCTCGAGGATGCACATGGCGTAGTCGTAGGCCTCGCCCCAGAGCATGCCGGAGCCGATCACCATGTGGTAGTCGGTGTCCTTGAAGTCCTCGGCCATGGCGGCGCAGCGCTCGTCCTGGGCGTCCTTGGCCTTGATGAGGTACGGGGCGATGTTGCCGAACTCCTCCATGAAGGTGTCGTACTTGGGGAAGGCGCCGGCGTTCTTGAGGAAGCGGGCGACCAGCGTGATCTGGTAGGTGTAGATGGCCTCGCACAGGACGTCGTCCTCGGCGAAGCTGAAGAACTTGTAGTCGGCGTACTCGGTGGCCGGGGTGTTGTCGTTGGAGACGTACATCAGCGTGCGGGCGCCCTGCTCCTGGCAGAACTTGGCGGCCTCGATGATCTCGGGGGTGGTGCCGGTACGGGTGGAGAAGACGCAGACCGAGTCCTTGTTGAAGGTCTTGGGCGGGCATGCGAGGAACTCGGCGGCGATCTCGCAGTGGACGTCGACGTCGGCCGTGGTGGTCTCGACCCAGTACTTCATCGGGAGCGTGTGGGCCCAGGTGCCGCCGCAGCCGATGAAGAAGATGTTGGAATAGCCCTGCTCGCAGACCTTGTCCACGGCAGCCTCAATCTGAGGACGGAGAGCGAGGGCATCGCTCACAACCTTCTCGTAACGAGGCTCATCGAAATTGAACATATCTAATATCCCTTCGTTTAATAGAGTGAAATTCGTTTCAATTGACAACTTGTCATTTCACTACGTATTAATACTTAATGACCTAAAAAAATACCTTTCTAGGAAATGGAAGCTTGGCCGTCTTTCATCTCGGCGAGTTTATGCTCGAATCCAAAGCCGCCGGGTTTAAGGCAATTCTTAGCTGAATAGTCAGCAGCGAATTCCATTGCATCCCGAATGATCTCCGCATCGAGCGGTTGCTTTTTACTCCAGCCATGCGAGAGACAGCTCACAACAAACGCAGTGATATACGAATCTCCCGCGCCCATGGTGTCAAGCGCATCTACGGGTCTTATATTTCCCTGGTACCATCGGGAACCGTCAAAGAACACAGGCCCTGCAGATCCCCGTGTAGCAATCGTGTAGCGACAACCATGCTCTATGGCCCTCTTCAATAGAACTTGAATCTGTTGATCGCTCTCGCCGGAACAGGAAAACAGACCAAGGGTTGTAGCAGGGCAAACAAGATCGAAATATGCATCGGTTCGATACTTATCTTTAACGGAAAAGTCGTAAACCACCACAGCGGGAAGATCTTGAACTAGGTGCACATCATCCTGCAGCTTTGCATTGACGCTGGTAAAAACCGCATCGAATCCCTGAAGAAACTTGACATCAGAATCGTTGATATGGGTTTTGTGCGCCCAGCAAGCCCCCGTATCGTAACCAACTTCGACACGTTCACCGTTGTAAACATTTACATCGCAAGTCTTGGTTGTTGCTTTTTCAGGCATGCATGATTGCGAAAGGTCAACGTTCAGCGAAGAAAGGGCATCGGTGATTATTCGCCCTCCCAGGTCGTTGCCGATCTCCCCAATATACGCAGCCTGTGCGCCAAGCATGCTTGCATGGGCAGCGACGTTTACGGCATTGCCACCAGGATACATAACGCCTTTGTTGAGATAGCGATCAATAACGTTGTCACCAATTGCTGCGATTTTCACCTCAACGCCTCCCATCACGTACGGTCTTTATTAGTACTCGACCTTGCGGTAATAACGGCGGATGTCGAGCGAATGGTCACGAATTTCCTCGAAATTCTTGCTCACACGCGAGAGAATGGCATTGAGCACCACCGGAGAAAGCATCCAGCGGAATTCATCACTGATACCCGGCAACTCATAATCATGCGTATCGAATACGGTGAAATCATCCGCATATTGCTTACAGAAGCGTGCAACGCGCTCATCAAGAGGCCTAGTCTGCGCCTCCGTCATTGCGAGCGCGACGCAAACGCCCGGCTCAACAAGTTCGATAGTGCCATGGAAGAACTCAGGCGATGTAACGGATTTGGTGCGCAGCCATTGGGACTCCTCGAGCACACACATGGCAAACGAATACGTGGGGCCCCACAGATTGCCAGAACCAATCCAAATCTGATACGGATCGTCCTTGTGCTTCAGAGCATATGCGCGAGCCATCTCGTCAGCGTTCTTGCCGACGGAAACGAGAGCAGCGGGGAGATTCACAAGCTCATCAGCGAAGCGATCGTAGTCATCGAAAAAGCCCCTGTTCTTGAGAATCTTTCCAATCAGAAGGTACAGCACGAGCTCCATAGGACGGCCCTGCTTATAGATCACTCCATAATCGGAAAGTTCACCAAGCGGTGAACCGTCCACGCCAAGCGTAGAGACAATGGTGCAGCCTGCGTCTTTTGCCGCCTTTGCCGCCGCGACCGTCTCTTTGGTGTCGCCCGACTTGGACGCCATGAACGCCAAGGTCCCCTTACCGATGCGCCGATTGCCAACCGTGAGGAAATCTGCCGAAACTTGGGACTGGACGGGAATATCGGACATAACAGAAACCATATAGTCAAACGGCTGCATCATCGCAAGCGAGCCACCTGACGAGGTGAAGAAAATCGAATCGAAACCCTTTTCGCAAATTTCGTCAGCAATGCGTTCAATTTCGGCACGTTGATTGTAGATATAAGCACCGTTATCGAGAATTGCCTGTTCATCAAATGAAACCATGAGATATACCTTTCTAATTCAATTGGGCCAGACGGCGAAATCAACCATTTAGATTGCAAACACTCCGAAGAAGGAGCCGACGATACCAACCGCCATGAGAATAACGAGAATCCAAGCAATCTTGACCTTGTGCTGGACGAGTTCGTAAACTCCAAGTGTCACAAGCAGCGGCAGCAGGCTCGGCATGATACCGTCGATGATGCTTTGGATAGTCTGCGCACTGTCGCCGGTACCGAGAGAACCAGCCACGCTGACCGATACAAGGTTGGGCACCATAGCGCCGATAACCATAAGACCGAGAATTGCAGCCCCCATAGTGAGCTTTGGCATAAGACCAGATTTCTCGATCTTGCTCAAGAAACTGGTTCCGAATCCATAGCCCCATTTAAGGCAGAACCAACGAATCAGATAATGCGGAACATTGAATACGACAAGGAAGAGAAGCGGGCCGAGAATGTTACCCTGCATAGCAAGCGACACACCCAAGCCAGTGGCGATGACACGCAACGTTCCCCAGAACAGAGAGTCACCGATGCCGGCCAGCGGGCTCATAAGAGCGGCCTTTACGCTGTTGATGGAGGATTCGTCAAAATCCTCTTCGTTAGCGTTTGCCTCTTCCATCGCTGCCGAAATGCCCAAAATTAATGTTGAGACATAAGGAGTGGTGTTGAAGAACTCCATGTGACGCTTAGCAGCAGCAGCCTGGTCATCCTTATTCTTATACACGCGACGAATGATGGGAAGCATAGAGAAGCAGTATCCCATGTGCTGCTGGCGCTCGTAGTTCCAGGAGTACTCCATCGTAAGCGAACGGAAAAATACCGATTTTAGATCACGCTTTGTAATCTTGTTGGAACTGGTGTCATTAGAAGTCGTCATCGTCGAAGCTCCCTTCCGAACTAAGCTGTGGCGTCTGAGCAATGAAGTTTGGCTGGACCACCACGAGGATTACTGCGAGGCAAAGCCCAATGATGGCAATACCAAGGATTGGAATGCTCATGTAGGCACAGAGCGCAAACCCGAGCACGAAGAAAATAGCAGTCTGCTTGTTGACAATCATTGAAGCGAGCAGTGCAATGCCGAGCGCAGGGATGAATCCACCCGCAATAACCAGGCCGTTACTTACAAACTCGGGAATTGCGTTAAGCACCGCGTTCATAACCGGCGTTCCGAGATAGAAAGCAAGGGAGCACACGAAAAAGCGAGGAAGCGATTTGACGATGAATCCACCAAGCAGATGCATCCGCTCCATACCTTTGAGGTCGCCCTTTGCCACACAGTCGTCCGCTTTATGGACGAAAAACGGCATCACGATCAGCGTAAGCGCGTTATCAATGATGAGATAAAGCGACGCAATCGGGAAAGCGAGCGTCAGCGCAACTTCAGCGCCTTGACCCGTCGAAATTGCAAAGGCAGTGCCCAAAATACCACCGGTGATAACGTCAGGCGGAACGGCCGCCCCGATGGTAACCGATCCAATGAACACCATTTCAAGCGTGGCGCCGACAATAATGCCCGTCTGCAAATCACCCATCACAAGACCGATGAGGACGCCCGTGACAATCGGGCGAGAAGCAAGGCAAGTGCCAAGTGCCCACTCAAATGTCACGCACATTGCGACGAGGCCGATAAGGATCGCTTGAGTCAACATGAGAGATCCCCTTTCTATTGTATGTGCTTAAATCAAAATCTTCTCGTCTCTAGGTACCTGCCTGATCTCCACCTCGATTCCGGCATCACTGAGCTCATGTAGAAGCTCCACGTCGCGATCGGTAGCGAAAACCGTTGAAGATAGGCGTACATCTGCGCCCTCACGCGGCTTCGTTCCTCCAATGTTGATATGCTCGATTTCGCTGTAGCCCTTTGCCAGGCGGTAAGCATCTTCGATGCTTTCAACGACAATGAACAAACGGTACTTATCGGTCACACCGCTCCTAAGAGCCTCGATAGAATCATCGACCGATTTGATAACCAATTTGACGCCTGCCGGACGTGCCAGCTTAAGCGTCGTCTTGCGCACGTCATCCTTCACAACCGCATCGCAGGCAATCAAAATGCAATTGGTGTCAAGCTCTTGCGTCCAAGTCATGGCAACCTGACCATGAAGCAAGCGATGGTCAACTCTCAGCAGCTTAATCATCTTTGTTCCTTTCTCAAAAATCCTCGTCTTCTTCTACCGAATTTGGCAGTGAACATAGGCATGTGCCCTTTTGGCGGACACTTGAAACCAATGCAGCGAGCTCGGCGTCATCAAGTGTGCTCAATTTCGAAAACACTTCGAGCACTAGTGGTAGCGACATGCCGGCAATGAGCCTTAGAGAATCGTCACCCAACCTTTCCATAAAAGCGTTATTCACTGACCCACCATAGACATCAGTGATGACAATCCACTGGTCTGCTGGGTCGCGGGAACGATCCCAAAAATCTATCAACTCGTTTACATCCATCGTGTCCTCATCGACATATGCGCATAGCACCTTAACGCGAGGATCTTCGCCGCAAAATAGCTGGAGCGTTTCACGCATCGCTCTAGCAAGTGGCCCATGGCTGGCCAAAAGCAACTTCCTCATTTATCTCCCAATCTCAGTCAATCATCTGTTAATAGAACGTTATATTTTGTATTGTTATCTACAGTATCCTCGAAACTTTCGCTTTGTCAAGACAGATCAATCAAGCTTCCTAAGCGGTAATAATTCGCCCGTAAACGGCAAAAAAACGCCCCTTTGTCGGGGCGTTTTCAATCTCTTGTTATTCGGTTAAGAAAGATCCGGGGTTTGGCTTTCGCTAGAGATAAAACTTTAAGCGCTCAGTGCAGTACACCTGCCGCGAAATAAACAATGGCACTCCCTGCGCGCTGCAACGCTTATCTACAAATAATAAAAGGGCAGATCCCGGCTTTACATTCAAATGTTCTGCCTCGTAAGCACTTGCAAAGCACACCTGCAACGTTCGCTCGTTATTGCCAAGTTCGATATGGCGTCTTCCCAGCACCTCAAGTAGAGAACCCGATAAATCTTCATGTTCCAAAAAGGCAAGAGAAGGAGTGTAGCTATTGGTTTCCAACATCGTTGGCACGCCATCGACTAAGCGCAAACGTCTAGTCTGAAGAATATTCTCGTCCTCCTGGACCTGAAGAAAACGCACATCGCGCAGCGTAGGATAAATCCAAGCTACTTCGAGCACTACGGTCGAAGGCTTTTTATTTTCTTGAATGCAGGAATGGGTGAAGCTTTCCTGGTCATCGGCTGCATAGGCATTGCGCGTCGTGGTAACAAAAGTACCTTTTCCTCGCGTGCGCTCAACGATATCGGCATCCTCTAGTTCCTTGATTGCCGATCGAACAGTAATACGACTAACGCCATATTCCTCCATAAGCTCCGTCTCAGTAGGAAGCTTATCCCCTTCGCTATATACGCCACTTTCTATTCGACTCACAAGATCGTGAACGATCTGCTTATACAATGGAACAGCGCTCTCCACTTTAACCATTATTCAACCTATTGCTTTCTACACTCAACGGCTTCAAGTCCCTGCCAATTGATGCCGAGTTGATTAGCCTTAATCGAAAAGAAGTATTTGAAATAATCACCCAACATCACCTGCTTAGTAAAGTGCACTGGCTTACCAGTGCTCATATAAACGGTCTCACTCAATATAAACATCGCAGCTTCTCCTGCGATGTTAAGGATGCGCTTCTCCTCATCCGTAGCAAGCCCTGCTTCAAGCACAATAGACGGGAAACAATTATCCTCTAGTCGCAGCCCCGTCTCTCTCTCAATCGTTTCATAAAGTGATGCGTTCTCCATATCGACACCCAGTAAAAACCCGAAGTTCTTTACTGGAAGATAAATATGTTCAATCATTGCATTTATGTGGTTAATTGACCTCACGCGTTTGAGGTAAACCGCAGATTCATTCTCTTCCATTCGCAAATGACGACGGACGGCAACGGGCGGCTCGACCTCCTGAAGAGCGAGAACACGAGACGAGGTTTCGATATTATTTTCATGGCAAAAATAAGTGAAACCCTTAAACGTGCTCAAGCTCGAGACGATTTTAGGCTGCCGGATAAATGTGCCCTTGCCATGACGCGTATCAAGCACGTCGTCATCCACAAGAGTTTGAATTGCCTTCCGTATCGTCGCACGGCTAACCTCGTATTCTTCGCAAAAACCATTTTCGCTAGGCAACACGCCACTTTCGGAAAACTCGCCCATCTCAATACGGCGGCGCAAATCATCGGCCACTTGTACATATAGCGGCACAGCACTAGTCGGGTTAATCATAACGTTCTCCGTACAACATTCTATGAAACTTCTATACGTTATAAGATAACCTATTACGTATTATTTTGAAAGAAATAGACGGTTCAATCTTATTTTTGAACCGTCTACAATATCAAACATTTCATATGAAGGTGTCGAATGCCACTTGTGGCGCAAACAAGAGGGGCATTTGGCAAAAAATGCCCCTCTTCGCCTTGAAGTCGCTACCGTGAAATGCCAACGAGCCGCATGGTCGAGTCCAAGCAAATACGACCTCAAGCGGCCAGCTACGGCATGGCTCCCTAGAACGAGACTGCGACATTTGTTTGCATTGTTTTACGAACGCAGCATAACGAATTATTTCCGAGCAAAATAACGGCCGCTGAAAGCTGCTTTAGTAGTTCATCTGGTGGTAGTAGCGACGCGTGGTGAGCGGGTGGTTACGGACGTGCTCGAGATGGCAGCTCAGACGCTCGGTGATGGTGTAGGTGACCATCGGGGAGACGATCTTGCGGAACTCGGGGTCGCTGAACGGCAGCTCGACCTCGGCGGTGTCGAACTTGTTCACGCGGACATGGACGCCCTTCTCGTCGGCGAGCATGTGAGTGAAGTTGTCCACGCGGTCCATGAGCTTACGGGTGTCGTCCTCGCCGTAGAGCATGATGAGGCTCGTGCCCTCCTCGCACAGCTCGATGGTGCCGTGGAAGAACTCGGCGGCGTGGATGGACTTGGTCTTGATCCACTGCATCTCCTCGAGGATGCACATGGCGTAGTCGTAGGCCTCGCCCCAGAGCATGCCGGAGCCGATCACCATGTGGTAGTCGGTGTCCTTGAAGTCCTCGGCCATGGCGGCGCAGCGCTCGTCCTGGGCGTCCTTGGCCTTGATGAGGTACGGGGCGATGTTGCCGAACTCCTCCATGAAGGTGTCGTACTTGGGGAAGGCGCCGGCGTTCTTGAGGAAGCGGGCGACCAGCGTGATCTGGTAGGTGTAGATGGCCTCGCACAGGACGTCGTCCTCGGCGAAGCTGAAGAACTTGTAGTCGGCGTACTCGGTGGCCGGGGTGTTGTCGTTGGAGACGTACATCAGCGTGCGGGCGCCCTGCTCCTGGCAGAACTTGGCGGCCTCGATGATCTCGGGGGTGGTGCCGGTACGGGTGGAGAAGACGCAGACCGAGTCCTTGTTGAAGGTCTTGGGCGGGCATGCGAGGAACTCGGCGGCGATCTCGCAGTGGACGTCGACGTCGGCCGTGGTGGTCTCGACCCAGTACTTCATCGGGAGCGTGTGGGCCCAGGTGCCGCCGCAGCCGATGAAGAAGATGTTGGAATAGCCCTGCTCGCAGACCTTGTCCACGGCAGCCTCAATCTGAGGACGGAGAGCGAGGGCATCGCTCACAACCTTCTCGTAACGAGGCTCATCGAAATTGAACATCCCTTACTCCTAACTCACTTAGATGAACCCTTCATTCATCCCATAACGTTATAATACTTTATATAACTAACTATGCAAGTATTATTTTGATTCTGTTCTTTCATCAAGCCCCTTAAAACAACACTCGGCATTGTTGGACACAGCGTGCAAGTTCATTGAACGATTCAATATGCATCGTCCCTAGTTAAATGACGTCTTATGCAAATACCTTTAATCCGCTTGGGGCCGACGAATCTTTTGACTGTCCGCAGAAGCTTTCCCGGAATTCCCCATGGATAGACGCACCGGCAATCGCTTTGTTATCTGGCCTATTGCGCATTGCCGGGGCGTCTGGGAGAAAGTGCAATCTACCGCGTGGTCAACTAGCGTTTCATCGAAATCGACCGCATCCGAGCCAAATACTAAATCGCAATCGTTGTAACTCGTCCGATCATATGACGGCAATTTCTCGCCTTAAAAATGAGCACGAAATAAGGGGGCAGCTGTTTGCAACTTGCTTTATTCGTAAGTGTTTTTACTGAAAAAACAATCACCAACCAAACAGCACTATTAGCAGCACTATTAATTGTTTGGCTCTTTGCTGTACAGCCATCTTTCGTATACGCCTCTCGTCTATCTCTCATCTCACGGTTGGAGACGAAAGGTGTGCGGGAGTGGATAATTGGACGGCATTTGGGCCTGCGACGGATTATTTCGTCCGAAAATCCACGCTCATTTGGCGGGACACGCGGGGCCCATGCCAATCCGCTGGCATCGTCTTCAGTTCGCCGCAGAGCCGCGGCCCCATATGGGTATACTCTCGAGGATTCGACTCGATTCGCCCCCGCTGGGGCGTCAAAGGAGACTACATATGTCCACTACCTCAACCGACCCGCGCGCCGCTGCTGCCGCGCTGCTGGTGCCCGGCACCACCTGCCACGGCTTTGCCGTCGAGCGCTGCGAGACCGTGCCCGAGCTCGACTCGGACGCCTACGTGCTGCGCCACACCGCCTCGGGCGCTCGCCTGCTGTACCTGGCATGCGACGACGAAAACAAGGCCTTTGCCATTGGCTTTAAGACGCCGCCGGCCGATTCCACCGGCGTGTTCCATATTCTTGAGCACTCGGTGCTGTGCGGATCGGCCAAGTTTCCCGTCAAGGAGCCGTTCGTGGACCTGATCAAGAGCTCCATGCAGACGTTCCTCAACGCCATGACCTACCCCGACAAGACCATCTACCCCGTTGCGACCACCAACGAGCAGGATCTGTACAACCTGATGGACGTGTACCTGGACGCGGGGTTCAACCCGGCCATCTATACCAAGCCCACCATTTTTGAGCAGGAGGGCTGGCACTATGAGTTGGACCTGCCGGAGGACGAGGGCGACGGCAACCCCGCCGGCCTGCGCGAGGGCACGCTGCGCTATAACGGCGTGGTGTTCAACGAGATGAAGGGCGCGCTGTCCGACCCCATGAGCGTGCTGGACGACGCCGTCAACGCCGCGCTCTATCCCGACACCGCCTATGCGCACGAGAGCGGCGGCGACCCGCGCGCGATTCCCGCGCTCACCTACGAGCAGTTCCTGGACACGCACGCGCGCCACTACAACCCCTCCAACTCCTACATCACGCTCTACGGCGACCTGGACGTGGACCGCGCACTGGCCTTTTTGGACGAGCGCTATCTGTCGCAGCCGAGTGCCGCAAGTCGGCGCATGGACGCAGCCGTTGCCGCCGGCGAGGACCCGTCCACGCTGGCGCCCAATCCGCTGGGCGTGCAGGCGCCCGTGACCTGCGAGTACAAGCGCATCGAGATGGCCACCACGCCCGAGAACGCCCTGGTGGGCCTGGGCCTGGTGCTGGGCAGCGCGCTCGACCGCAAACGCACGATCGCGGCGGACATCCTGTTCGAGGCGCTGCTGGGCTCCAACGAAGCACCGGTTAAGAAAGCCATTCTGGCCGCCGGCCTGGGCGGCAACGTGGTGAGCTACACCGCAGCCGAGAGCCTGCAGCCCTACGAGCTCATCATGCTGCAAAACGCGCAGCCCGGCGTGGCGCGCGAGCTGCGCCGCGTGTTCCAGGACGCCTGCCGCGACCTATGCGAACATGGCGTTCCGCGCGAGCGCCTGGAAGCCATCATCAGCAGCAACGAATACGACCTGCGCCAGCGCGACTACGGTATCGCCGACGGTGTGGCCATTGCGTGCGACGCGCTGAGCACCTGGCTCTACGATGACGACGCCGCGACGCTGGCGCTCAAGTACGGCCCGGTGTACGAGGAGCTGCGTGACGAGCTGGACGGCAGCTACTTTGAGGACCTGCTGCGCGAGCTGGTGCTGGAAAACGACCACATGGCACTGGTCGAGCTGGCGCCGGTGGATGCCGCCGAGGGTTCGGAGGGTGCCGAGGCCGCTGAGCTGGCAGCCAAGCGCGATGCCATGACCGATGCCGAGCTGGCCGACGTGGTCGAGCGCACGGCCGCGCTGCGTGCCGCGCAGGAGGCCGAGGACACGCCCGAGGCCAAGGCCACGCTGCCGCGCCTGCGCGTGTCCGACATTGGCGAGGCGCGCCCCGAGCCGCCGCTGGTCGTGGACACGACCGCGCCCATCCCCTGCCTGCGCCACGGCATCCCCACCAACCGTCTGGCCTACGCCATGCA
>CATZEP010000003.1 GCA_958418185.1 uncultured Collinsella sp.
GGAGTCGAACGTCGAGGTGTCGGGCTCGCGGTTCTCAAGACCCAGGTAATTCTTCATGTTGGAGTAGTCGCCGTCGGAGACCGTGGCCTTGTTGAGGTTGGAGCCCACAGCGAAGCCGTCCGTGCCGTCGGTCTTGTAGATGGCGATCTCGGAGGCGGAGAAGAAGTTGCCCACGGACGCGAGCGGCGTCATACGCACGTAGCGCGCGGCCACGGCGCCGTCGAACGCCACCGTCTTGCAAGCGGCGGAGCGCTCCCAGTCGACCTCCTGCGTCGTCCAATGCACGCCGTCGAGGCTCGTCTCGATGCGCATCTTGGTCACAGTGCCGTTACCGGCATCATCGCGCGGATAGTACTCGAGCTTGTCGAGCTTGTAAGCGCGACCGTAGTCAACGGTAAGCGCCTTGCCCAGATCGTTGCCACCGGAGTGGAAACCGCCGTCGCCCGACTGGAACTCATGGTCGAAGGCGAGTTCGGCCTTATGGCTACCGTAGAGCGAGCCCTCCCAAGTGATTTCCTCGGCCTCAGGCACGTTCCGCCACGGGTCGAGCGCAGAGTTCGCCTCAAGCACGTCGCTCCATGCGGAGTAGCCATCGGCGTTGCGCGAACGAATCTGGTAGGTATGCTTGCTGTTGTAGGCAAGATCGGTATGCGTGAATTCTGCCGCATCGCCCACGGCGAACACAGTGCCGTCTACCTTAAGGTCGTAGGAGGTAGCACCATCGACCTTCCCCCAGGTGAGCTTAATGCTCGTGGGGGTCGTGGCGTCCTCGGGGGCAGCAAGGTTCGCGGGTGCGGAGAGGTTCTCGTTGAAGCGGTCGGCCGCGAGCGTGGCATCGGCGTTCACGAAATCGCCCAGTTCGAGCGTCTGCGCTGCCGTGGCGACATCGGTCTTCGCGAACTTGACGTAGACCTTGGGATTCGTGGTGATCTTGGTGTTGTTGAAGCTCTCGCCCTGCTCGGCCTCGGTGCTGCCTGCGTCGCTACCGTAGTGGTTGAGGTTGGGGGTCTCGTTGTAGAAGTAGACCGCCTGGCCGGCCTCGGGGGTCGCGGCGTCAAAGGCCTCCTGCGAGTCGACCTCAACCACGTTGAGCGCGGATCCGCCGTTCTTGGCGGAGACGCTCGTGGGCTTGGCGGAGACGTTGGCCACAAAGGTCGTGGTGCGGTTGGAGTCGTAGCCGCTGTAGCCGCCCTGCGATGCCTCGGCGGTAAAGGTCGCCGTGCCGCCCACCACGCTCGACTTATAGACGGTGCTCACATGCTCACCGTAGGAAATATTGTCGATTGTGCCGTAGGAATCGTCCTCGGTCGTGTTGTTCTCGATGGAGGAGCCGTCATCCTCGTACTGCGTAAAGCTGCCCTCACCCTCGGTGGCGAAGAACTCGACGATACGCTGGCTGCGATTGGTGCCCTTGGTGTTGGTCTCGGTCACAGCCTCGGGGTTGTTGTTCTCGGCGTACATCGGCACGATGGCGTTGGCCTTAACAAAGAGTGGCAGCTTCCAAAGCGGAGCCTCGTAGTTGTTGAGGACCTGACCGCCGCGGTACTGCTTGCCCGAGAAGTAGTCAATCCAGATGGTGGGATTCTCGTCGGTACCGTAGTTGGGCAGGTAGATACCGTTGCGGACATCGTTGCCGTTCTCATCTGCCTGGGTATCCTGATACACCGGTGCCACCAGGAAGTTCTCACCGAACATGTACTGGTACTGCGTCGAGGTGCTTGCGGCGTACTCGGAGTTGTCGGAAAGCAGCATGGCGCGGATCATGGGAAGGCCGGTATCGCCGTTGCCCGTGTCGATGTTGGCCGCCGAGGCCGCGCTCGTGTAGATATAGGGCATGAGTTGTGCTTTGAGCTTGAGATAGAAGCGCGAGATGCCCGTGTATGGATCGCCGTGCGTCATGGGCGACTTGCGGTAGGTGCCCCAACCGTCCATGTCAAGCATAGAGGGCGTGAATGTCTTCCACTGGTAGTCGCGAGCGGAGATGATGGGATCGCCACCAAAGATGCCGTCCATATCGGAGCCGATGTTGGGGTTGCCCGAGAGGCTCTGGCCGATATACGTGGGGATATGGAAGCGAATGTACTCCCAGTTACCGCCGTACTGGTCGCCGGTCCAGATGCCGCCGAAGCGCTGCGTGCCGGCCCAGCCGTCAAGCGTGATGATGTTGGGGCGCTTGTTGGCGCCGGTGGTCACGGTGTCATAGGCCGTCTTGATGCCGTTGAGGCCAAAGGAGTAGCCGGAGCCGACCCAAGCGACGTCGGTCTTGAGCGTGGTGATGCCACCAGTCTTAACCTCAGAATCGAAATCGCGCAGCAGATGCCACGGGGTCTCGGAGTTGCTGTCAGGCTCCAGGTTAGACTGGGTCCACAGACCCGTGCTCACACCCTTGGAGTTGGCATACTCGGTGAACTTCTTAAGATTGTCGACGTTGGCGCGCACGGCGTTGAGGCGCTCGGCAGAACTCGTTCCGTCGGAGTTGACGCCGCCGGTCTTGTAGTAACCGTTCTGGCCGTAGCCAGCACCGTAACCGTCGTTCGGCAGGAACCAGCCGAGCGGCATGTCGTTGTCCTCGTAGTCATCGATAACCTGCCGGGCGGAGAACTGGCGGTCGAAATCGGTCGCCTTCATGTTCTCGGTATCAACCGTAGGGCCCTCACCGTTGAGCGTCTCGGCCGCAAGCGTGCCGTCGAGCTTGTAGCCCGTCGACATGCCGGACTCGTATTTAACGTCGCCCTTCTCACCCGAGGACTTGCTGCCCTTGGTCTCCCACTTCTTTTGACCCGAGGTCGTTGACCAGCCATCACGGTTATAGGCATTAAGATGACCCAGGTAGAAACCGTACTCGGGCAGCAGCACCGGATTGCCGGTCACCTTGTAGTAGTCCTGCAGCATCTCGGTTGCCACGTTCGAGGCGCCCTCGTTGGTCGCCACGAAGTAATAGGCATCAAACTCATTCTCGCTGTGCAAAGTCGTGACCGTCGATGAGTCCGTGGAACCGAAGTCGTAGGAACCCTCTGCAAACGTGTTTCGGAGCACGCCGTAGCCGTCGCTCGTCCAATAGAACGGGTTGGGCGAGGCAACGCCGCCATCGGTCCAGTTGTTAGTGTTGGAGATGGCGATGGTCTGGTTGGTGTGCAGGAAGCGGCCGTTCTGGGTGCCGCCGCCAAAGAAGTTCTCGGACTTCTCCTTGGCGAGCGTCTGGACGGTACCCTTCTTATCAAGGTCGAGGGGCGCAGACTCAGAAACCACGCCACGGTCGCCTGACTTGATACTCATCTTGCCAGTCGCCTTGTCCAGGATCACGGTCGCCTTTCCGCCGGTGATCTCGATAGTGTCGCCCTTGTCGGCAACCGTCGCACTCGGCTTGCTGTAGGTGTCCGAGGTATCGGGCTGAGCCTGGATCTTAGCCGTGTGGGACTTACTGCGCGGCGTGGCGTACTCGGAAAACTCACCCTTGGGGTCGACGTTATAACGGAAAATACCGTCCTCGAGGAACGTAATACGGCCCTTGATGCCGTCAGCGAAATCGATGTCGACGACGTTCGAGGCAGACTGAGACACGGTCGCTGAGTCGACACCCTTGAGTGGCGTGGCAATCGCCTGCTGGGGATTGGCAAACACAAGCGTCGCTGCAGTGGCAACGAGGACCACGCTTCCCTTCACCCACCGTTTCGTAAAAATGGAATTCCTACACACCTGGACTCCTTTCCTCCGACATGCGGAAGTGTCGCGGACGCACGCCCTGCAGCATGGCGCACGCATCAAACGGGAGGGGTGTTCGGTACATTCCGTGCAGTGGGCCCACCCGTTACCAAGGGGTTAACTGGTAGTAACCTGATAGCCACCTATAAGGTTGAACCAGCATACGTGAGCAGTTGCGCAAATTAAGTTTGGAATTCTCCCAGCGGTATAAAAATGAACGTAGATGGCGAAGTGGGTCTAATCAACCATACCAATTGGTTCTCCAGCCAGATACCACTTAAGCATAGTTTTACTGTTTAACTGGTATTACATAACCAATACCTTTCCTCGGAAAACGGGCTTCGCGAATTATCCTGAGGGAAAGTCGTAGCCGCCACCCCGCGACCCACCGGGAATATCCATGACGCACGGTGGCTGATTTGATTTGAAATAGGAGGTTGTTGGAGGGTGGTGGACAGTTAGTTCAGATACGTATATTTTGGCGGTGCTAATTGGCGCTAACAAACTGGTTTTAAGTCGCTTTAGATCTAATAATAGGTCTTTCTCGCTATTGCCCGCGCGGCCTTGTCGGTCCAGACTATCAAAAATAGCTCAATTGTGCCCAAATTGGCCTCCACACGTCCTCTGAAAAATACGTATCTGAACTAACTGTCCAAGAGGAATGTCCACAGATAGAAAAAGGCTCTGGCGGACCTCCGAATCACCAGAGCCTTTCAAAACTCGCACACCCGAAGCACATCGCTGCATTCCTGTTTTCGCCCATGAAGTTAGAGAGCCTCTTCCGCCCACTTCTCGAAATCAATCGCACGCCTTTGGGCGGTTCGGTACGCTTCCATGTCTTCACGAGCGCCTACCACTACGATGGCCATTTTTCCTTTGATTTTAATGAGGCGGTACACAATCCGAATGCCACTTCCCCTGAGCTTGATTTTCATGAAGCCCGTCAAATCCGTGCCTGCCTTGTTTCCAAGAGGCTTGCCGAATCCGCCTTCGTTCTGCGGCAATGGGTTCGTTCTGATTCTTTCTATAGCCTTAAACACGTGTTTTCGCTGGGAACCATCGAGACGCTTGAGATCCTTGAGAGTATCCGGGTAGAAAGCGACTTCGTACCCGCTCATTCAAACTCGACCTCATCCATCTGATCGAGTTCGTCCTGGCCCACACCCAACTCTGCCATAACATCAGATAGGGAAACGAGTTCATCATCGCTTGTCGCAGCCGTCCTCTTAAGGGCCAACGTCAACAAGGCGAGGTCCTCCTCCGCCTGCTTAGCCTCTCGGTATTCATCGGGCGTCACGATAACGAACGCCGGCTTGTTGTGTTTCAAAACTACAACCGGGTTGTCGTTGCTCACTCTCGAAAACGCAGCGGGACCCTTACCGTGACTGAAATCGCTGATGGGAACAAGATTGTCGAGCATCTTTAAAGCAGGCATCGAGACCTCCAAATATAAAGTCTTTTATGCATTCATTTTAGCATGCAGAAAATACCAGCAATCACGGAATAGTGGCACGGACGAGGCATCGCTTTCCACCAACCGTTGATCATCGACCGAGCAAAATGTCCCGCCAAGAGATCGAGCGAGGATTCCGTCCCTCGAAGAGGGCCGTATTGGCCTCCTCGCGGGACGGAATCCTCGCTCGTTCGTTCCAGCCCGCGTCATCGCGTGCTAGACGGCCAGCTCGCCTGATTCACCCATAAGCCATCGTGCCAGGTCGACGACCTTGATGCCATCCCAATCAGTCGTTTCGTGCCCTGTTCGGGCGATGACGCACTTGGGATAGGCGTCTCGAATCCGTCGCAGCGGATCAAGCTCACGCTCAAGCGTCGCTTCTTGGGAAATGTCGTCACTCACCTGGATATAGACACGGCGGTCACGCCTGATGGCGACAAAGTCTACTTCCTTTTGGTAGAGAACGCCCACGTAGACTTCCCATCCGCGGCGCATAAGCTCGATTGCCACCATATTCTCGTAAACATGGCCAAAATCGAGCTTTTTCGTACCAAGCGCGGCGTAGCGAAACGAGTGGTCGGCCAGGTAGTATTTATCTCCCGTCGACAGGTATTTCTTTCCTGAGACGTCAAAGCGACGAAACCGGTAGAACGCAAACGCATCACACAGGTAGTCGATATACACAGCCAGCGTCTTGTCGCTTATCTTAAGGTTCGCTCGTGACAGCTCAGCCGCCATCCCCTTGAGAGAAGAGATGTTTCCGACGTTATCCATCAGGAACTCGCAGGAACGTTTAAGCTGCTCCGCATTACGTATACGATATTTTTGTCTGATGTCGCGCAGGATAAGAGTTTCAAGCACATCCGAGATGTATGAGAAACGCATCCTTTCGTCCTGGTAGATATAGGAACCCGGCATTCCTCCCTCGCGGACATAGCGAGCAAGGGCCTCGGCTGGAGAAGTGATCTCGTGATACGCCGAGAACTCCGCAAGTGAAAACGGAAAGACCTCGATCTCCACCGTTCTTCCCGTGAACAACGTCGAGAGGTCGCTTGAGAGAAGAAAGGCATTCGACCCCGTGATGTAAATGTCATATTTCTCTGACGCATGAAGACTGTTGATAGCCCGCTCGAACCCTTCACACATCTGGACCTCGTCGATCATGACGATATTCCGGCAACCCTCGATATAATGCTTTTCCACATATGTATGCAGCGCATGGTATTCCGCCAACGGCTCGAACTCAAGTAGATTGAAGTTGACGTGTATGACGTTGGCCGAGGGGTCGTTTGAACGAAGTTGGCTGGCAAACGCCTCAAGCAATTTCGATTTTCCGCATCGCCTGATTCCGGTAATCACCTTGATGTCTGGCGAACCCGCCACCTTGGAGAGCTTATCCATATAGAACGGTCGATTAATAAGTCTCATGGCAATCCACTTCGCAAAATTAAGATTAACTGAAAAACGCGAAGTACAATATATCATCTACTTCGCGTTTTTGAGAAATCCTAGATTTCGCGTAATTATATTCGCCAAGCTATCGCAAACCCGACACGGGTGAGATCTCCGCCTGATTGACCCTGCGCAGCAGTCCGAAGCGAAAGACGCGAGTCCTCCGACCGCTCCGGTAAAGTGAGGGCCGCGACGGTTACCGCGGCCCTCTTGGGAAACGTGTGCGATTGTCAATCGCTCGCGCTAGTCTTCCTTGCGGCGGAAACGAGCAAGGAAGACTCCGATTGCGGCGATCGCGGCACCCAGGCCGCCGATCGCGGCGACGGTCGCCACCGTTTGATCACCGGTGCTCGCAAGTGAGTTAGCGGACTTGCCACCCTGAGCCTTGTCACCAGCGGGCTTTCCCGCCTGGGCGCCATCGTTCGAACCGCCGGATGTCTGCCCACCGTTGCCGGAACCCTGATTGCCACCGGACGCACAAAGCCCCTTCTGCAGCACACGGCACAACCAAGTCACCGCAGGCCGGGGCGGGGGAGCCGAGTTTCCCACTGAGCGACTCTGCTTGCAGCCGGAGCGAAGGGGGAAACTCGGCCCCCGCCCCGGCCGGACAGGTCACCCTACACCGTGTACTGCGGCAGGTCCTGCAGGGCGATGACGTCCATGCCCATGTCGTTGGCGCTGCCGTGACCCTGCTGGTCCTCGCGCACGGCCTCGATGGCACTCACGTACGTGTTGGCGGCAGACATCGCGGTCACGCAGGTCACGCCGCGGCGCACGGCCTCGGTGCGCAGCAGATAACCGTCGCCACGCGAGCCCGGGCCGTATGGCGTATTAATGATCACCGCAATCTTGCCATCGGCGATGAGGTCGCCGATGTTGGGACGCTCGCCGTCGTGCGGGCCGCTGATCTTCTCCACAACCTCGCAGGTCACGTTGCCGCCGCGCAGCACGCGCGCCGTGCCCTCGGTGGAGCAGATGTCAAAGCCCAGGTAACGCAGGATACGCGCGACCGAAAGGATATGACGCTTGTCGCGGTCGCACACGCTAATGAACACCTTGCCGGCGCTCGGGTCGGGCAGCTTGTAGTCAATCGCCAGCTGCGTCTTGGCATATGCCTCGGGGTAGCTCTTGGCAATGCCCATGACCTCGCCCGTCGACTTCATCTCGGGGCCCAGAATAACGTCGGCACCCGGGAAACGACCCCAGGGCATAACGGCTTCCTTCATGCAGAACCAGTCCAGCTGACGTTCGTCGCTCGGCAGGCCCAAGCTCGCGATGGAATCGCCTGCCATGATGCGCGCCGCGCATTTGGCTAGCGGCACACCGGTGGCCTTGGAGATAAACGGCACGGTACGGCTGGCGCGCGGGTTGGCCTCAATCACGTAGACGGTCTCGCCCTTGATGGCATACTGCACGTTGACCAGGCCGCGCACGCCCAGCGCCATCGCGATGCGGCGCGTGGTCTCGCGGAGCTTCGCCTGCAGGCTCTCACTAAAGCTGAACGGCGGAATGCAGGTCGCAGAGTCGCCGGAGTGAATACCGGCCTCCTCGATATGCTCCAGGATGCCGCCGATGTAGACCTCTTCGCCGTCGCACAGGGCGTCGACATCGGACTCAATCGCACCCTCCAGGAAGCGGTCCAGATATACCGGATAGTCGGGGCTAATGCGCGCAGCCTCGGCCATGTAATCGCGCAGATGCTCGGCATCGTAGGCGATCATCATGCCGCGGCCGCCCAGCACGTAGCTCGGACGCACCAGCAGCGGGTAGCCGATGTGCGCGGCCACGGCCTCGGCCTCCTCAAACGAGGTGGCCTGGCCCGCCGGCGGGTACATGATGCCCAGCTTATCGAGCAGAGCGGCGAAGCGCTCGCGGTCCTCGGCAAAGTCGATGGCATCGGGCTTGGTGCCCATAATGTTCACGCCGCTCTCCTCGAGCATGCGCGCCAGCTTAAGCGGAGTCTGGCCGCCGAGCGTCACCACGACGCCGTCGGGACGCTCAACATCGATGACATCCATGACGTCCTCGTAGGTGAGCGGCTCAAAGTACAAGCGGTCCGAGGTGTCGTAGTCGGTCGAAACGGTCTCGGGGTTGCAGTTGACCATGATGGTCTCGAAGCCGCGGGCTGCCAGCGCGTAGCTCGCGTGCACGCAGCAGTAATCGAACTCGATACCCTGGCCGATACGGTTGGGGCCGGCGCCCAGGATCATCGCCTTGGGCTTGTCCGCCGGCGTGGTCTCGTCGGGAGCCACGCACTTCTTGGCATCCGGGCTCGTGCGGTAGATGTTCTCGTACGTCTTGTAGTGGTACTCCGTGGCACTCGAGAACTCCGCAGCGCAGGTATCGACCGTCTTCATGCTGGGAACCACGCCCAGACCCTTACGATAGGCGCGCACAAAGCGCTCGTCCGAGCCGGTCAGCGCGGCGATCTCGGCGTCGCTCGTACCGTACTGCTTGAGCAGACGCATCGCGTCGGCGTCGATATCCTCCACACGCAGGCCGCGGATGCTCTGCTGGACCTGCACCATATCGTTGATACGGTTGAGGTACCACGGATCGATACCGCAGATGGCATGGATGCGAGCGATGTCCCAGCCACGGCGCAGGGCCTCGACCACAAAGAAGATGCGATGCTCGGTCGGGGTTGCCACGGCCTGAGCAAGCTCGTCGTCGCTCAGCTTATCGGCACCCTCTTTGCCACCGGCGCAAATACCCTGGTGGCCGTCCTCCAGCGAGCGCATAGCCTTGCCAAAGGCCTCCTCAAAGGTGCGGCCGATCGCCATGATCTCGCCCACGGCCTTCATGCGCGTAGTGAGCGTGGGGTCGGTACCCTTGAACTTCTCGAAGGCAAAGCGCGGCACCTTGACCACACAGTAGTCGATCGTGGGCTCAAAGCAGGCGGGCGTAGCCTTGGTGATGTCGTTGACGATCTCGTCGAGCGTGTAGCCCACGGCCAGGCGCGCGGCGGCCTTAGCGATGGGGAAACCTGTGGCCTTGGAAGCGAGGGCGGACGAGCGGCTCACGCGCGGGTTCATCTCGATGACGATCAGGCGGCCGGTGTTGGGGTTCACGGCAAATTGCACGTTGGAGCCACCGGTCTCGACGCCGATCTTCTCCAGAATGGCGAGCGAGGCCACGCGCATGCGCTGATACTCAAGGTCGGAGAGCGTCTGCGCCGGCGCGACGGTGATGGAGTCGCCGGTATGCACGCCCATGGGGTCGAGGTTCTCGATGGAGCACACGATGATGCCGTTGCCGGCGTGGTCACGCATGACCTCCATCTCGTACTCTTTCCAACCCTCGATGGACTCCTCGACCAGCACCTCATGGGCAGGCGAGAGCTCGAGGCCCTGGCTCACGATGGAGACGAGCTCCTCGTGGGTGTGCGCGATGCCGCCGCCGGCGCCACCGAGGGTAAAGCTCGGACGCAGCACGCAGGGATAGCCCACGCGCTCGGCGATGGCCTCGGCGTCAGCCACGCTGTAGGCATAGCCCGAGCGCGCGACCTCCAGGCCGATCTCGGCCATGGCCTCGTTAAAGAGCTTGCGGTCCTCGCCGCGCTCGATAGCGGCCAGGTCACAACCGATCATCTCGACGCCGTACTTGTCCAGCGTGCCGTCTTTCGCCAGCTCGACGGCGGCGTTCAGACCGGTCTGGCCGCCCAGCGTGGGCAGCAGCGCGTCCGGGCGCTCTTTCTTGATCACGCGCTCGATAAACTCGGCGGTGATGGGCTCGACATAGGTGCGGTCGGCAAGACCCGGGTCGGTCATGATGGTCGCCGGGTTGGAGTTGACCAGGATGACCTCAAAGCCATCCTCCTTGAGCACCTTGCAGGCCTGGGCGCCAGAGTAGTCGAACTCGCAGGCCTGGCCAATGACGATGGGGCCCGAACCAATAACGAGGATGCGCTTGATGTCAGTACGTTTCGGCATGTTTAAAACCTCCTAGAGAGGCTGACTCAATGTTTTGGAAAAGTCAGCGAGGGTGCAGCTGGTGCATCAGGTTGCCGTGATGCGAGGGCGCGCTGGGCTTATGCCCGCGCGACCGAAGCAGAGCGGCAAGATGATGTGCCAGATGCAGCCGCAGCGTCGACCGGTCCGCCGTTCGGTAGAACGGCGGAACCATCGTCGGCGAAATTCCAGCCAGCCAGGCGATCCTTCGCGGTGTCGATGTCCAGGTAGTTCTCCTCGCCGTCCATGAGTCGCGTAAAGGCGGTGAAGAGATAGTGGGCATCGGTGGGGCCAGGCGAGGCCTCGGGGTGATACTGGACCGAAAAGCACGGGGCGTCGAGCAGCTGGATGCCCTCGGCGGTGCCGTCGTTAAGGTTCACATGTGTTAGGCGAATGCGGCCAAAGCGCTCGTTCATCACGACCGGCGCGATTCCGCGGCGCACCCAGACGCGCAGGTCGCCGTCGGCCGCATGCTCGGTCTCGCCGCCGGAAAGCCCGGGGACAAGCTTGCCCAAGCTGGGGAATATCAGGCCAAAGCCATGGTTTTGCGCGGTGATCTCCACACGACGGCTTACCAGGTTCATGACCGGCTGGTTGCCACCGCGGTGACCGAACTTAAGCTTTTCCATCTGGGCGCCGCAGGCCAGGCTGATCATCTGGTGACCAAGACAAATACCAAAGACCGGTACCTTGCCGATCAGCTGCTGCACCTGCTCGTAGGTCTCCACCACGGCGTCGGGGTCGCCGGGACCATTGGACAAAAAGACGCCGTCGGGATTCATGTCGAGCACCTGCTGGGCGGGCGTATCCCACGGCACGACGGTAAGGTCGCAGCCAGCGCGGACGAGGCCCTCCAGGATGCCGCGCTTGACGCCGCAGTCGTAGGCGACCACTTTGTGTCGGGCAGGAGCGGCAGGGGCAAGCGCAAAGTCATGCGTAGCGGGCATGTCGGCAGCTGCAAACTCGTGAGGCGCGGGGCAGCTTACGGTCTTGACCAGGTTCTCGCCTACCAGCGTGGGCGCTGCGGCCAGACGCTCGGCAAGCTCGTCGACGTCGAAGATCTCGGTCGAGATAATGCCCATCTTGGAACCATTGTCGCGCAGATGGCGCACCAGAGCGCGGGTGTCGACACCCTCGATAGCGACGATGCCGTGGGCGCGCAGGTACTCCGGCACGCTGACGGCCGAGCGCCAGTTAGAAGACGTGGCGCACATATCGCGAACGATCATGCCGCGCATAGCCGGAGCGCTCGCGGGGCGCACGTCGTCGCCGGGGAAGGCCGACTGGACGTCGGTCTCGTCGATACCGTAGTTGCCGATCTGCGGATAGGTCATGGTTACGATTTGGCCGGCATAACTCGGGTCGGTCATGACCTCAAAGTAGCCCTCGAGCGAGGTGTTGAAGCAGACTTCGCCGGTCGCGGTGCCCTCGGCGCCGCATGCACGTCCATAAAAAATGGTCCCATCCTCAAGATACAGGATGCAGGGACCGCAGGTGCCCTTGCTGGTTTTGGCCAGCATACGCTGGCAAAGCTCGCTGGGCGCGAAGGTGCGGGCGACAGCGCCCGCGGTATGGTTGTTCGCCATAATTCTCCTTCCCGGTCTCACAGGACCGGCTTAAAGGTGTGTAGTTAGGCCTCGCGGTATTGTAACCGCAAGTATGCCTCATGGCGTTAATTTCATCGAAATGTTTACGAAATGATAATTATGACTTTCTATGCATAATGATTTTTCTGGGACGTGTCTCTATAGTTTTGTCAACCGCGTGCTTCGCGCCATTTCGGCATGACGCATCCGGGCGCCCGGCGCCCCCGCTTCCCCTTCGGTTGATCCCGCCGCCCGCTAGGCCGCGTACGGGACGGCGTCGCGCATGATCGCGTAGATGACCTTGAGCCTCTTCCTCGCGACCGCCTTCAGCGCCTTGCTGTGCCTCATCCCCCTCGCCCTGCACTCCCCGTAGCACCTCCCGAACCTGTTGTCCGTGCCGATGAGGGAGTTGCAGCTGAATATGAGCAGGTTCTTGAGCTGCCTGTTCCCGCCGTGCTGCGGCGATGTCGACCTGATGCTGCTCCCGGAGCGCCTATCGGACGGCGCCACGCCGCAATAGCTCGCGAGCTCGTCGTGCCCCCTGAACGCGGATATGTCGATCGACGTCACCAGCGCCGCGGCGGTCTTGGGGCCGATCCCGGGCACCGTGAGGAGGCACTCGTAGACCTCGTCGCCCGCCAGCGAGTCGGCCACGAGCGAGTCGAGCTCCTCGATGTCGGCGTCGAGGGAGGCTATCTCCCGGGCGAGTATCCGGACCGCGACGTCCTCGCCGGCCGGGAGCCGCCTTCCCGAGCGCGACGAGGCCAGCAGCGCCTCCCAGAGCCTCCTGGCCCCCGCGGCGGGGGCGCCCGCGCGCCTGGCGGCGCTCGAGAACCTGCGCCAGCCGGCGGCCGAGCACCCGGCGGCCCCGCCGAACTCGGCCAGCATCGACACCTGCCAGCGGCTCGACGGGTCGACCGCGCCCTCGAGCGCGGGGTCGGCCTCGAGCAGGGTCGCGCGCAGCCTGTTCTTCGCGCGGGTCCTGGCGGACGACGCGAACTCGCGCTGCGACGACAGGATCCGCAGCGAGGCGGTCCCCTCGGGCTCCTCGGGCGCCGGCCTGAGGACGCGGGGCACGCCGAGCGCGGTGCGCGCGATCACCTCGGCGTCGATGGCGTCGGTCTTCGCGATGCCGGGGAACATCCCGCGGGCCTGCTTCTCGGCATATCCGGGCAGGTAGGCGCAGGGGTTCCCGTGCGCATGGGCGCGCGCGAGGACCAGCGCGCCGATGTTTCGCTTCTGGTCGACGACGACCAGCGCGCCGGAGCCGGCCCGCTCGAGCACCCGGTCGATGTCGTCGGGCCTGTTGGCCAGCTCGGCCCTGAAGGCGACGCCCCCTCCCGCATCGAGCGCGCACGCGCTGTGCGAGCTCTTCCCGACGTCGATCCCCAGGTAGGCCACGGGCGTCTCTGCTGCAGGCATGGTGTATCCTCTCCCTTGAGCCGGCCGTAAGCCGCGGAAGCGACACCCACATTACCCGGCCGTGGCCCGGTCCGGGCCCGGCACATCTCTATCAGTCGTTCCCCGCGGCCCCTCCCGCCCCGGCGGCAACACGTCCCGGGCCCTCTACGGGGCAGGGGCTGACGGCCGTCCGGGGCGGTCGGCCAGCGACCACCGGTACGGCTCAATCGTATAACCATGCAACGGAAAAGAGCCGCCCTTTCGGACGACTCAAACTGTAATGGGGATTAAAAATCATCCCGCGGGGCTTGTGGCTCACGCGGGATGATGGCCTCTTACTTTTTCTTGTCCTGTTCCAGCAGATCGGACGGTGAGCGATCGGGCTTGCCGCCGCGGAAAATCTCGCGGCCATGCAGACGATGTTCCAGGTCACGTTCGGCCTTTTCCTCGTCAATCTTGGTCTGGCTCACCACCGGGTCCTCAATCAACGACGACACCGAGTTCACCTGCTTCTGAATGCGCTCGGCGATGGTGTCATCCATACTCACGATGCGCATCTTCCAGTCGATACTCGTGGCGTTGGATGAGCTCTTGGTCCACACGAACGTCAAAATGGCGCTCTGGTGGCCCCGCGCGGGGAACATGCCAAAGAAGGAATCGTGCTGAATGTTGCTATCCTCGTCGATATAGGCGTGAACGTTATACACCACGCGGTCGATCTTGTCGTTGAGCAGCGCGTTGGTCGCAAGCGCCGCGGCCTGGATCTGCCCGTTGGACAGCAGCTCGAGCTCGTTGGCAGACGATGTGTCCAACACCGTCACCTCGACCGTGCCCGTACGCTCATCGGCTTCATCGACGGTAAAGTCGAGCGGGAACTGCGTAAAGCCGTTGCCCCACTCGAGTCCACCCTTGAGTGCTGTAGAAACGGTATCAACCGAAACGCTCTCGGACAGGTTGGCGGTATTCAGACGGCGCATCACGCCGTAGCCGATCTGCATGCCCACGATCAGCACCAAAATACCGATGACCACGGCCATCGCGGTCTTCGTAATGGTATGGCTCACCTGCGAGCCCGAAGGATCGTCCTCGGACAGTGGGTCGATATGTTTTGCCTGGCTCGCGCGGTCCTCGCTGCGCAGCTGTGCTAGCGCCGCTTTGTCACCGCGCTTGGCCGCAGCCTCCTTCTCACGCATGCGCTCGGTACGCTTTTTGGCAAGCGTAGGATCCAAGACGCCGGATGCATCGATTTCGGAGAATAACTCCGTCACTTCTTCCGGAGTCAAAGGGTTCTTGTCAGCCATAAACTTCCTGTCATATCAATCAGTCGAGCTCGTGCGCACGCGCACCTTCGAACTGCATTCGATAGTAACGGGCATAGGTGCCGCCACGGGCGAGAAGCTGTTCGTGCGTGCCACGTTCCACAACGCGACCATGCTCAACGGTCGCAATCTCATCGGCGTGTTTAATGGTCGAGAGACGGTGGGCGATGATGATTGTGGTACGGCCGCGTGCCAGCTCTTCGAGCGACTCCTGCACCGCCTCCTCGCTCTCGTTATCCAAAGCACTCGTCGCCTCGTCCAAGATCAGGATCTTGGGGTTCTTGAGAAACACGCGCGCGATGGCAACGCGCTGCTTCTGTCCGCCCGAAAGACGGCTGCCGCGCTCGCCCACCACGGTGTCGTAGCCCTGTGGAAGCGATTCGATAAAGGTATCGATATTGGCGCGACGGGCGGCGTCGGCGATCTCTTCCGCCGTAGCGCTCGGCTTGCCGTAGGCGATGTTCTCGCCAATCGTACCGTCAAACAGATAGACATCCTGCTGCACCAGGCCGATGGCGCGACGCAGGCTCTGCTGCGTCACATCACGCACGTCCTGGCCGTCGATGCTAATGGATCCGGTAGCCACGTCATAAAAGCGCGGCAGCAGCGAACAGGTCGTGGACTTGCCGCCGCCCGAAGGGCCAACCAAAGCGATGGTCTGCCCGGGCTTGATGGACAGGTCCATATGGTCGATAACGGGACGCTCGTCGGCATCGCCCTCGCCCAGCTCGACATCCTCGTAGTTAAAGCACACATCGTGATACTCCACGGCGCCGGCAGTCACCTGCAGATCCGTAGCGCCCGGCTTGTCCTGGATATCCGGCGCGGTCGAGAGCACCTCGTCCATACGCTTAAAGCCGGCGATAGCCTTCTGATACGTTTCGGCCGAATTAACGAGTGTCTCGAGCGGCGTGCAGAACAGCGAAATATAGAGTGCAAAGGTCGCCATATCGACCGCCTGCAGCTGTCCCTTGGCGACCAGCCAGCCGCCCAGCAGCACCACGATCACATAGAGCACACCCGAGAGCAGGCCATACGTCGCGGTATAGACGCCCATGGCGTGATACATGTTCTCCTTGGACGAAAGATAGCGATTGTTGGAGGCGCGGAACTTGAAGCGTTCGGTCTCCTCATTGGCAAAGCTCTTGACCACGCGCATGCCCGCCAGCGAATCCTGCAGCTGCGCATTGATGCCGCTGATTTTTTTGCGGTTGTCGCTAAAGACCTCGCGCATGCGCATGTTCTGCCAAAACATGATGACCGCAAACGCCGCCGTCACCACGGCCATGGCGAGCGCCAGGACCGGGGCGATGGTAAAGAGGATCACAAACGAGCCGATGATCTCGATGCCGCAGATGATGATCCACTCGGGCACGTGATGCGCCGCCTCGCAGATATCGAACAGGTCGTTGACCACGCGGCTCATCATGTCGCCCGAGCTGTTGCGGTCGAAGTACGCAAAGCTAAAGCGCTCATACTGGTCGAACAGGTCCTCGCGCATCTTGGACTCCATGCGCGCGCCCATCACGTGACCCCAATAGCTCACAAAGTAGCGGCAGGCGCAGCGGACGGCATACATCAGCACCAAGCCCACCGCGATCATGCCGAGCGCCTGCATAATGGCAGCCTGACCCTGAGTAAATAGCCCACCGGTCAAATTACGCAGAATAATAGGAAAAGCAAGGTCAATGGCGGCAAGCACCAGAGCACAAACAGTATCAGCAACAAAAAGCCCCATCTGGGGCTCGTAATACGAAAGAAACCTCTTAAACATAATCACCTTACGCGGTTTTACCAAACCGCGTTTCGTCTCGACGCTGCAAGTGCTCCATTTGGACAATCTGGCCTTCAATCGTCGGTCGCGTATATCCATACGCTTCCCTCCTCTTTTAGGCCACCTTGTCTCAAATGGAGCACTTTCGCTGACTTACACAAACCTGCGGGATCATCCCCGCTCGTTAAAGCTCCGCTCCGCCTAGTCGGTGCGCGATGCTATCGCAGGCCAAGGCGCCTACGACGGTCTTGGCGTCTTCGATCTTGCCGTCGAGCACGGCATCGATCAGCTCGTGCAGCGGCACCAGGTCCACGTTGACAAACTCGTCATCATCGGGGTTGGGCGCGTCGAACTCAAGCTTGGTAGCCAAGTAGATGTGGATGATCTCATCACAAAAACCGCAGGACGTGACAATCGACGTCAAAAAGCGAATGCGACCGGCCCTAAAGCCCGTCTCCTCATGCAGTTCGCGCTTGGCGCAATCGAGCGGGTCCTCGCCTGGATCGAGCTTGCCGGCGGGAATCTCGACCGTCACGCGGTCGATGGCGGTGCGGTACTGACGCACCAGTACGATCTTGCCGCTCTCGGTCAGTGCCACAACGGCCGCCGCACCCGGATGGCGAACGATATCGCGGGCGCTGCGGTGACCGTTGGGCAGCTCAACCTCAAGACGGTGGACGTCGAGGATCTTGCCCTTCCAGGCGCACTCCTCCGAAAGAATTATCTCGTGCAGCTCGGCATCGTGCGGGTCGTCGTCACCCAGCACCAGCAGCGGCTCATCGACGACCTCGCCACCGGGCTCGCCCTCGGCGTGTCCGTACGTGCGACCGTCCTGCTCGACGATCTGCGCGTCCACGAGCTCTTCGTTCTTCTCGTCCATCCGTCTCATTCCTCTCGGATTTTAGGCATCCCAGGCGTCGCGGCCGCGCAGCGCGCGCAGGCCGATGTCGTGACGCAGGGTCTTGCCCTCAAAATCAATCTTCTCGCAAGCCTCGTAGGCAAGGTTGCGAGCGTTCTCGAACGTGTCGCCCAGAGCGGTCACGGCAAGCACGCGGCCACCATTGGTCACGAGCTGGCCGTCCACCACGGCAGTGCCCGCGTGGTACACGGTCACGTTCTCCATGGCCTCGGCATCCTCAATGCCAGTGATGACCTTGCCCTTCTCGTAGCTGCCGGGATAGCCCGCGCTCGTCAGGACAACGGCCACGGCCCACTCGTCGCGCCAATCGAGCTCAATCTGATCGAGCTCGCAGTTGGCACAAGCCAGCATGACCTCAAGCAAGTCGTTCTTAAGGCGCGGCAGCACGACCTGAGTCTCGGGATCACCAAAGCGGGCGTTGAACTCCAGTACCTTGGGGCCGGCGGGGGTGAGCATAAAGCCGCCATACAGGCAGCCGCGGTAGTCGATGCCCTCGGCAGCGAGCTCGGCCACGGTCTGCTCCATGACCTTCACCATCGTGGCGTGCTCCTCATCGGTCACGATGGGCACTGGGCTGTAGACGCCCATGCCGCCGGTGTTGGGGCCCTTATCGCCCTCGAGCGCGCGCTTGTGGTCCTGCGAGGTAGCCATGGGGCGCACGGTCTTGCCGTCGGTAAAGGCCAGCAGCGAGCACTCGGGACCAACGAGCATCTCCTCGATAACCACGGTGCTGCCGGCATCGCCAAAGGTGCCGCCAAAGCACTCACGCACAGCCTCCTCGGCCTGCACAAGCTCGGTTGCCACGATAACGCCCTTGCCCGCGGCAAGGCCGTCGGCCTTGACGACCAGCGGGGCGCCCTGCTCGCGCACGTAGGCGAGAGCCGAAGCCTCGTCGGTAAACGAACCATAGGCTGCCGTCGGAATGCCCGCACGCTCCATGAGCTGCTTGGAGAACAGCTTGGAGCCCTCCATCTGGGCACCCTCGGCACCCGGGCCAAAGCAGGGAATACCCGCCGCGCGCACGGCGTCGGCCACGCCCGCCACGAGCGGAGCCTCGGGGCCAATTACCACGAGTCCGCATCCGTGGCTCTGCGCAAACGCCGCCACAGCCGCAGGATCGCAGTCGTCGAGAACAACGTTCTCGCCGCAGCTCGCGGTGCCGCCGTTACCCGGCGCAATGTAGAGCTTGCCGGCGCGCGGTGATGCTGCGAGCTTGGCTGCCAAAGCATGCTCACGGCCGCCGCTGCCCAACAACAGGATGTCGATGGTTTGAGTGTCCGCCTTCAAGGGTGCCTCCTCTATGGATGAACGGCCCGCTCCGCGCGAGCCCTTTGCAAGCAAATATACCCCTCGGCCGCCCGTCCGGGCTGCAAAGGGGTATATCGCAATAACCAAATAGTCCCGATTACTTCCAGAATCGGTTGATGATCTGCTCGCGACCAGCGCCAACGCCAATGAACGTCACACGGGTGTGTGCCAGATCCTCGATAAACGCCACGTAGTCCTGAGCCTCTTGCGGCAGCTCGTCAAAGCTGCGGCAACCGGTAATGTCGCACTTCCAGCCAGGGAGCTCCTCGTAGATGGGCTTGGCATGCTCAAAGCGCACCTGGTGCTCGGGCACGCTCGTGTAACGCTCGCCATCGACGTCATAGGCAACGCACACCTTGATGGTGTCGAAGGCCGAAAGCACGTCGAGCTTGGTCACGGCGATGTCGGTGAGGCCGTTGACGCGCGAGGCATAGTTGGCGATAGGACCGTCAAACCAGCCGCAACGACGACGGCGACCGGTGGTCACGCCGTACTCATAGCCCTCCTCGGTCAGCGTGTGGCCGGCCTCGGACTCATAGGAAAGCTCGGTGGGCATGGGGCCCGAACCGACGCGGGTGATATAGGCCTTCATGACGCCCAGCACGCGGTCGACGTTCTTCATGCCCACGCCGGAGCCGGTGATGGCGCCGCCGGCGGTGCAGTTGGAAGACGTCACGTACGGATAGGTGCCGTGGTCGATGTCGAGCAGCGTCGCCTGGGCGCCCTCAAACAGCAGGTCCTTGCCCTCGTCGATCATGTTGTTGAGCAGCAGGCTCGTCTCGGTGATGTAGGGACGCAGGCGCTCGGCCATCGGCAGGTACTCGTCGCAAATCTGATCCACGGTGTAGGTGGGCAGGTTGTAGATGAGCTCGAGCTCGGGGTTCACGCGGGCGAGAGCGGTCTCCAGCTTGTCGCGGAACAGCGTCTCGTCCAGCATGTCCTGCATGCGCAGGCCAATGCGGGCCATCTTGTCCTGATAGCACGGACCAATGCCGCGCTTGGTGGTACCGATGTTCTTCTTGCCGAGCTTCTGCTCAAAGGCGCCATCCAGATCAATGTGGTACGGCATGATGACATGCGCGTTGCCGCTAATCTTGAGGTTCTTGGTGGTGATGCCGTCGGCCTCGAACATGTCGATCTCCTCAAGGACAACCTTGGGGTTGACGACGCAGCCGTTACCGATCACCGACACGTGGTCGGAATACATGATGCCGGAAGGCACCTGGTGCAGGCCGTACTTCTTGCCGTTGACGACGATGGTGTGACCGGCGTTGTTGCCGCCCGAGTAGCGCACGACGGCATCGAAGTCGCCGGCGACCAGGTCGCAAATCTTACCCTTGCCCTCATCGCCCCACTGGGCACCGACCAAAACGGTTGACGGCATGTTTACTCCTTACATTCATGGCCTGTCTACGCGCCATGCCGGCACGCAGAAGCACAAAACACTCCCAGTATACCCGTGCAACGGGCGCCTGTCCTACTCCTCGGCATGTGCCCCATCAAGCTCATAGAACTTGGTGGATGCCGGCAGGAACATCAGGTCGACGTCGCCAATCGGGCCCGAACGGTTCTTGGCCACGACGATACGCGTAACGCCCTCGTCGGGTCGATCGTCGCGCGAGGCCTCGGCCTCGTCGGCGGAGCGGTCCAAGAACATAACGATATCGGCGTCCTGCTCGATGGAGCCCGATTCACGAAGGTCGGAAAGCTGCGGGCGCTTGCCGGTACGGGATTCGACCTGACGCGAGAGCTGTGACAGCGCGATGAGCGGGATCTTGAGCTCCTTGGCCATGATCTTCAAACCACGCGACATCTCCGAGACCTCGACGGTACGGCTCTCGGAGCGGCGTCCCGGCGGAGGACTCACCAGCTGCAGGTAGTCCAGGATGATGATTGCCTTCTCCTTGTTATGGAGCATACGGCGGCTCTTGGCGCGAATCTCGGTCACTGTGGTGCCGGGCGTATCGTCAATCAGAATATCGAGCTTGGACAAGGTCTGCGTAGCCTCGTTGATATTGGCCCACTGCTCGGGGCTAATGCGGCCCATGCGGAAGTCGCTGATCGAAATCATGGCGTAGGCGCAAATCAGACGCTGGGCAATTTCCTTGCCCGACATCTCCAGCGAGAAAAAGCCGACGGTATAACCGGCAGCGGCAGCGTTAAGTGCCAGGTTCAGAGCGAACGACGTCTTACCTACAGCAGGACGGGCGCCGATGATGATGAGCTGGCCCTCGCGGAAGCCCATGAGCATGCGGTCGAGCGACGGAAAGCCAGTGGGCACGCCCGCGGCCTGGCCACCGGCCTGGCACACTTCCTCGGCCTCGTTATAGGCCTCGACCATAAACTCGGTCAGCGTCTTGTAGCTCGACTTAACCTCACGCGCCGTGACCTTGAGCAGCTTGCTCTCGGCCAGCTCCACGACCTCTTTGGTGTCGGTGGGGGCGTTGTAGGCCAGCGCGTTGATCTCGTTGGTGGCGCCAATCAGCTCGCGCAGCATCGAGTCGCGACGAACGATGGCGGCATGGTGCTGCCAGTTAACGAGCGACAGGGTCTGACCCATCAGCTCCAAAATGTATGCCTCGCCGCCCACGGCATCGAGCTTGTTGATGCTTCGCAGGTAATCGATCAGCGAGATGGAGTCGATGGGGATGCGGCTGTTGTACATATCGACCATCGCGGTATAGATGGTCTTATGAATGGGCCGGTAGAAGTCATCGGGCTGCAGCTCGACTTGGGCCTCTTCGACCACATCGGGCGAGAGCAGCATAGCGGCCAGCACGTTGGCCTCTGCATCTTGGTTTTGGGGGAGACCCAACTTGGAGCAACGGTCCTCGACCGTCAGCCCCGTCTCCCTATCGTCATATGCCATGAGCATCCTCATTCATATCGCTTGCGAGCATCCATAGTATCAGCCACGGCTATAAATCGAGCCGCGCCTTGGCAATCATCACCGAACCAAACGGATGAACGGTCCTATACACGGGACCGCATCTCAATGACTGCTATGAACTCACCCGGCGCAAAAAAATAAAAGGGCGCCCTGGTCTCCCAGAGCGCCCTTCTTAGAACAAGATTGTTGCGTTGCAGCAAATGCTACTCGGCAGCAGCCTCGGTCTCGACCTCGGCGGTCTCGGTCTCGGCGACCTCAGCGGTCTCCTCAACCTCAGCCTCGGCAGCGAGCTCCTCGGCGGTAACGCCGACGAGAACGACAACCTCGGCCTTGATCTCGCGGTACAGCGAGATAGCGACGGTGTGGGCACCGGCAACCTTGATGGGCTTACCGAGCTCAACGCGCTTGCGGTCGATGTCCATACCGAGCTGATCCTTGATGGCGTCAGCGATCATAGCGGCGGTAACGGAGCCAAAGAGGATGCCCTCGTCGCCAACCTTGACGTCAACGGTGACCTGCTTGCCCTCGAAGGCAGCCTTGGTCTCGTTGGCGGTAGCCAGACGGACGGCCTCGCGCTTGGCGATGTTGTTGCGACGCTCGTCGAGCTGCTTGAGGTTGCCCTTGGTGGCGGCAACAGCGAGCTTCTTGGGGAACAGGAAGTTCTCAGCGTAACCCTGAGCGACCTCTACGACGTCACCCTCGCCGCCCTTGCCCTTGATCTCATCGAGAAGAATAACCTTCATGATGCGTCTCCCTTCTTAGCCGCGGTCGCGGTTGCCACGAGAGGAAACCACGGGGACGGTGTACGGCAGGAGAGCCATCTCGCGGGCGCGCTTGATGGCGTTGGCGATGTCATGCTGATGCTGCGTGCAAGCGCCAGTGACGCGACGGGGCTTGATCTTGCCACGGTCGGTCATGTACTTACGGAGAAGCTGAGTGTCCTTATAGTCGATGAACTCAGTGTTCTCCTTGCAGAACTGGCAGTACTTACGACGCGGCTGACGTGCAGAATAATCATTAGCCATGTCAAAATACCTTTCGTTTGGCAACTTCGGCGAGCCGAAGCCGCCTCTCACTCAAAAATAGGTGAACAACCCTTAGAACGGGATGTCCTCATCGTAGACGTCGACCGCGGGCGGCGTAGCCACCGGTGCGGCAGGACGTGCTGTGGGCGCGGGAGCTGCGGGGGCGTAACCGCCCTGATCGTAGCCACTCTGGCCACCACGGGAGCTCATAAACTCGATCTCATCAACGATGACCTCAAGCTTGCTCCTGCGCTGACCGTCGCGCTCCCAAGAGCTGTAGCGCAGCTTGCCCTCGATCGCGACCTTGTTTCCCTTTGCCAGGAAACGGCTCACGGCCTCGGCGCGGGTGCCGAACATAGTGCAGTCGACAAAGTTGGGATAGTCCTCCCACTCGCCAGTCTGCGCGTTGCGGCGACGATCGTTCACGGCGACGCCAAAGGACAGAACCTGGGTTCCGCCGGCGGTGGCGCGCAGCTCGGGATCGCGGGTGAGGTTACCGGTGATGTTCACTCGATTGATGCTCATAACTCACTACTTCCTCTTGGGGCACAAGCCCAGTCCAAAACGACAGTCTTACTCCTGGTCGTCGCGACGGACGATCATGTGGCGGACCACAGCGTCGGTGATGCGCAGGACGCGATCAAGCTCGGCGATCTGGGTAGGATCTGCGTGGAAGTTGATGAGGGTGTAGTCACCATCGGTGAGGTCGTTGATCTCGTAGGCGAGCTTGCGCTTGCCCCACTCGTCAACGGAGTCGACCTTGCCAGCGCCCTCAGCGATCGTGGTATCGATACGCTTCATAACAGCGAGACGAGTCTCGGGGTCGAGCGACGGGTCAACAAAGAACAGCAGTTCATAAGCCTTCATATTGTCACCTCCTCTGGGCAAATGTGGCTTCAGGTCGTGAAGGTGCGCCTGAAGCAGGAAAAGACTTGGTAATAATATCTTTCAACCTCCTAGGCTGCAAGAATATGCAGCTACAACCTCATGACCTCCACATATGTCCATGCTTACACGGCTCTTCATGCGTATTCCAACCAAATGCTGACCAAGAACTTGACGGATTCGATAGCAAGATACGCCGCGGCGAGGACAACCCGAGCCAAACCGCAGGTCGCCGATTGCAGGGTTGTGGTCGCAAAATGCATACCACCAGTTCGATCGATTGCCTCAAATTTTTTAAATTCGCTGCCACGTCATTCATGAATACCTATTTTGAACAGAACATCGAGCGCGATCTGGCTGGTCAGGATGCTTTTTTAGCACTTATCTGACACATGCCGGATACAGGCGTGGAGCGAGCGGTTTAAAAAATGCCAAGTTTTCTGTTTGCACTTTTCGATTCCTCGTGTATACTGACTTTCGCATTTAACGGAGAGTTGTCCGAGTGGCCGAAGGAGCACGATTGGAAATCGTGTAGGCGTCAAAAGCGTCTCCAGGGTTCAAATCCCTGACTCTCCGCCAGTTAATTCCAAAGCAGGCCTTAGTGCCTGCTTTGTTTTTACCCCACGCGGAGGGGTGGCAGAGTGGTTGAATGCGGCGGTCTCGAAAACCGTTTGGCCTGTATAAGGTCACGAGGGTTCGAATCCCTCCTCCTCCGCCATTTTGGTTGAGAAAGCTCCCAGTATTGGGGGCTTTTTTGTTTTGAGTCCTTAACAAGCAAATACGGCGGAGGAGGAGGGATTCGAACCCGCCAGGGCGCGGAGCGTAAAGAAAACGCGCCAGCGGCGCGTTTTTAGCGCAGTGCGGTCGGCTTAAGCCGACCGGATAAATTTTGAGCTCTGCTCAAAATTTAGACATCCCTCCTATTCAACCACGCCCCCATCGCATTCAGCATCAACCCAGTCCCGACCGTTTGCCGAGCAATAGGGTCGCAATCGTCGCCGAACATGTACTATGTACGGGCATTGTCCAAACCCGTAACCCAAAGGACCCCATCTTGCCCGTCGTCGCCGCTATGACCGTTACCCCACATGCCTCGGATGCCATGGTCGCCATCCCCTTTTGGCTCGAGATGTTCGCCGTTGTCGCTGCATCGATCTCGGGTGTGTTGGTTGCGCGCGAGCACAAGCTCGACCTGGTGGGCGCCGTCGCGCTCGCCGTGGTTTGCGGCCTAGGCGGCGGTCTTTTGCGCGACATGACACTCCAGGTCGGCAACGTCTACATCCTCAACCAGCCAATGGCGCTGCCGCTTTCCATTGCCACGGCAGCCATCATCTATATCTTTCCGGCAATCGTCGACAAGCCCGAAAAACTCATTCCCCTGCTCGACATCATCTCAGTCGGCATCTATGCGGCAACCGGCGCGGACAAGGCGCTGGTCTACGGATTTGCACCCGCCGTATGCGTCATGATGGGCTTTTTCACCGCGGTGGGCGGCGGCATGCTGCGCGACGGTTTTATGGGTGTGGTTCCGGGCATCTTCCAACGTACTAACTTTTATGCCATCGCCGCCATCGCCGGATCGACAAGCTATGTGTGTCTCGTTATGAGCGGCATCGTGAGCAATGTCGCCGCGCTGGTCGTATGCGTTGTCGTGACCATGGGTCTGCGCTGGCTCTCACTGCGCTTTGACATCAAAAGCCCCACCGAAGAAGACATCGCGCGCTTCTTGCATCGCAAAAAGTAGACAGCACGGCACGATCCTTCGAAATGCAACCGAGAGGTTCTTTTAGAGCGCCCGCGCGTTGGGTACCCTGTTAGATACATGTCGAGTATCTAACGAAGGATTCACTATGCCCTGCAACCTAGCACCGTCGACCCAGCGCCGTAAAGCGCAGGCCCGCATCGTCCTCCTATTTGCACTGATTGCGCTTGCGCTGACCATATTTCCCACGGCGTCGTTCGCCGGCACAGACACCGCGGGCAACGTACTCGCAACCGAAGCTGACTCAAATCCGTCTGGCGCCGAGGGCGACCTGTACTGGGCCGGCCAAAACCTTAACCTGGACGACGCCTCTATCGACCGCGATATTATCGCGGCGGGCGACAGCCTATCGATTCGCGACTGCACCGTAGGCGGAGCCGTTCGCCTGGCGGCACGCACCATCGATATCTCCAAAACCGCAATCGATGGCAGCATGACGGTAGCCGGTCAGCATGTCGTGCTCAACACCGGTAGCACCGCCAACTGTTTTTACGCGATGGGTGAGACAGTTGCCCTACGCGGGTCTGCCAAGTCGGCAGCGCTCGCGGGCAGTACGGTAACCATCGACGGCACCGTCGATGGCGATGTCGAGGTCTGGGCTGACAAACTCATCCTGGGCAAAAACGCCCGCGTCACTGGCACGGTGAACGCCCACATCTCCGAGGATCCCGAGCGGGCCGATGGCGCTCGGGTCGGAGCCCTCAAGATCGACCGCACCGAGAACGAGGACGCCTCAACGATTAACGACACCATCGGCGGCATCGTCGCCGCGGCGCTTTCCACCTGCTTTGTCGCAATCCTCCTCGAGCTCGTCTTTCCGCGCGCGACCGCCAGCGCCGCCGGCATGCTCCGCCGGCGTCCCACCCCGCTGTGGGTGAGCGGTCTTCTGGGCACGGTGGCCGCCATTCCCGCCGTCCTGTTGCTCATCATCTCGATTGCAGGTCTGCCGCTCGCCGGAGCCCTCATGTGTGCCGCGATCGGCATCGCTCTGGTCTCGGCGGCATTTACGGGCACCGCGATCGCACGCATGCTCGGACACAGCCAGAACCGCTACGCCATGGCCGCCGTGGGCGGTATCGCGGCGGGCGCGCTCACGGCACTTCCCCTTATGGGCAGCTTTGTCAGCGGCGTAGCCTTCGTCTTTACGCTCGGCTACGTCATCCAGATCATCTGGCGCAACGCCCGCCTCAAGCCGCAGCAGGCCGCCAACACCCCGGGCCTTCCCTCCGCCTAACCGCCAACCACCGCAAAGGGGCCAGGCACCTTTGCGGTGGTACAGACCAACTCAATCCCCGTGCACCAAAAAGGGCACCGACCGCGATGGTCGGCGCCCTTTCTTGTTAGTCGCTATAAAGCTCAGCGCTTATTTGTTGACCTGACCGGCGCGGACGGCGGCCTTCTTGCGGTCGGTGGCATTGAGCAGACGCTTGCGCAGGCGAATGTTCTTGGGAGTGATCTCCACTAGCTCGTCGTCGGCGATGTACTCCAGCGCCTCCTCCAGCGAGAAGGTACGGGGCGGCACCAGCTGGACGGAGATATCGGAGGTCGAGGAGCGCTGGTTGCCCAGGTTCTTGGTACGAGCGATGTTGACGACCATGTCGCCTGCCTTGCTGCGCTCGCCCACGATCATGCCCTCGTAGCACTCGGTGCCCGGCTCAACGAACAGCTGGCCGCGCTCCTGCAGCGTACCCAGAGCGTAGGCAACGGCCTTCTCGGTGGTCATGGAGATCATGGCGCCGTTCTGGCGGTTGCCGATCTCGCCGGCATAGGGACCGTACTCCAGGAAGGTGTGGTAGAACACGCCCTCGCCGTGGGTGACGTTCATGATGCGGTTCTTAAGACCCATGATGCCGCGGGTCGGGATCTTAAACTCGAGGTGCGTCACGATGCCCGAGGTATCCATGCTCGTCATGATGCCGCCGGAGGTGCCGAAGACCTCAACGACCTTGCCCGAATACTCGTCCGGGCACTCGACGACGGCCTGCTCGACGGGCTCCATCTTGTTGCCGTTCTCGTCCTTCTTAAACAGAACGCGGGGACGACCGACCTGGAACTCAAAGCCCTCGCGGCGCATGGACTCCATCAGGACGGACAGGTGCAGAATGCCGCGGCCCGAGACCTCGACGCCGCTCTTGTCCTCGAGCTCCTCGATCTTCATGGTCACGTTGTTCTCGGCCTCGTTGAACAGACGCTCCTTGAGCTGACGGGCGCCCACGATGTCGCCGTCACGACCGACGAGCGGGGAGGTCGAGGCCTCAAAGACGATGGACAGGGTCGGCGGGTCGATCTCGATGGGCTCGAGCTCAACGGGGTTCTCGGGATCGGTGTAGACATCGCCGATATCGGTGCGGTCGATGCCAACAACGGCGGCAATGTCGCCTGCGCCGACTTCCTGGCACTCGGTGCGGCCCAGGTAGTCGAAGGTAAAGAGCTGCTTGACGGTAGCGGTGGCGCTGGAGCCGTCGTTCTTGACGACCAGAATCTGGTCGCCCTGGTGAATAGCGCCGGAGTACACGCGACCGATGCCGATGCGGCCAACGAAGTTAGAGTGGTCGATAGTCACGCACTGCATGGCCAGCGGGGCGTTCTCGTCAACCTCGGGCGCAGGCATGTCGTCGATGATCATATCGAGCAGCGGATACATGTCCATGTTGCCGTCGTTGGGGTCAAGGCGGGCAAAGCCGTTCATGGCGCTGGCGTAGACTACGTGCTCCATGGCGAACTCAAGCTGGTCGTCGGTGGCGCCCAGGTCGGCCATGAGGTCCAGGCAGTCGTTGTAGGCCTTCTCGGGGTTGGCGCCCGGACGGTCGATCTTGTTGATGACGATCATGATCTTGAGGCCGGTGTCGATAGCGTGACGCAGCACGAAACGGGTCTGGGGCATGGGGCCCTCAAAAGCGTCGACCAGCAGCAGGGCGCCGTCGGCCATACGCAGCACGCGCTCGACCTCGCCGCCAAAGTCGGCGTGGCCCGGGGTGTCGATGACGTTAATCTTAACGTCCTTGTACTCGATAGAGATGTTCTTGGCGAGAATCGTAATGCCGCGCTCGCGCTCCTGGTCGTTAGAATCCAAGACGCGGTCCTCGACCTGCTGGTTGGCACGGAAGGCGTCCGTGGCACGCAGGAGCTTGTCGACCATCGTCGTCTTGCCGTGGTCGACGTGAGCGATGATGGCGATGTTCCTCAGATTGTCTACGCGCATGTAGTTCCCCTATCTTCTATCTATATACAACCGGCACGCGTATGCGACCCGCCCAGCAACACAACGCTCGGCGGGAATAATGAGCCTTTTACCGAAAACTCGTTTATTTTAGCGATTTTAGATAAGAGGGGTTTCCTCGCCTGCAGGTTCAGGGTCGCTCCACATAAAACCATCGCCGGCGCCCACACCCTCGTACAGTACGTATGCCGAAAAGCCGCTCTCGAGCGTCGTCTCAAAGAAACTCACGAGCAGGGCGTCATGGTAGCCGCCATCGATCTCGACACAACCGGTGTAGCCGATGGCGTAACGGGCGATACGACCCAGGCCCTCGTCCTTAAGGCCCATCTTATGCTCGGAGATAAAGTTGGTGGCAGCCTCGAGGCATGCCTCCTCGCCGTCCTCGTCGAGTGCCGCCAGATAACGGTTGGACGCGGCGTCCTCGATCGCAACGACAACGCCGGGGTTCTCACCAGCGGCAAGATCGTCTAAAAATGCCCCGATAAGGTCGCACACCATGGCGTCGAGCTCGGCGGAGACGTTTCCGGCGTCCTGCATATCCTGTGCCATTTTTTGACCTTCCCATCGAGTCCGGCGTCGTTACATCTCTTGTGCCTCGGCAGCGATCTTGGCGGCGGCGTCGCGGGCACGCATCATATCGGCCGCGCGCTTATCGAGTACCTTGATCTGGTTGGTCAGCATCACGGCATCGACCACGCCCCAGATGACCAAGCCCGTCGAAATCGAAAACCCAAGCGCACCAACTGTACCACGAAGGCGCGAGGAGATTGCCGCGACAAGTGCGGAGACGGCAACCATCTTGATAAAGGAGGCACGGCGCTCGCGAAGCGTACGGGCCTGCGTCACGTAGGCGATGCGCGCGGCCTCGGACGCCTCCGAGCGCATCTGGGCCTCGCGGGCAATGGCGGCGACCTCGGCCGAGACGCCACGCTCCATCAGTGCAAACTCCGTCTCATGGCTACCCGTCATTTAAAAATCATCGGGCGAGAGCGTATGGACGAACTCGTCGAACTTCTCAAATTCCTGCTCGTCATCGATTTCCCCGGCAACCGGAGAGACGGTCCCCAGGCGGTTCATGATGTCATCCTCCACAAACATGGGGGCATTGCTGCGCACGGCGAGGGCGATGGCGTCACTCGGACGGGCGTCGATGCCGCGCTCGCTGCCGTCGGCCAAAACAACGACCGTCGCGTAAAACACGGGCGGTTCGGCACGGACAATCTCAATACGCTCGAGTTTTGCATCCAGAGCATCAAGCGTATCGAGCAGCAGGTCATGGGCAATCGGGCGCTCGGCATGGCCGCTGTCGATACCGCGGCTAATAGCCGCAGCCTCAAACGAACCAGTTTGGATAGAAAGGGAGCGCAGCGGCGCAGGGGAGTCCGATTTGCTGCAGCGCTCGCGAAGTACGATAAGCGATGGCACGGGACCGGCGGCCATGACGATGGTCTCTATGTCGACACGAACCATGGAACACCTCCGGTACGTAGCGGTTAACACGCGGCACCTCCGCCGCATTGAATAGCTATACTACCCAATCTTTCGCACAGCACACAAAACCAAAATGAGTTTTATAACACACAAGAAAAAAGCCCCGAGGCCATGCCTCGAGGCTCTTCACAGTTTTGATGGTGGACCTGACAAGATTCGAACTTGTGACCTCCCGGTTATCAGCCGGACGCTCTAACCAACTGAGCTACAGGTCCATCATGGTGGAGGTTAGGGGGATCGAACCCCTGACCTCAGGCTTGCAAAGCCCGCGCTCTCCCAGCTGAGCTAAACCCCCACGGAGACAGTAATAAACACCCCAGCGGCGACTCGGCTCTCGCTGGGGTGTTTATTGCGAAAGAAAGTGGTGGACCTGACAAGATTCGAACTTGTGACCTCCCGGTTATCAGCCGGACGCTCTAACCAACTGAGCTACAGGTCCATCGCGCAAGGGATATATTAGACGAGTCGTTACGCGCGCGTCAACAACTTTTTTGAAAATCTTTGGAGTGTGTTCGCCCCGGTCGCACGGCGGCATGTGAAGTCGCCTGCTCGGACAGTCCTGACTCGCACAGAGAGCACATTAAGTGCTCTCCGGCTCGTGCGGAACTCGCGATCGACTTCACATGCCGCCGTGCGACCGGGGCGAACGCGAGTCCCAAGGTTTTCAAAAAAGCGGTCGGCGCGCAGTGCGCCGACCGCCGATATATGGGGTCTGATTTTTCTACCAGCTAGGGTCTCTTACTCGTCTAGGAGATCTTCTGGCATTTCGTTGTCGTCGCCTAGATCGACAGGGGCTTCTTCGGGGGCAGAGCCGTCTTCCGCACCTTCGCCTTCGGGTTTTTCCTTGGCTGCCGTCATACGGGCGACAGCGCATACGCGGTCGTTGTCGTCGACGGTCATCATCTTGACGCCCTGGGTGGCGCGGCCGGTCTGGCTGATCTCGTCGGTCTTGACGCGAATGACCGTCGCGCCTTCCGTCACGATGAACAGCTCGTGCTGCGGACCCACCGTCTTCATGGCCGCGAGGTTGCCCTTACGCTCGGTCATCTGGATGGTGTAGACGCCCTGACCGCCGCGATTCTGCTCCGGGTAATCCGCAACCGGCGTGCGCTTGCCGTAGCCGCGCTCGGTGATGACGAACAGGTCACCGTTGCCGTTGGTAACCTCCATACCCAAAACGCTCACGCCGTCCTTCATGCCGATGCCCCGAACGCCACTGGTGTCGCGTCCCGTGGCGCGAACCTGGTCCTCGGGGAACATGATCGCCTTGCCCGCAGTGGTGGCCAGGATGATCTTGTCGCCCTCGCGCACACGGCGCACGGCGAGCAGCGCGTCGTCGTCTCTCAGGTTGATGGCGATCAGGCCATCACGGCGGCTGCGGTCGTAAGCGCTCATCACGGTCTTCTTGACCATGCCGCTCTTGGTGGCAAACATCAGGTACTCGTCGGCGGGGAACTCGCGGCAGCTGATGACGCTCGCGATCTTCTCGCCTTCCTCAAAGGGCAGCAGGTTGACGATCGCGGTGCCGCGCGCTTGGCGCGTACCCACCGGCAGCTCGTGCACCTTCAGGCGGTAGACCTTGCCCTTGCTCGAGAAGAACAGCACATACTCGTGCGTGGATGCGATAAACATCTCGTCGATGACGTCGTCCTCTTTGAGGTTGACGCCCGACACGCCCTTGCCGCCGCGCTTCTGGGCGCGGTAGGCAGCCACCGGAATACGCTTCACGTAGCCGGTGTGGGTGATGGTCACGACCATGTCCTCGTCGGCGATGAGGTCCTCGACATCCAGATCCTTTTCGACATGGCTGATCTCGGTGCGGCGCTTGTCGCCGAACTTCTTCGAGATCTCGCGCATCTCTTCCTTGATGACGCCCAGGATCTTCTCCTCGTGCGCCAGCAGGTCCTCGTAGTAGGCGATGGCGCGGCGCAGGCCGTCCAACTCTTCTTGGATCTTGTCGCGCTCCAGGCCGGTCAGGCGGCGCAGCTTCATCTCGAGGATGGCCGTGGTCTGCTCGGGCGTAAAGCCAAAGCGTTCGATCAGTCGGCTGCTGGCCTCGGAGTCGGTCTGCGAGGAGCGGATGATGCTAATGACCTCGTCGATATGGTCAAGGGCCATCAGGTAGCCCTCGAGGATATGCGCGCGGGCCTGGGCCTTCTTAAGGTCGAAGCGGGTGCGGCGGGTGACGACGTCGACCTGGTGGTCGATGTAGTGCTGCAGCATCTCGCGCAGGCTCAGGCATTTGGGAACGCCGTTGACGAGTGCCAGGTTGTTGGCGCCAAAGGTCGTCTGCAGCGAGGTGTACTTATACAGGTTGTTGAGCACGACCTGCGGAATGACGCCCTTCTTGAGCTCGATGACCAGACGGATGCCCTTCTGGTTGGACTCATCGCGCATATCCGAGATGCCCTCAATGCGCTTGTCGTTGACGAGTTGGGCGATCTTCTCCTGCAGGGTGCCCTTGTTGACCATGTAGGGAATCTCGGTAAAGACCAGGCGGCTGCGACCGGTCTTGGTGGACTCCACATGTGCCTTGGCACGCACGGTAATGGAGCCGCGGCCGGTCTCGTAGCTCTGCTTAATGCCGGCGCTGCCCATGATGATGGCGCCGGTGGGGAAGTCCGGACCGGGCATGATCTGCATGAGCTCGTCGACGGTGGCGTCGGGGTTGTCGATCAGGTAGCAGGTGGCCTCGATCGCCTCGGTGAGGTTATGCGGGGCGATGTTGGTGGCCATGCCGACGGCGATGCCCTGGCTGCCGTTGACCAGCAGGTTGGGGAAGCGCGCAGGCAGTGCCACGGGCTCGGCGAGCGATTCGTCGTAGTTGGGCTGCCAGTCGACGGTATCCTTCTGCAAGTCACGCAGCAGTTCCATGGCGGGCTTGGCCAGGCGGCTCTCGGTGTAACGCATGGCCGCCGCGCCGTCGCCATCGATGTTGCCGAAGTTGCCGTGACCGTCGATGAGCGGCGTGCGCATGGAGAACCACTGCGCCAGGCGGACCATGGCCTCGTAGACCGCAAAGTCACCGTGCGGGTGGTACTTACCGATAACTTCGCCGACCGTCCAGGCCGACTTTTTGTGTGGGCGGTTGGGGTAGATGCCGCTCTCGTTCATCGCGTACAGGATGCGGCGGTGTACCGGCTTTAAGCCGTCGCGCACGTCCGGCAGGGCACGCGCTGTGATAACCGACATCGAATACTCGATGAACGACTGCTTCATCTCGCGACCGAACTCCGAAATCTGGAGCTGGCCGCCGTTGATGTCCTCGCCGGCCGAGGCGCCACGATCGACTTCGCCAAAGCTCTCCTCGAGCTCACCGTCGTCGTCCTCTTCCTCATCATCATCGGCATCGGGGTTATAGGCGTCCGGATCGCCGTCCTCGCCCTGCTCAGCACGGGCAAGCAGGCGCTTCAGATCATCGGGCATACCGGCATCGCCGGCCTCGCCCATACCCTCGTTGTTGTTGATATCGTCTGCCACGTTACCTCCTCTTAAGCGTCAAGGAATCGTGCATCATGTGCATGCTTCTCGATGTACTCGCGGCGATAGCCGACCTCGGAACCCATCAGCTCGCGCACGGCGCGGTCCGCCACCACGGCGTCCTCGATCGACACACGCTGCAGAATGCGGGTCTTTGGGTCCATCGTCGTCGAGGCAAGCTGTTTGGGGTCCATCTCGCCCAGGCCCTTGTAGCGCTGGACGGTATAGCCCTTGCGCTTTTTGGTGATCTTGCCGTCCTTGGCCTTGCCGTCCTCGTCGTTATCATCGGGGTTCAGGCCCAGACTCTGGATGGTATCGCGCAGGATCTCGTCTTCGGGCTGGCGGCCGTTGGGATACACGTAGTGGATCTTGTTGCGCACCTTAATGCCAAAGATGGGCGGGCAGGCAACATAGACGTAGGCGGCATCGATCAGCGGACGCATGTACTTGTAGAAGAACGTCAGCAGCAGGATGCGGATATGCGCGCCGTCGACGTCTGCATCGGTCATGATGATGATCTTGTGGTAGCGCGCCTTGGTGATATCGAAATCGCCGCCGTCGCCGGCACTCGTCGTGACGCCACAGCCGATCGCGGTAATCAGCGACTGGATGGTGTCACTCGAGAACGCGCGATGGTCACCAACGCGCTCGACGTTCAAAATCTTGCCGCGCAGGGGCAGAATCGCCTGGATGTCTCGGCGACGGCCGTCCTTGGCCGAACCGCCTGCCGAGTCGCCCTCTACGATGAAGAGCTCGGTCAGCTCGGCATCGCGCACCGAGCAGTCGGCGAGCTTACCGGGCAGGGACGCCGTCTCGAGCAGGCTCTTGCGGCGGGTCGCCTCGCGCGCCTTGCGGGCGGCATTGCGCGCCTTGCAGGCCTGCTGCGCCTTCTTGACGATCTCGCGAGCGGGCTTAGGGTGCTCCTCGAGGTAATCGGCAAGGCCGTCGGTCACGATCTTGAGCGTCAGCGCGCGCATATAGGAGCTGCCGAGCTTGGCCTTGGTCTGGCCCTCAAACTGCGGATCGGGCAGTTTAACCGAAATGACGGCCGAAAGGCCCTCGCGCACGTCGTCACCGCTCAGGTTGGCGTCCTTCTCCTTGAGCAGGTTCTGCTTGCGGGCGTAATCGTTAATCACGCGGGTGAGAGCGGTGCGGAAACCCTCGAGATGCATGCCGCCCTCGGGGGTGTAGATGTCGTTGGCAAACGACATGACGTTCTCGCCGTAGCCGGCATTCCACTGCAGGGACACCTCGACCTCGCCCATCTTGGTCACGGGCGCATCCGGATCCGACTTGCCCTCGATATAGATGGGCTCCTTGAAGGCCTCGGGAACGTCTTTGCCGTCGTTGAGGAACTTGACGAAGTCGATGATGCCGCCCTCGTAGCAGAACTCCTCCACGTGGGGAGTCGCCTCGCGCTCGTCGGTCAGCACAATCTTTAGATTCTTATTGAGGAACGCCGTCTCCTGCAGACGGTTGTGCAGCGTATCGAAATCGTAGATGCAGGTCTCGAAGATCTCGTCGTCGGGCCAGAAGCTGACGGTGGTGCCCGTCGAATCCGAGGTGCCCACGACCTCCATCTTCTTGACGGTCTTGCCGCGCGAGAACTCCATCTCGTAGACGCTGCCATCACGGCGCACCTGCACGACCACGCGCTTGGACAGCGCGTTGACGACGGAGATGCCCACGCCGTGCAGTCCGCCCGAGACCTTGTAGGCCGAGTTATCGAACTTACCGCCGGCGTGCAGGATCGTCATAACGACCTCGAGCGTCGGGATCTTTTTGATGGGATGCTCGTCGACGGGGATGCCTCGCCCGTTGTCGACGACCGTGATGGAGTTGTCGGCGTGGACCGTCACGTGAATCTCGGTGCAGAAACCGGCCATGGCCTCGTCAACGGAGTTGTCAACGATCTCCCACACCAGGTGATGCAGGCCGCTGGCGCTCGTCGAGCCGATATACATGCCCGGGCGCTTACGAACGGCCTCGAGACCTTCGAGAATCTTAATCTCGCCGCCATCGTAATCGTTTTCGTTTGCCACACGTCCTCCTTCAGCTAAGAAAATGTGTACAGCCTTACTAGTTTATCGTAAAAAAATACCCTCGGGAGCGAGGGTATTTGGCTCTACAAGGCCACCAGATGCGATTTAAGGCTCTTTCTTGCTTTGCACGCCCTTGGCCCACTCGGCACTGGCTCTCATGGCATTCTCGAGGGCCTCGCGCAGTTTTTGGTCTTCGATGGGCGCCACTTGGCGCTCGATCTCGCCGCGTTCGGCTTCGCTTAGATCGGCGTGCGGAACCGGCGGTCGCTCGGTCACGGCCGGGCGCAGGCGCTCCTTGGCAGCCGGCGGCGTGTGACCGAGCGCGGTCGTTTTGAACACCAGGCCGTCCACATGCGCGCCGGCCCGCTCCATGCGCGCCCGGATGATCTCGCGCAGCAGCGTCATCTCCTGCGTCCACGAGGGCGAATCGAGATACACCAGCAGCTCATTGGACTCGGGCAGGTAGCGTAGGCCCGTCACGTGGCGTCCCTCGCGCGTGCCCGAGCACACCGCATTCCAGGCACGATAGACCGCGCGCGACTCCTCGGCAGCCTCCATTTGCGCGCGGCGCTCAGGTGTCGCGGCCGCCAGGATGCGCTGACGCTCGGCATCCAAAAAGCCGCCAAAGGCAACCGTTCCGTTCTCGCGCTCGTAATTAGCACGCCTCACCCATGCTCACCACCTTGGCTCGTTCAAGCAGGTCATCAGTAAAGTACCCCAAGTTGGTGGTGGTTATGACCGTCTGGATGTCATCACCGATCAGCTGCAGAAAAGCGCCTCGACGCCCGGCATCGAGCTCGCTCATCACGTCGTCCAAAAGCAGCAGTGGCGCGGTGCCCAGGATATCGCGCGCCACGGCCACTTCTGCCACCTTCCAGGCAAGCACCAGCGTTCGCTGCTGCCCTTGGCTGGCAAACGAACGGGCAGATCGACCCGCAACGGTAAACTCAATCTCGTCGCGATGCGGACCCACAAGCGTCACGCCGCGGCGCATCTCCTCATCGGCACGCTCATCGAGGGCCGCGAGCATATGCTCGTACGCCCAGCCCTTAAGTTCCTCGCGCCCCTCGGTTTGAGGCAAATCCCCCAGTGTGGACACATAGGACACGCCTGCGTCCTCACCGGACGCCACCTGCCCATACGCGGCGCGCACATGGCCTGCCAGTCGGTCGAGCAGGGCCAAACGATGCACGAGCAGGGCGGACCCGGCGCGAGCGATGGAGTCATTCCATGCGCCGAGCATCTCGCGGCAGCACCAGGACTCCTTGAGCAGGGCGTTGCGCTGCGTCACGCAACGCCCGTAGGTGCTCGCCAGGTCGGCGTAACGGGCGCTCAGTTGCACGCCAAAGTCGTCGAGGGCGGCCCGACGCACGCTGGCACCGCGTTTGACCATATCCAGATGATCGGGGCAAAAAAGCACGCTCGGCAAAACCCCGCGCACGCCGGCGGCCGAACATCTCTTGCCGTTACGGCTAAACGAGCGCTTGCCGTCCTCAACGCCCAGCCCCATATCGAGCACGCGGCCATCGCCCTCGAGTCTCAACTCGAGCCTGCACGAGCCCGTGCCGTCGTGCACGAGCTCGGTAGCGGTGGGATGCCTAAACGAGGCGCCGCTCGTCAAAAGCTGCAGCGCCTCTATAAGGTTGGTCTTTCCCGCCGCGTTGGGTCCCGCAAGCACCGTCACGCCTTCGTCCAGGTCAAGACGGTAGCTATCGAAACTGCGGTAGCGCGCGACGGAAAGGTTGCGGGCAAACATGGTCATGGCGCAGCGCTAGATGCGAACCGGCATGACCAGGTACAGGTAGTTGATCTTGTCGTAGGACTTAAAGATACCCGCCTGCGAGTAGCTCTTGAGCTCCAGCGTGATCTCCTTCTCCTTGGACAGGGCATTGAGGCAGCCAAAGATGTAGTGGTAGTTAAAGGCGATGGTGCCCGACTCGCCCTCGGCCTCGACATCGATCGTCTCCTGCGCCAGATCCTGGTCATTGGAGATGGAGGACAGGCCCATCTGACCGTTCTCGACATCGATCTCGAACTTGACAGCGGGGTTCGCGCTCGCGATGACCGCCACGCGCTTGAGGGCGGCATTAAAAGCCGCCACGTCGATCTTGACGCTCGTCACGCACGAATCGGGGATGAGCTGCTTGTAGTTGGGGTACACGCCCTCGATACGGCGCGACACGTAGGTGGTGTTGCCGGCCTCGAAGACAACCTGGGTGTCGGTGGCGCCGATCATGATGGTCGCCTGGCTGGCCATGATGCTCAGGGCGTCGTTGAAGGCGTCGGCCGGAACGTTGAGCTCAAAAGAGCCCTCGAGCGTCGAGGTCTCGACCTGGGTGTCGCATACGGCCAGGCGGAAGGAGTCGGTTGCCACCAGGCGCACGGTGTTGTTCTCGACCTTCATGTGCACGCCTCCCAGGATGGGACGGGCCTTATCGGTCGAAGTGACACGCCACACGCGGCCGACCATCTCGGACAGGATGTCGGTCGGGAGCTCCACCGCGCTCTCGATGGCATAGGCCGGGAACTCGGGGAAATCATTGGCATCGAGCGTGTTGAGGCGGAAGGAACTCTTCTCGCATCCGATCAGCACCTGACGCTCCGAGAGCTCAAAGGTAACCGGAGCGTCGGGAAGGGTCTTCGTGATGTTCGAGAGCATCTTGCAGGGAATCACCATCTCGCCCTCTTCTTCGACATACGCGGCAATGCGATGACGAATCGAGATGGTGTAGTTAGAGGTTTGGAATTCCAAGATGCCGTCCTGCGCCTTAACGAGCACGCCCGACAGGATGGGAAGGGTAGATGCCGAAGCGACGCCTTTCATAACGACGCCGATGGCCTGCGTGAGCGAGCTTTGGCTGACGGTGAACTTCATCTTTTAATACCTTTCTATAGATATAAATATCTTAATAATAGTAATAGCACTGACGAAACTGTTGATTACTCCCAAAAGCGCTGGTCAACCCCAAAAAGAGAATCGACAGCACCCTGTGCGCAATCGACCGCGTTTTCCACGTTCAAAACCTGCGGAAAACTTTTCGTCGCCTTGGGGTGAGTTTTAGACACGTTATGCCCGGCGTTTCGACAAGTTTTCAACAGGTGTCTCTATTTCCCTACGAGCGCAGTGTAATTTTATCTCGTAGTGACTTGAGATCCTCGGTTACGGTGCGGTCTTCCTGAATCATCTTCTGAACCTTTTTATAGCTCGTGCTGACGGTTGAGTGGTTGCGGTTGCCAAACTCCGCGCCCACCGCCGTGGTCGTCATCTCGCACATCTCGATGGCCAGATAGATGGCGATATGACGGGCTTTGGCTATATTGGCGTTGCGCCGCGGTCCGATGAGCTCCTCGTGTGTCACGCCGTATTGTTCCTCGATGACAGACTGGACCGTCTGCACGTTGATCTTCTTGGCCGACGTATCGAAGTATTGGCTTGCGATGGCGTCGATGTCGTCGAAGCTGAGCTCGCTGCCCTCGCGCTCGCGGTCTCCGGCCTCGCCGGCACAGCGTTCGCAGAAGCTCTCGAGTTCGCGAATATTGGTCCCCGACACCTCCGCCATGTGTTTAAAGTGCTCGTCGGTCAGATGTCCGCCATCGCCGCCATAAGCCGCCAACAGAGAGTCGTCACCCGCCTCGGGTGCGGCGGCTATCGTGTTCTCGTAGTAGCGCTGCAAGATCTTGTATTTCATCTCGTAGCTGGGCTCTGCCACCAAACAGAGCATACCGGCGTTAAAGCGGCTGGTCAGGCGCTCGTCCATGTTCAGATCTTTGGGAGCGCGGTCGGCTGCGATGACGACTTTTTTGTTATTGCGGATAAACTCGTCCATGAGTTGGAAAAAGTAGTCCACGCTCGCGCGCTTGCCGATGATGTTTTGAATGTCGTCGATGATGAGCACGTCCACGCCGTGGTATGCCTGCATGATGGGGGCGTTGCTCTTCTTTTGGCGGTCGAACTCCGTCATCAGGTCATCGAGGTACGCTTGCGAGTTGGCGTACTTCACCTTGATCTCGGGCGACTTTTCGGCGAGCTCGTTTTTGATGGCGAGCAGCAGATGGGTCTTGCCCAGCCCCGATTTGCCATAGATGAACAGAGATGTACATGTGCCGCGTTCGTCCGCGAGCGCGGCAAACTTGAGGGCCGAGCGATAGGCATGGCTGTTTTCTGGGCCGTAGACAAAGTTTTCGAAGGTGAATTTCGAGTTGGCCGCGAGCGGCGCGCCATCGATGTTCTGCTCGATCGGTGCCGCAGCTGCGGGGACGCTCGTGGGCGATGTGGAGGCTGGTTTTGCACTCTTTGCAGGCGCCCCGCCCTTCATCTGGTTCATCATGCGGCGGAAATCGTCGGCCGAAAGCGTGTTTTTGATTGCGATGCCCGAATCCTCGCCCGGTGTTGCGTCGTGCGCGATAGGCATGTGTGTGACAGCGGGCATGGGGGCTGCCGGCGTCGAGACGGCGGGCATGGTTTCACGGGAAACATCGCCGATTTGATGCTCGGGAGCCGACGCTGCGGCGGCAGCTGGCGCAGCCGGGGGGACGACGGGTGCCGCAGACACGGCGCTATCGGCCGCGGAGCCCTGCGGTGCCACGATGTTGAGCGCAATCGGCGCAAAGGCGATCTCTTCCAGGTACGCCTCGATGGTCGGCTGATGCTTTTTGAGCTGAGCGATAGCAAATCGTGAGGGGGCCTCAATCGTCAAGGTGTCCTCGGTCAGGCTCACGGCTCGCGATTGCCCCAACATGTTGATGAGGCGCGCATCTTGGCCGTCGCGCTGACAAAAGGCGATGGCATCCCCCAGGATGATGCTTGCTTCCTCGTCCACTGTCTCTCCCGTTCCTTAAGCTTGGGCCCGCACGCGAGCGCTTCCGATTTCGGTCAGATGGTATTTCTGCCCATGTTTGATTACCAAGCCCGCCTGCGCCAAATCGTTGAGCGTGCGCGACCAGGTGGGTGCGGAGTTTCCAAACGCCCGCGCCAAGTCCGTCGCGCCGCACTCTTGATGTTGGGCCAGATACCCTAATGCGGCGTTGCCACGTTCGCTTACAAACACGTCCGACTGCGGTTGTGCGTATTGATTCGCCGCATTAGGATACATCATTTGAGCTGCTGGTTGTTGAGAACTCTGCGTGAGCGGCATCTGCTGTTGAAAACTTTGCGGCCACTGTTGGTAAGGCTGCGGCGGCATCTGCTGGGCCCAAGGGTTAAATTGCCCCTGCGGCATCTGCTGATACGGCTGCTGGTATCCCTGAGGATACTGTTGAGGATACGGCTGGGCGTATCCCTGCTGCGGCATATATTGGGGAGGATACCCTTGCGGGTACGGTTGGTAGCCCATTTGCGGGACGTTTGGCATGGCCACCGTCTGCTGCACGGCGCCCGTGTCCAGATCTGCCGAGCCTATGCCCTCCGGCATGTTTTGCGCCGTGTGGCCCCCCAGCGGTGTCTGGGGATCTTGCGCGGGAAAAGCTCCAGGCTGCTGCATGCGCGCCACGGGCTGCTGTGTAAACGTGCTGGGTAGGGTGTATGCCGGTTGCTCCGTCTCGGGGCGCACGGCGGCCCCTCGCCCTCCGGCACGCTCAATTTCCTGCACGCGCTTGGGGTTCAGGCTTACCGTGACCACGGTCCCGTTGCCCATGTTGTCCTCGATGGATACGGCGCCGCCGGCGTTTTCCAAGTACTCCTGCACCATGGGAAACCCTGCTCCGGTTCCGCGGATGTATCGCTTCATGTTGCTGTTTGCGCTGGTAACGCCAAAGTCGAAGGCGCGCTCCTTGTCGTCGATCCCCGGTCCCTGGTCTGCGAATCGGATGGTGTCGCCGCCGTCTAGGATCGAGATGATGGGCTCTGCAAAGTGGGCGTGGATAAAGTTTTCGACAATCTCGCGGATAACCATGAGCGAGATGTGCCCGCCCTGCTCTTTCATGCACTGGTAGACGGTGTTGGTTGTCTCTTCCAGATAGGTGCGCACGTCCTTCGGCTCGATGACGATGACACGCGGTGTCGACAGCATGTCGTCGTAGACCGCGATGCGCGCTGCATACATGGCCTTCGGTGCTTGTGCGGTGACCTGCTCGCTCTCGTTGCGTTTTTCGCGCACGCCGGTGATGTGCTCGTTGTCGGGTGCCGGATCACCGGAATCGACCATGGTGTAGAAGTCGTCAGACATGCCGCTCGCAATCTTTCAAAAGGTTTTGAACAAATAGTAGCTCACCGCGCAATGTTTCTCATCTTTCGACAAGTTTTCAAAACCTGTTGAAAACTTTGGAAAACGGGCGAAAAGTTCTCAACATTTCCAACACGACCTGTTGAAAACTCGATGAAATTTCGTGAAAAGTTGCCTGCTGCATCAAGTGCCGATTCTGCTTATGGGGGAACCGTGTACTCTTTGCAACCTTTTACCTTTGATTTCTTGACATTTGAACATTGATTTCCCTACAATCTTCAAGCTCACGTGTCTATATCTGCGTCCGCGCCCCCGCGGACACTCGAAATGCAGCAGGAGGAACTTAAGATGAAGCGTACGTATCAGCCTAATAAGCGTAAGCGTGCCAAGACCCATGGCTTCCGTGCCCGTATGGCCACTAAGGGTGGTCGTGCCGTGCTCGCCCGTCGTCGCGCCAAGGGCCGCAAGCGTCTCACTGTCTAGCAGCGATACACACATCTCGCATGAAGACTATTAAGTCTCGGCAAGATTTCGAGCATGTGTTCAGTCAGGGGCGTCGTTTCAATCACCCTCTGATTCGAATGACCATATGTGAATCGGTTGGCGAAGGCGACTCCGGAAGGGTCGCCTTCGTTGGTGCTAAACGACTCGGTTGTGCTGTCGTGCGCAACCGATCTAAGCGTGTGATGCGCGAGGCCGCCCGCAGCTGTGGATTTCCCGTTGCGGGTTATGACATCATCTTGTTCGCGACTCCCAAGACGAGGGTTTCCTCGCCGGAGGAGATGGACAAGGCGTTGCGTTCGCTTATGAAACGCGCCGGCGTTGCCGGGGAGGAGCGATGAGCAATCACGTTTTGCGACGTGTTGCCATCGCTCCTATTCGCATATATCAACAGGTTGTTTCGCCCTTATTACCTGACGCCTGCATTTATTACCCAACGTGCTCGCAATACGCCGTTCAGGCGATTGAGAAGTACGGTGTTTTGAGAGGCTGCTGGCTTGCCGTGAGGCGCATCGCTCGCTGCAATCCCCTGCACGTCGGCGGTTATGACCCTGTGCCTTAGCGGGCACTCGCTATCGGAGGAAAACTTACATGTGGGATTGGATCGTTAACATCCTTTTCGAGCTGCTCAAGCTCATCCAGACCTTTGCGGTCGACTGGGGCCTGTCCATCATCATCCTGGTGGTCATCATCCGTCTGCTGCTGACGCCGCTCATGCTCAAGTCGACCAAGTCGACGGCTCGCATGCAGGTGCTGCAGCCCAAGATGCTCGAGATCCAGGAGCGCTATGCCGACGATCCCCAGCGTCAGGCCGAGGAGATGCAGAAGTTCTACAGCGAGAACAAGTTCAACCCCATGGCTGGTTGTCTGCCGCTGTTGATCCAGATGCCTATCCTGTGTGCCCTGTTTACGCTGCTGCGTAACCTGCCGCAGTACTTTAACGAGGGCACGTTCTCGTTCTTCAACATCCTGCCCGACCTGACCACCACGCCGAGCGCTTCCTTTGCCGATGGCTTTATGGTTGCACTGCCTGCGCTGGTCTGCCTGATTCTGTTCGCTGTCCTGACCCTGATTCCGCAGCTCTATATGTCGCGCAACCAAACCGGCCAGCAGGCCCAGAGCATGCGTATGATGGCCGTTGTCATGACGGTCATGATGCTTTGGATGGGCTGGAGCCTTCCCGTTGGTGTTCTTCTGTACTACGACGTCTCGTCTGCTTGGCAGGTTATCCAGCAGATTTTTGTGACGCAGAAGGTCATTGACAAGGCGAAGGCCGATGAGGAGGAGCGTCTTAAGAACGCGCCGCTGCAGGTCGAGGTTACTCGTCGCGAGAAGAAGCCGCGCCCGCACAAGAAGAAGTAGTGGGATAGTATTCTTATTTAGGTACCTAACTTTTGGAGTTCGTTATGTCTGAAGAGATCGTCGAGGATATGCTTGAGGAGGTTGCCCCGCGGGTCGCGGGCGATTATCCCGAGATTGCACAGCGTTACAAGGCTGGTGAAGAGCTGACCGATGAGGAGCTCGACACCATTGCCGATGTGGCTATTTCCATTCTGCGTTCCATCCTTTCGCACTTCGATGCGGCGAACTCACCCATCGATGAGTATGAGGGTGACGAGGGCGAGTTGATCCTGGACGTAACTGCTCCTGATCTTGCTGTTCTCATTGGCCGTCATGGACGTACCCTCGATGCTCTTCAAGTTATGTTCTCCCTGTTGGTGAGTCGCAAGCTTGGCTTTAGGTATCCGGTCGTCGTCGACGTCGAGGGTTATAAGAGCCGTCGACAGGACAAGGTTGCTTCTATGGCCCAGTCCGCCGCCGAGCGCGCTATTCGCACTCATAAGAGTGTTTCCCTGCCGCCCATGAATGCCTATGAACGTCGACTGGTTCATATTGCCCTTCGTGGTAACGATGCTGTTGATACGCATTCTGAGGGCTCTGATCCCGATCGCCATGTTGTGATTGTTGCTCGATAATCTTCTCGAGTCTATGCTAAGGGGACGTGGTTTCCACGTCCCCTTTTTTTTGTCAAAAGTTCTCGATACACTGATTTTTGTCAGAAAGGAGCTTCTGTTGTTTGTACTTACTGATCAGCAGACTGACGAGATGCTCAGCCGTCTAACTTCCTATTGCAAAGAGTATTCCTTGAGCGTAACTGATGCTGAGCTGAGGAAATGTATCCAGCATTTGGATTTGGTTCTGGAAACAAATAAGACAACCAATCTCACTCGTATTCTTAACGTTGAAGATGCTGCGGTACTTCATATCCTCGACTCACTTGTTTTGCTTCCTTATGTCAATAAGGCTCCTGATGGAGCTTTGCTCGATATGGGAACAGGCGCAGGCTTCCCTGGTATTCCATTAACGATAACTACGCATCGTAAAGCTACTTATATTGACTCTGTTGGCAAAAAGGTTGATGCTGTCAATTCTTTTGTTCATGCTCTCGGATTGAAATATGGTCATGCAGTCCATGATCGCCTTGAAGAATATGCTCGAAGCCATAAGAAGCAGTTCTCTGTCGTAACCGCCCGCGCGCTGGCCCCTCTACCGATTCTTGTTGAGTATGCAGCTCCGTATCTCAAAGATGGAGGGTTATTTGTTATCACGAAGGGCAATCCATCTGATGAGGAGCTTGCTTCCGGCATGTCGGCCGCTAAGATCTGTGGCTTCACTTTGCTTCTGAATGACTCAATCGATTTGCCAGAGGGCTTGGGCCACAGGGAGTTCATTGTTCTTAAGAAGAGTCATCCAGCATCCGTTTCATTGCCTCGTGCAAATGGCATGGCAAAGAAGAATCCGCTTGCCTAGATGTTTCACGTGAAACATAATGGATACTAACAACTTGCACTGTTTCACGTGAAACATGGCGGTTGATATCGAATCGGAATGTTTCACGTGAAACATCCTCCGTTTGACAGCTTTAATACACACCAGGAGGGACCGTGGGATTTCGCGACGTTAAGCGTTCTAAGAGCGCTAAAGACACGCGTATTATTGCAATCATCAATCAAAAAGGCGGCGTCGGTAAGTCAACGACGGCTGTAAACCTTGCAGCAGCACTGGGTGAGCAGGGTCGCAAGACACTGATTGTCGATTTTGATCCGCAGGGAAACAGCACCAGTGGATTCGGAATTGAAAAAGAAGACCTTGATCAATGCATCTATGATGCATTGCTGAATGATGTGCCGGCAGAATCGCTTGTTCTTGATACAAATTGTAAAAAGGTATTCGTTATTCCGGCGACAATTCAGCTTGCAGGCGCTGAAATTGAGCTCGTAAGCGCAATTGCTCGTGAAACCCGCCTCAAAGATTTGCTTGAGCCGATTCAGGACGAGTTCGATTTTATATTCATCGACTGTCCTCCTTCGCTTGGCCTGCTTACTATCAACGCCCTGACCGCAGCAGATAGCGTTTTGATTCCGATCCAGTGCGAGTATTACGCACTCGAGGGCGTTACGAAGCTGCTTGAGTCAATGAAGATGGTTAAATCACGTCTGAACAAGGGCTTAGACACCTATGGCGTGCTTATGACGATGTATGACTCGCGTACTTCACTCTCGAATCAGGTCGTTGAGGAAGTTCAGTCGTACTTTGGTGATAAGGCTTTTAAGACCCTAATTCCCCGTACCGTAAAAATCTCCGAGGCTCCGTCTTTTGGAGAGCCGGTAATTACCTATGCACCTCAAAATAAGGGTGCAAAAGCGTATATGAACCTTGCTAAAGAGGTGATTAAGCGTGCCTAGTCCTAAGAAGCGCGGCGGCTTGGGTCGTGGTCTCAATGCACTGGTCTCAGAAGCTGAATATGAGACTGGTGGATCTGCAGCGTCAGCATCAAATGCCGCTTCGGAAACTAAGCTTCCAATCGAAGACATCGTTCCGAACCCAAATCAGCCACGAATTCATTTCAATGAGACCGAGCTTCGAGAGTTGAGTGAGTCAATTCAGGAGCATGGCGTTCTTCAGCCGCTTCTTGTGCGCAAGCACGGTAATGGCTATGAGATTATCGCGGGTGAGCGCCGTTATCAGGCTTCGAAACTTGCGGGTCTTGAGGAGCTCCCTGTCATCATTAAAGATGTTGATGATGAGCAGATGCTTGCACTCGCGCTGATTGAAAACCTTCAGCGCTCTGACCTTAACCCCGTCGAAGAGGCAAAGGGATATCGACAGCTCATCGATGCGAGTGGTATGACTCAAGAAGCCTTGTCAAAGGCTGTCAGCAAGTCTCGTTCCTCAATCACCAATTCGTTGCGCCTGCTTGATCTTCCAGAGGTAGTTCAGCAGATGATCTTCGAAGGCAAGCTGACTGCTGGTCATGCTCGTGCAATTCTTGCTGTTCCGTATGAAGATGCGCGCATTAAACTTGCAGAGAAAGTTGTTGCAGAGGGTTTGTCTGTCCGTGCGACAGAAAATCTTGCTCCACTGTTTTCTGCCGGAGAGACGCCTAAAACACCTCGCCCTGCAACGCCTCAGTCTTTTAAGAAAGCTGCACGCGTTCTGCGTCAGGTGTTTAACACAAACGTTCGCGTCAAGAGCTCGCGCGGCAAGAATAAGATCGAGATCGAGTTTAAGGATGAGGAAGAGCTGTCTCGCATTCTTGGCGAGATGATTCAACTTGATCAGGGAGGTCGGGATGAAGAGTAAAGTTCTGACTGCTCTTGCTTTGGCTGCAACTGTAGCGGTTGGTGCGTTTGCGGGATTTAAGGTCGCTACAGATGATGAATTACGTGGTCGTCTGCTTCGCGGAGCGCAAGATATCGTCGATACGTCCAAAAAGAAAATGGATGTTATGACCGAGGATGTCGCTATGCGTACAGCTCAGGTAACTAAGAATCCTAAGATTAATCAAGATTGGGTTAATCATCAATGGGAAAATGTAGGCTTTTAGGTACCTAACAATTACTAGCCTTTATTGAAGGGGTCCTTCTCTGAACGCCAGAACGGGGACCCCTTATTTCTTGCGAAAAAGTGTTGAACAACTGCGCCATACAGATTAATGATAGATATGAAACGGCCCCGGTTGCAATTAGGCAACCGGGGCCGTTCGATGTTTCACATGAAACGTTTAGGTTAGTCTCCCCTACGCGTTCTTCTGAATCTTGAAGCGCTGCTTGAGCTGGCCGCAAGCAGCGTCGATATCGTTGCCACGAGAGTTACGGATCGTGGTCTCAATGCCACGGGACTCAAGACGACGCTGAAGGTCTTCAACCTTATGAATCGGCGACGGCTTGAGAGGACTGCCTTCGATATCGTTGAGCTGGATCAGGTTGACGTGGCACAGCGTGCCCTCGCAGAAGTCGCAGAGCGCCTGCATCTCGGGGTTGGTGTCATTGACGCCCTCGATCATGGCGTATTCGTATGTCGGACGGCGGCCGGTCTTTTCGGTGTAGAGCTGAAGAGCCTCGTGAAGGCGCAAAAGCGTGTACTTCTTAACGCCCGGCATGAGCTTATTGCGCGTGGACTGAATGGCAGAGTGCAGCGAGACGGCGAGCGTGAACTGCTCGGGAACGTCGGCAAACTTGCGAATACCAGGAATGACGCCGCTGGTGGAGACAGTGAGATGACGTGCTCCAATACCGATTCCATCCGTGTCATTAAGAATACGCAGTGCCTTGAGGACCTCGTCGTAGTTGGCGAAAGGCTCACCCTGGCCCATGAACACGACGCTCGTCGCGCGCTCACCAAAGTCGTTGGAAACGTGGAGTACCTGGTCAACGATCTCCTGGGCGGTCAGCGAGCGCTTGAGGCCGTTCAGGCCGGTAGCGCAAAAAGCGCAACCCATGCCACAGCCGGCTTGGGTGGATACACAGACAGACAGCTTGTTGCGACGAGGCATGCCGACGGTCTCGACGGAGATGCCGTCGTGGTACTCGAGTAGGTATTTACGAGAGCCATCCTTAGACACCTGCTTGGTGAGCTCGGTCGGCGTGTCGAAGGCAAATGTCTCCTTCAGCTGCTCGCGGAAGGCCTTGGGAAGGTTAGTCATGTCATCAAACGAACAAACGTTCTTCTCAAAAACCCATTCAATGAGCTGCTTTGCGCGAAAAGCGGGTTGGCCGAGTTCGGCGACAAGTTCGCGAATATCGTTTTGGCTCAAGTCGCGAATGTCCTGAGATTTAGTCCTGGGATTCATGGAAGCCTTTCGATTTTGGGGAAACGTAGAGGGTATCGCTACAATATGGTATCAGCTGCAGGAATTATAGAGGAGGAGTCTGCCCATGCCGGGTAAAAGCCTAGAGAACATGCACGTAGCGGTCTTGGCGGGCGGCCATTCCGCCGAACGCGAGATTTCGCTCAATTCGGGAAAGAATGTCGTGGTGGCACTGAAGGAGGCCGGCTACACCTCGGTGGAGCTGCTCGACGCCGCTGCCGATGACTTTATGGTGACTATGGCGACCGGTGGCTTCGACGTGGCATTTATCGCCATGCACGGCGCCGGCGGTGAGGATGGCGCCATGCAGGGGGCCATGGAGACGCTGGGTATTCCCTACACGGCGTCAGGCGTGCTCGCCAGCGCATGTGGCGCCGATAAAGAGGTTTCAAAACTTCTGTATGCCAGGGCGGGCATCCCCATTGCCCCCGGCCTGGCGCTTGAGGCGGGCGACGAGGTCGATATCAATCGTATCGTCGAGATTTGTGGCGAGCGGTGCTTTGTAAAGCCCGCCGTCAACGGCTCCAGCTACGGCATTTCGCTCGTTCACGAGCCCTCAGAGCTGCCGGCGGCAATCGCCAAGGCTTTTGAGTACGGCGATAAAGTGCTGGTCGAAAAGTGCATCGAGGGAACCGAGATCACTGTGGGCGTGTACGGCGAGGACGACGTGCGCGCGCTGCCGATTGTGGAGATTCGCAAGCCTGAGGACTGCGAGTTCTACGACCTGGATGTGAAGTACGTCGACCCCACAGACATCCACCGCATTCCGGCGCAGATTTCGCCCGAAAACTATGCGCGTGCCCAGGAACTTGCCTGTGCGGCCCATAAGGCCCTCGGCTGTCTGGGCGTTTCGCGCAGCGATTTTATCGTGAGCGAGGACGGCCCTGTCATTCTCGAGACCAACACCATTCCCGGCATGACCGATACGTCGCTGTATCCCGATGAGATTCGCCATACCGACGACATGACGTTCCCGCAGGTGTGCGACAGCCTGATCCGTATGGGTCTCCGCCGGGCGGGCGTTGCATGCTAATCGAGGACGCCGTATCTCCTGGAACGCCGCAGTTTGTCATCGATTCTTATGCCACGCTCGCCGAGCGCGCTAAGACGCAATCGTTTGGCCTCATCGAGGAGGACGTAATCGTCCTCGATACCGAGACCACGGGTCTTTCGGTGCAGGACAACGAGTTAATTGAGATTTCCGCGGCCCGCCTTTCGGGCCGCGAGATCATTGACCGCTTTGATACGTTCGTGCATCCCAAGCAGCTGATCCCTGTAGAGATTACCGAGCTCACGAGCATTACGAACGCCGATGTGGCAGATGCCCCGTCGGCCGTCGAGGCCGTCGCGGCGCTCGCCGACTTCGTGGGCGGCTGTCCTGTTATCGCGCATAACGCCACGTTTGACCGGTCGTTCATCGAATCGGTCAAGGGCGGCGTCAACGTGAGTCATATCTGGATCGATTCGCTGGCGCTATCGCGCATTGCGCTTCCGCGCCTGACATCGCACAAACTGTCCTTTATGGCCGAGTTGTTTGGGTGCGATTCGGTATCGCACCGTGCGAACGCAGACGTTGATGCCCTGTGCGGTGTGTGGCGCGTGCTGTTGGTCGCACTTACCGACCTACCTTCGGGCCTTATGGCGCGCTTGGCGGACATGCACGCGGACGTGCCTTGGTCCTATCGCCCCATTTTTTCTTTTTTGGCTGGCCAGAACCCGGGTTCGATATTTTCGCTCAGCGCCGCTCGTGCCGATGTGCTCAAGGCCGATCGCGCAGGCGATCGCGTTGATGCGGACGAGCTGCTGGTCCTTAAGATGCCGAGCCGTGAAGAGATCGAGGCAGATTACGCCCCCGGCGGCCTGGTCAATCGCATGTATCCCACCTATGAGCCGCGCGACGAGCAGATCGCGATGGCGGTTGAGGTGCGCGATGCGCTGGTCACGGGTACCCATCGCGTGATCGAGGCGGGCACGGGCGTCGGTAAGTCGATGGCCTATCTCGTGCCCTTCGCCGAGGCCGCCCGCCGAAACAACATTACCGTCGGCATCGCGACCAAATCGAATAATCTTGCCGACCAGCTTATGTACCATGAGCTGCCAAAGCTCGCCGAACAGCTGGACGGGGGCCTGTCATTTTGTGCGCTCAAGGGCTATGACCACTATCCGTGTCTGCGCAAGCTCGAGCGCATGAGCCGCAGTCAGATTGAGATCACCACCAAGCGCGATCCTGCTGACACGCTCACGGCGGTTGCGGTGATCATGGCGTATGTGTGCCAATCTGCCGATGGCGACCTCGATTCACTCGGCATTCGCTGGCGCAGCGTCAACCGTCCCGACTTTACGACGGCTTCGCGCGAGTGTGCTCGTCGTCTGTGTCCGTTCTTCCCTGACAAATGCCTGGTCCACGGGGCGCGCCGCCGTGCGGCACATGCCGACGTGGTGGTCACCAACCATTCCCTGCTGTTCCGCAACGTGGCCGCCGAGGGAAGGATTTTGCCTCCGATTCGTCACTGGGTGGTCGACGAGGCCCATTCCATCGAGCGCGAGGCTCGTCGCCAATGGGCGCGCGTGGTTTCGGCAGATGAGTCGCGCGTGCTGTTTGAGCGCTTGGGTGGGTCGAGTGCCGGCGCGCTGAGTCAGGTTTCCCGTGACCTGGCCACTTCCGAGGGCTCCACGCTCTACCTGGGACTCACCGCCAAAGCAACGTCGACGGTTGCCCGCGCGAGCATGGCGATTGCCGATGTGTTCGATGGCGTGCGCGAGCTTGGCCGCCGTGCCCGCGGGGGTTATGACAACGCGAATCTGTGGATTGGCCCCGAGCTGCGCGAGTCGGATGACTGGCACGATTTTTTGCAGTCGGCCTATACCGCAATTGATGCACTGGACCAGGCGGATAAAAGCGTAGACGCGCTGGTGCAAGCTGTCGCTGCCGATAAGCCCGAGGTCGTCGTCGACCTGGGCGACATTTCGCGCCGTCTGCACGAGTTGGTCGAGAATCTCAAGCTCATCATTGAAGGCACGGATGAGCACTACGTGTACTCGCTGCAGGTTAACCGTCGGCTGCGTGCGGGCGGGGAGTCTATGACCGCCGAGCGCATCGATATCGGCGAGGCCCTGGCGAACGAGTGGTTGCCCGAGGTGCACACGGCCATCTTCGCTTCGGCGACCATGACGGTGTCCAAGAGCTTTGAGCATTTCAACCATGCCGTCGGCCTCGATCGCATCGGTGCGTCGACATCCTCATCGCTGCACCTGGATTCGAGCTATGACTTTGACTCGAATATGGCCGTGGTCGTGGCGGGGGACATTCCCGATCCGCGCGATCGTGAGCGCTATCTGTCGGCGCTCGAGTGCGTGCTGGTCGATGCCCATCTCGCCATGGGTGGATCGGTGCTCACGCTCTTCACTAACAGGCGCGATATGGAGGATCTGTATGCCCGTGTCGAGCCCAAATTGGCGCGAGCGGGTCTGGAGCTCAATTGCCAGCAACGTAACTCGTCCCCACGTCGTCTGCGCGATCGGTTTATCAACGAGCCGACTTCATCGCTCTTTGCGCTCAAGGCCTTTTGGGAGGGCTTTGACGCCAGCGGCGAGACACTGCGTTGCGTCATTATCCCCAAGCTGCCGTTCTCGAGCCCCACGGATCCTCTTTCGTGTGAGCGCAACCTGCGCGAGGACCGCGCTTGGGCGCGCTACTCGCTGCCCGAGGCGGTGCTCGAAGTCAAGCAGGCCGCCGGCCGTCTCATCCGCTCGTCGACTGATTGCGGCGTGCTCATCTTGGCAGATCCGCGCTTGGTGACAAAGGGCTACGGTAAGAAGTTCTTGACGTCGCTGCCCACGACTTCCTACCAGCGTATCGAGTCGGCGCAGATCGGTCATTATTTGCAGCTGTGGCGTGCACGCCACGAGCGACGCCGTTAAAGCGGGCAGGCCAGGCTCTTCGCCATATCGCATAGACGCTTTGCCTGGGCGGGGTCATCCAGTATGCGGATAGCTCCGCCCGCTGCGATTACCTGACAGAACAGCCAGTGCTCTGACCCATAACGCACGGTCACCGTTGCCATGTCTGCCCCGTTTGGCTCAATCGACATGATGCCGGCCCAGTCTAGATGCTCTGCCATGTCGAGCGTCATGAGGAGTTTTGTGCTCTGCTCCGCCTGGGAAAGGGATTCGTGGAGGGACGCGGACGCGGGCGCGTGGCGCTCCACGGAATCGTCGGTAAGGGCAAGGCCCTCGATTTTGTCCATGCGATAGGAGCGCTGCCCATCAACTTCGACATCCCAGGCAATCAGATAGGTTTGATCACCATGTGTCGCGATGCGCAGGGGGTCGATGAGGCGCTCGCGCGGCTGTGCGTCGTCCATCGAACGGTAGATGATGCGGCATCGAACGCCGTCTTGAATCGCGCAGTTCAGCTGTTGCCAGTGCGATCCTCGGGCAACGGTATCGACGACGCGCTGGTTGTAGCCGAGTTTCTCGGGTAGGAGGGCGTGTCGGATACGCTCTGCTGCCCGAGAGTCGATTCCCATCGATTCGAGTTCGTGGTTGAGCACGGCACCTTCGGCGGCACTTAGGCGCAAGGGCAGCACACGCCCCGCATCGCCTGTCAGGATGATGCACTCGCTGTGGCGTTCGCAGATGATGCGTGCGCCCGACTCACGGTCAGCGAGGGTTGAGACGATATCGATAATTTCGTCGAGCGCCGCACCCGTGATATCAAAACGGCTGCAGATATCCCCTCGTGTCATACCGGTCTCACCGGCAGCGTAGAGGGCCTCCATGATGTCAATCGCACGCGAGAGCCTTTGCTCGCTGGTGAGTTTACGCGCGGGCATGCTCGTGCACCGTCCTTTCGATGAGGTGGTTCCACGCCAGTTTAAGTGCATCGGGGGCAACGGGTCTCATGCCGTCCATGGCGTGCTCCATACAAAACGAGGCAGCGGCATTAAGGTCGCGCACGCCGACGGTCCAGGTCCAACCCTCTTCGGTGTGCGTGAGCTCCCCGCGACCGCGCGTTAGGCCGCTGACCATGTCGGCCTGGGCTTGCGGGGCAAACGAAAAGGTCGCCATAACGGGCTTGCAATCGGCAAAATCAAACTCGAAGAACAGGCGATCGTTCAGGTTAAAGTCGGCGGGGATGGAGTAGGCCTTCGAGGGGCGCCATGCGCGAACGATACGGTCGCAGCGAAACGTCCTGATTTCATCGGTGGCGTTGTCGAGTCCGCAAAAATACGCCACACCCTCGTGCTCAAACATGCCGTATACGCAGACGGTGCGCTCTTTTTGCTCCCCGTGCCCGTTTTGATACAAAAAGCGCAGTGCGCAGCGTTCGGCGAAAGCGCTCCACACCGCATCGACGGCGGGTAAGCGACGGGCGGGAGGCTCTTCTGCGGTCGATGCGCCGGTGAGGTAGGCGATCTTGGAGCGTATGTCTGCAAGCGGCGTGGCAAACGCGGCCGAACCGGTCGCAAGGGTCTGGTCGATAGCGTCGAGCAAGATGTCCGCGTCGTCTGCGGTGATGAGGGCACCGGCCGCAAACGTGTGCTCGCGATCGATGGTCCACGCGCTTTCTTCGGTTTCTTGGGCGCCTGCTGCGCGAACTTCCTTGATCGTGATTCCGCGTTCGAGGAGTTTTTCGCGATCGCGGCGAAACTTGCGCTTGTCCGAGTCGATATTGCCCGACCCATAGCCAAGATCGGAATCCAGGACAATTTGCTCTGTGGTCAATGGCTCGGGAGAGCTGTTGAGGACAAAGAACAGATTGAGGATGCGCTGGGCGGTCTTGTCGAAACCGGGTTCCGGCGCCCCATTTTTATTCGTTACGGTTGTATCGCTTGCCGTCATAGAATCCTCGCATGGGAAGGTGTTTGATGCCATGATTTTAGTCCGATATGGAGATTAGGCTATATCCTTGTCCGCTTGGGGCGTTAAGATGCCCAGAATTCGGCCGTTTGCGCCCGCTCGGGGTATACTTTCGACTATATACGGTTCTAATGTGCATACATTGGGCCTATTTGTCGGATTATGGATGTGGAGCGCATATGGCGAACACCCAGAACTATATTAACCACCTGCTGCAGAACACTGGCATCACGCCGGCGTGCAGCGAAGAAGAGCGCTTGGCCGCCGAAGATATCGCTCAAATTTTCCGCAACCACGGCTTTGATCCCGAAGTGCAGGAGTTTAATGCTCCCGCACCGAGCAGGATGGCGTTTGCCGTTACGGGCATTCTGGCATTTGCCGGTGCCCTGCTTATGGGCATCGGCGGCGGTATCGGCTTAGTCGGCACCCTGTTGGCCATTGTCGGAGCCGTGCTCTATGTGCTCGAGCGAACCGGGCGCCCCGTGATCTCGCGCCTGGGCAAGACGGGCGTGAGCCAAAACGTCATCGCCTACCACAAGGCGTCGGGCCCGCTTGCCTCTCCGCGCAATCGCCCGGTTGTCGTCGTCGCGCACTATGACTCCCCGCGCGCCGAACTGCTCGCTCGCGAGCCCTATGCGCCGTACCGAGCGCTGATCGCCAAATTGCTCCCGATTGCCACGATTGCTCCCGCGGCTATTGCCATCCTGCGCATCTTGCCGCTTCCCGGCGCGTTGAAGGTCCTGCTGTGGATTGTCGCGATCCTTGCCTCCCTCGTGGCGCTCGCCAATGCCGCCAATATCATTTCCAATCGTTTTGTCCTTCCCTACACGTCCGGCTCGGTTTGCAACAAGTCCTCTGTTGCCGCCATGCTGGGTGTCATGGATAACGTCGCCCCCTATCAGGGCGAGAACGAGTTCCCCGACGATATTCCGTTTGACACGTATTTTGGCGAGCAGAAGCGTCGCGCCGAGGAGATGGCGCGCGCGGCAGCCGAGTACGCCGCGGCCCAGCAGCAAAACGATTACGGCAATACCATCGAGTACGAAGAGCCTGCCTATACCGAGGATGAGTATGGCCAGCCGGTCGCTCCCGAGGGTGAGCAGGGCGAGGCTTTTGATGAGCAAATCGATGGATTCGAAGGTGCTTCTGCCGACGAGACCCTGATTGGCGTCATCACACCCGAGTCCCAGGTCCAAGATATTCCGGCCGAGGAGCCCGTTGCAGACGAGTCCGCTGCCGAGTCGGCAGAGGAGCCTGCCGCGGCCGAGCAGGCCGAGCCCGAGCCCAAGCTTTATCGCAATGCCGCCGGCAACATCCGGTTTGGCTCGGATGCCATCCGTGCCCTGGGAATGCTTCCCGAGTCCTGTACGCTCGATTACGAAGAGGGCGAGGAGCCGACGTTTGAGCCGGAGCCTGCTCCCGTTGCACAGGAGCCTGCGCCCGCGGCCAATACAGCTGTTGCTCCCGCCGAGCCGGTCACTGCCTCTGTTGCTGCCGCGGAGTCTGACGCAAAGCCCGCGCTCGATTCTGCAGCCGGTCTGGATATCCTGGCGCCTGCCGCTCCGGCACAGGTTGAAGACGAGATCGCCGACGAAGACTACGACGAGTATCCGCAGCGCGTGTCCTATGAGAGCGACACCGATTTCTCGGCCGAGCTTCCCTCGACAATGCCCCATGCCGATATCGCTTCCGCGTTCTCCTCGATTGGTGCCAGCGCTTCTAGCTTCTTTAAGGGCGCCCTCGCGAAGGGCAAGAAGTTCGTCGACGACTTTGAGGAAAAGCGCGCCGCCGCCCGCGAGGCCGCCGAACGGGAGGCCATCGCCCAGCAGCAGGCCGCCGAGGTCGAGCGCGAGCGTGCGGCACAGGAGTTCGAGCAGAGCGAGGCCGAGCAGCCGGAGCCTGTCGATGTCGCCGACGCCACGACGTCCTTCGAGGCTCCGCAGCCGACATCCGCCGACGTTGCCGAGGCTACGACGTCCTTTGAGGCGCAACAGCCGGTCGATGGCACCATGTCATTTGATGCCACGATGACGCTTGAGAAGCAGGGCACCGCAATTGCCGAGCCCCTTCCCATCCCCGATGATGCCCAGGACGCCGCCGATGATTCGGTTGTCGACGAGGCCGATTCCGTTGAGGCCAGCGCGCCCGAGCAAGTCGAGGCTCCTGCTATGGAGCAGGAGTCCCCTGCGGTTGACGGGGCTCCCAAGACGGATGAGTCCAGGCCTTATTCTACGCAGATCTTTACCATGCCCGCGCCGAGCGACCCCGGTGCCACGGTGGCCAACGTCGCTCCCACGCAGGACGAGACAGTTGACTCCCTCATGGCGCAGATTTCGTCTCAGGTGCCTCCGCGCCAGCAAATGAATATCCCCGATCCGGCCTCCGCGCCTGCGCCCTCTTCGTCGCCGCTGGCCTCGGTCCCCGATCCGTCGCTGCCTTCGATGCAACAGGCCAACGTCGCATCCCGCACATCGCTGTTCGATCTTCCCGATCCTTCGGCACAGACAAATGACCCCTTTGCGACGGCGCAGGGCCCCGAGCCCACATCGGCACCGGTCGCGGCCCCCATGCCCATCTCCTCGGGCGCACAGCCGCTCGAGACCATCTCGGCTCCTGCTTCGACGGGCGCCAAGCCGCAGAAACGTGGCCTGGGTGGCTTGTTCGGTCGAAAAAAGAAAAACGAGCAGGACAGCATGAGCGATTGGCTTGGCGTCGAGGATGATTACGACGCCAAGAAGTCTGGTCGCGGTATCGGCTCGTGGGATAACTTCGAGGATGACGATGACGGTTGGAAGGGCGGCGCCACCTCCTCCGATGGTGCTTCTGCCGAGGATATGCTCTCGGCCGTTGCCTCCATGGGTGACGATGAGCTGCTCGGCCACGATATCTGGTTCGTCGCAACGGGCGCGTCCGACTGCGACGGCGCCGGCATGAGGGCGTTTTTGGCCTCGCATCGTGACAAGCTCCGCGGTGTGTTCTTCATCAACCTCGAGTCTATCGGTGCCGGCAGGCTTTCGGTGGTAACGGTCGAGGGCGAGCAGCAGTTGCTCAAGGGTGACCGACGCATCATGAACCTGGTCAATAAAGTGTGCAAGTCGTTCCATGTTGATTGCGGTGCATTTGAGATGCCCTATGCCAAGACCGATGCTTATGCTGCGCTCGAGGCGAGCCGTCGCGCCCTTACGATTGCCGGCGTTGATGGCCCACGTTTGGCGTGTGCTTACACCGAGGACGATCTGCCGTACAACGTTAATCCGACAAATATCGCTACGGTGTCCGAGGTTGTGACCGAGGTCATTCGTCGTTCGTAGACAGACCCGTAAGGAGTCAGCGTGTTTTCGTACATCAAGCGCCATTGGCCCATCTATCTGATTTTGACCCTGATCGCAATCGCATTGGGTTTTGGGGCCGCATATGTCGTCGGCGTTAAGGGTTCGACACCCGAGACGACAATGAGCGAAGAGGTAGAGCAAGAGCAAAGCTTGGGTGCCGACGGTATTTCCGAGTCCGATCAGGCAGCCATCGATGGCGGTTCGTCATCTGCTGAATAGCCGATTCATCGTTTATGCCCAAGGCGGGCGAGCCGGGAGACAGGCTCGCCCGCCTTTTCATTTTGCTAGCGCTTCTTTGTGGCTGACCTAAGGCGAGCGAACCATATGGCTGCAGTGCCCGAGGTCAGGAGTGCGGTGATGCATGCGGCGGCGGCAACAGATCCCGTTGCCGGCAGGTTCTGAGGCAGGGCGCATCGTTGGATGACGCGGTCCTCATCATGCGCCTCGAGTTTATCGCCACCGCCGTTGCGGCAAAGATCGACGCGTGCGCTGTTGGCAAGTGCGGTTTGGGGCGTATAGGACGATGTTGCCTGCATATGCACGACTGCGCCTCGGGCATCCGAGCTAAGGGCCGCCTTGGCATCGTCAAGATCGTCATGTTCGTCTTTAAGGTCATCTCGGGTCCAAGAGCCCGCCTCACTTCTGGTTGTAAAGTCGGCGGCTACCGCACCGTATTCAAAACGGATGCCCGTGATGACGGCGTCGTCTGTAAGATCAATCTCTTTCGTATCGAGCGTGATGGACTCTGCCGTCGAGATATCTGCTTTCCATAGGTGCCACCCGTCGTAATCGACGAGACGCACATCGTCGCCTAAGAGCTTTTTGACCTCGTCGGTTTCGAGCCAGGGGTTGTCATGCCCGTCGCTGAGCGTTGCATTGGCTTGTTCGCCCGTATCGATACCTCCCACTGGAGACGTTCGATACCACACGTTGCAAAGACCGTCGAAGTCCCCGGCCGCGACAGGGGTTTCGATGGCGATGAGTCTGGCAGTGCCGTCCTTGGCGCATTCGAGATCGTCGGTGATGGTGAATTCATCAACCCAGGTATTCGACTCATTTTTAGCATCGAGCGTATAGGAGAAGGAACCGTTTGTATCGGATTGTGCCACGGCCCGGTTTTTGCCATCGCCGTTGGCGACGAGACCCTTACCGATAGGGCGGGCAATCTCTTGCCGTTTGTCGACTCTACCCTCGATCTCGATGGGTGTGTCCTTCATGGTCACCGTCTGCACTTCTCCGGTAGCTTTAATTTCAAACGTCATGTCTTGAGCAAGGTCGTAGGTGCGCGGGGACATCACTTCGCGCAGGGTGTAGGTGCCGGGTAAAAGATGCTCGATGCGATGCGGCTTGTCAGAGGAGGTCCAGGCGTCAATTTCGGTTCCGTCGGCACCGTGGAGGGAGAGCCTGGCGCCTTCCACTTCTTGTTTGCCGGTCAGATCGAATTTGGTGATGTCGATTTTGGTGTAGTCGTTAGAAACGTCGAGGTGCGCATTGATCACGGGTGTTTTCTGGTCGGCATATGACAGCTCGACGGCGTGAGCACTTTGGTCGAGCAGGTATCCTTCGGGTGCCTGTACCTCAATAACCTCATAGTTGGCGGTTCCGCACCCCAGTGAAAGATGATTCGCGCACGCAAATCCCCGCTCGTCGGTCGTGATGGTGGTGACGGTTTCGCCGTCCAGGGCAACAATGCTGCCGTCGGGGCGCACGATATCGCCCACGGCGCGGATATCAAAAACAGCACCGGCAAGGGCGTGCCCGCCTACGGCATCGTTCTTAACGATCTCGATGCTTCCTGTTGCCGCGTCGTCGTAAAACGAGGCGACCGCGACGGGCGTTAAGTTCATGTCGGCGGGAATCGTTATCTCCAGATCTTCTCCAACAAGATACGGTTCCTTGGCGGAAGTCTCTCGTATGTAATACGTGCCCGGGTTAAGCGATTCGGGCAGGGTGACGGTGCCGGTTCCATCGGTCGTAAAGGTATTCATAACGGTATGGGCGGGATGCCATGATGTTTGCGAGATGGGCTCACGCTCGCCATTGAGCAGCTGAAAGGTGAACCCGGCGCGTGGTACGACGTTGCCGGTCTGAGCATCGCGCTTCACGATTTGAAGATGTGTCGACAGGGCGTGGTTGTCTACGATGTACTGAAGTTCTGCGCCGTCCGTGATCTGCTCTGCCGTGACAGTCCATTCCCCTGCCTGCTTAAAGCCGTCGGGCACAGTGTCGACAACCTCGCGAATGGTGTAGCCGGCACGGTCATACGGTATGGTTCCGCTGACGCCATCGGGGCGCTCTCCTGCGCCAAACCATGCTCCAGCCTGGTCTTTGGTTGATGCGAAGCCGTAGATATTGGTGGTCAGCGTTCCAACAACCTGCTGCGAAGTGTTGCTTACCACTTCAAAGACCACGCCTTCCGCCGGCTGCTCTATACCAGACCCATCGCTATTACCGCAGTCCTTGAACTTTGAAATCTCGAGGTCAAAAGCAATGGGGATGTTGGGGATGCGACGCTCGAGCTCAACGACGCCCACGTCTCCGAGCTGGTCGGCGCCGATGGTATAGCTCCAGGTTTCATCGGAGGGCATATAGCCCTCGGGAGCTCTCGACTCGTAGATGGTAAGGGTGCCCAGGGGGATGTCGGTAAGTGTTGCCCGGCCGTCCTCATCCGTCGTGAGGGTGCGCGTCCAGCCCGGGGTAGACTGTGAGACGCAGGTGAACTCAGCGCCGGCAAGCGACGCACCGACTTGAGGACCTGCCCCTGTCGCGGCATCGGCCTTTGCGATGCGCAGGGTAATGGTACCGGGCTGCTCATCGATGACGACATTCCCGCCGTCATTGCCGGTGGAAAAGGCGATGCGGTCACTCCTGGGGATATAACCCGCTGGAGCTTTGGTTTCGACCAGATAATATGCTGTGTTGGGCAAAAGTGTCGCCTGTGCGCGACCGCTGCTGTCCATCTGGATGCTGCCGACACGCTTGTCGCTGGCGCTCTCATAGATGTCGAACCTCGCTCCGTCGAGCCTGTAGGTATCGTTTTCGCTGGTGATGGCGGCGTTGGCTGACTGTTTTTGGAAGGATACGGAGACGGCCGGGAGCACGTAGAGCATGTCTTGACGCTTGCTGCCGCCCGACACAGTTCCCAAATAGCGCCGCGCGCGATGCGGTGCGGCTTTAATGCCTCCCGACTTGGCGCTGTCGTGGAGCCAGCGCGCTGCGGCAACGACCTCATTGTCGCCGGAAAAGTTTCCGCTCTTCGTGACGCCCTGAGCGGTTGTATATGAGAATGATCCGTCGGTATGGGTGGTGCCGTTGAGCATCCAGACGGCAAGTTGGGTTGCGGCACGTGCTCGATCGGGGGATAGGTTATGCCCGCCAAAGGATGTGGCAGTGGGGTAGCCATGGCAGATGATGGCCGCGAATTCGTCTTCGAGCCATACCCAGCCCTGATTGTAGGTGAGCCAGGGGCCGCCCGGCGTGCTGGGGCCAAAGCGCTCCTGGTTCATGCAATAGGCAATCGAAGAATCCTGTGCCTCGTATTTGCCAACTCCAAAAGGACCGCATTCATTGCTGATAGTGCGGAATCCGAGCGATTCGTAACCGTCGACGGCGAGCGCGGCATCCGGTGTCATGCAGCCTAAAAGTAAAAAGAGGACTAGGAGCAGCGATCCTGCTGTGATTGCGCTGTGGACAGAGTGCGTGGGTGTGTTGGACATGGCTGCTCCTTATCCCTCGTGCGCCGCATGGGGGGCCGCGGCGCGTAGGATGAGGCTACCCCCAAGGTTCATGCGGGTAAGTACCGGAACCTGACCAAACGCTTGCCCGATATCTGATAAATGGCGCCTGCGAAAGACATTGGAATAAATCTGCAGGTAGACAACGGTAAATAGAAGAACGTACAGGTCCCTGTCTCCACAATTGGTCTATTTTTAGGACGATTCTCCACAGCTAAAACAAGCATCGTCACCCTTGTATAGAACAAGACAACCGCGTTATACTATCCCCCACATATGCGGGCATCGCCAAGTGGTAAGGCATCAGCTTCCCAAGCTGACACTCGCGGGTTCGAGTCCCGTTGCCCGCTCCAGTTAAAAGCATGAGCACGGCACCATCACGGTGCCGTGCTTTTTTTAATAAAGTGCCGGGACTCGAACCCGCCAGGGTGCGAGCGTAAAGCAAACGCGAAGCGTTTATAGCGAGCAGGCGAAGGCGCCGACAGGTGCCTGAAGCCGGTGCGGATTTGCGAAGCAAATACGCGGACGTCCCGTTGCCCGCTCCACCGGGCACGGGGGACCTCGGGAACGTCGGGTCCAACCCGCTTTGCCCGTGCATGCGCGCGGACCGGGTCCGGCGACCGCGGCTGGTGCGGATTTGCGAAGCAAATGCGCAGACGTCCCCATGACCGCTCTTGCGGCAAAATGTTAGGTTAATGCCTGCTGCCCATACTTGCACCTACGCACGGTACAATGGTTAAGTTACGACCAACGTGCCAATAACCAAAAAGGAGCCGCTATGATCGATCGCTATACTCGCCCGGAGATGGGACACATCTTCTCCCTCGAGAACAAGTACGCCATTTGGCAGGAGATCGAGGTCCTGGCCTGCGAGGCCCAGGCGGAGCTCGGCAAGATCGGTATTTCTAAAGACGAAGCCCAGTGGATCCGCGATCACGCTAACTTTGAGAAGGCAAAGGTCGATGAGATCGAGGAAGTCACGCGCCACGACGTTATTGCTTTCCTGACCAACATGAAGGAGTACATCGACGCCGATGTTCCCGAGGGCGACCCCAAGCCCAGCCGCTGGGTCCACTACGGCATGACCAGTTCCGACCTGGGCGATACGGCTCTGTGCTACCAGCTCACCCAGGCCTGTGACCTGATCATCGAGGACGTCAAGAAGCTCGGCGAGATCTGCAAGCGTCGTGCCTTCGAGGAGCGCAACACACTCTGTGCCGGCCGTACTCATGGCATCCACGCCGAGCCGATGACCTTCGGTATGAAGTTCGGCTCTTGGGCCTGGGAGCTCAAGCGCGATCTGGACCGTCTCGAGGATGCCCGCAAGAACGTTGCCTTCGGTGCCATTTCGGGTGCTGTCGGCACCTACAGCTCCATCGAGCCGTTCGTCGAGGAGTACGTCTGCGAGCACCTGGGTCTGGTTCACGACCCGCTGTCCACGCAGGTCATCAGCCGCGACCATCACGCCTACCTCGCCGGCGTCCTTGCCACCACGGCAGCCACCTGCGAGCGCATCGCTACCGAGGTTCGCAATCTGCAGAAGACCGATACACTCGAGGCCGAGGAGCCGTTCCGCAAGGGTCAAAAGGGCAGCTCCGCCATGCCGCACAAGCGCAACCCGATCACCATGGAGAAGGTCTGCGGCCTGTCGCGCGTCGTGAAGTCCAACGCTCAGGTCGCCTTTGACAACGTTGCCCTGTGGCACGAGCGCGACATTTCGCACTCTTCCGCCGAGCGTGTCGCCCAGGCCGATAGCTTCATCGCGCTCGACCACATGTTCCAGTGCCTCATTCGCGTTATCGACGGCCTGCAGCTGTATCCGGCCCGCATGATGGCCAATCTCAACAAGACCCGCGGCCTCATCTTCTCCTCCAAGGTGCTGCTTGCCCTCGTCGATACGGGCATCACCCGCGAGGATGCCTATGCTATCGTGCAGGAAAACGCCATGGCCACCTGGCACGAGGTGCAGGACTGTGTCTCCGGCCCCACCTTTAAGGAGCGTCTCGAGGCCGATCCGCGCTGCACCGTCAGCCAGGAGAAGCTCGACGAGATCTTCGATCCGTGGGACTTCCTCACCCGTATCGACACGGTCTTCGATCGCCTGGAGCAGTTGAGCTTCGAGTAGGGTTAACCTAATTCGACCGCTTGCGGATGCATTTCAACCTTTGGCGCCTTGCCCATCTTGGGTGAGGCGCATTTTTATCGCCGCATCAGCCCCGGGTATACAATGAAATCCGGCTGCTGTTTCGATGAAGGGAGGCTTGTGCCCGGACGTATCAAGCGAGCCGCCACCGTCTCGTTTGCACTCATGCTCCTTGTTGCCGCCTGTGCGGGCGCCCTGACGTATACCGTTCGAAGCAGTTCTTCCTCCTCGAATGAAGCCGACAAAGATCTCCCGGTACTCAAAATCGGCGTTACGGATAACGACCCCTATGTGTATATCGATACCACGGGCGATTACGCCGGAATCGATATCGACATCGCCCGCGAGGCCTGCAAGCGCGCGGGGATCAAGCCACAGTTTGTCGATATTGACTGGAACGATCGCGACCGGCTGCTCAAAAACGGTGATATCGATTGCCTGTGGTGTGATTATTCTCCCTGTTATCGCGAGGATAAGTATTACTGGACCGAGCCGTATCTAACCGTGACGGTCTCGGTTGCCGCCAAGAAAACGAGTGGCATCAATTCCTTGGCGCATCTCGATGGAAGCAAGACCATCGCGGTGATTGCGGGTTCGGTGAGCGAACGCCGATTGCTCGCAGGGGATCTGGAAATTTCGCCGGACGTGCAAATCAAATCGTATGGTTCTGCCGAGCTCTGCAAAGCCGCCCTCGCCAAAGGGTATGTCGACTGTTGGATGGCGGACGTTCAGCCGCTTGACCGACTTGTCGCCCAGTATCCCGGCCTTTACCGCGTGTTCGCCGACAACATTATGACGGTCGATCTGGGCGTCGCGTTTGATGACAGCTATGAAGGACCGATCGTAAAGGATCTCAATACTGCATTGTTTGCCATGGATCGAGATGGCACGATTGACCGTATTGTGGGCAATTACAAGACAGGAGCGATGACGGGCGGGCAAGGAGCAAATCCATGACAAATGATGAGCACCGCTTGCGTCGAAAGACTCTGACCGTCATAGCTGTCGGCGTTATTGTCAGCGCTGTCTTGTTAGGCCTGTTGTATACGGTTGGAGCCCATCGCTGCCTCGAAAAAACGCTTGGGTTTGGCCAAGAAACCATGGTGTTTTTGGAAAACGCTTGCGAAAAATATGACCGCTACGAACAGGGGAGAAAAGCCGAGGAGACGCACGATTTGCTCGCCGCGGTCGAATCGTTTGCGACGTTCCTGTCCTCTGATCGCGTTGAGGTTAACAACGACCTTATCGAGCAATTTGTCCATGCCGAGAACCTTTCGGGGTTGATGGTCATGGACTCCGATGGTCATATGGCTGCCCACTACGACATCGATGGTCGCGATCCGCTCATGTTGTGGCGAGAGGAGCTGGCCTGTTCGCCGGTCGCATCGATGTATCAAGGTTCCAAAGTGACCTACTCAACTGTCGTCGAGCGCCGTGGTGTTGTTTTTGCCGTCTGTGCTGTTCCGTATGGCGACGGCGTTGCCCTGGCATACCGCTCATTTGTTCCCGACACGGCGGACGACTATTCATATGCCATAGCCGACGTGCTTTCGAACAGCACCTTCCACCAGGGTCCCACGGTGCTTGTTATGGAGGATGCGGAGATTGTCTCATCCAACAGTGCCGATGCTGACATGTCGCTCGCCCGACTCCTCACCAGCGCAGGGGTTGAGTGGAAAGACGACGGCCTGACGCCCATCGAATATCGAGGAGACAAATGGTACGCCGTGCGTGCGGCATATAAGGACTACCGCCTGTTTGCGCTATATCCCAAATCTGAGGTCATGTCTGACAGGATTTCATTTGTCGCCGTCGGCGTTTTGGTGTGCCTTGCGTTTTGGGTCGTGGTGCTGTTGGCTCGGAATATCGTTGACCACCGCAATTTGGTCGAAAAAGATAAACAGCTCGGCATTATCAATGCCATAAGCGCCATCTACGATTCGACCTTCCTTTTGCATCTCGACACCCTTGAGATCGAGGGAATCAATATGTCGCCGGCGATAGCGAAGATATTTTCCGAGCACAACGAGGCATATGACTTTATGGACACGGTCTGCCGGGATATCGTGAGCCCCGAAAGCCGCGAAGCGGTTGTGGGACTCGTAGATATAAGTACGCTTCGTGAACGTATGGAGGGCGTACCGTACTTGGCTGCCGAGGTGCGAGATTGTCGAGGCGCTTGGTACTCGCTACAGGTTGTCCCCCAGCATCGCGATGAGCAAGGCCGGCTGGAGTCGGTCGTCGTGGCGACGCACAACATATCGATGGTCAAGCATGCCGAGGAGCTGTCATACCAAGACAAACTGACGGGGCTTCGCAACCGCAACTATCTTGAATCGCGTGGAGATAGCCTGGTAAACGAGGGCTTGCCAGTGAGCGTGATTATGCTGGACTGCAATTATCTCAAGTGGACCAACGACATCTACGGTCACGAGATGGGGGATGAACTGCTGCGACGGACGGCGTCCGTGCTGCGGCGGGTGGCTGGTGCGGATTACCTGCCGATGCGCGTTGGCGGCGACGAGTTTTTGCTGGTTTGTCCCCATGCTGACAATGAGTCTGCGCTCGGGCTGGAACAGGATCTTCGTCTCGGTCTTGCCGCGGTAAGCGATGAGGCCCTGACAGTCAGCGCATCGATTGGCGTGGCGACCGTCGAGACGGCTGGAAATACGCTGGCCGATGTATATCGTGTCGCCGACCACAATATGTATCGGGAGAAGCGCATGGTCCACGCACAGGGTGCGGACTGCTAATCTTATCCCCACCAGTCCATGCATCGTAGGATGTTGAATCGGTGCTTACGATAATAAGTCGGCCCAGGCGGGGATAATAGACGTCTGAAATTTCTTTCTGAGAGGGGATCTCAATGATTAGTTTTGACTACAAGCCTCAGGGTGTATGTTCTCGCAATATCCACCTTGACCTTTCCGATGACGGCAACAAGGTGGTGGGCGTTGAGTTTACCGGCGGCTGCGACGGCAATCTCAAGGCTATCTCCAAGCTGGTTGAGGGTGCTCCTGCCGATCGCGTAATCGAGGTTCTCGCCGGTAATACCTGCGGTATGAAAAAGACCTCCTGCGCCGACCAGCTTACCCGCGCTATCGAGGCCGCTCGCGCCGAGATCGCCTAATGGGTATCGCCGACCACATCAAGAACGGAATATCGCGCCGCGGCTTTGTGCTCGGTGGAGCTGCCGCGGGCGCTGCCACGGTACTTGCCGGATGCTCGAAAAAAACGGGCACCAGCGACGATGCCGCCGGCGAGCCGCAGGTTATCAAAGATGACTCAAAAATCGTCTCGATTACGGATGAGTACGAGGCTGTCGAAATCGACCTCGAGCCTGCAGCTTCATGGACATTGCCTCTGGGTACGCTGCTGTACTACTGCGACGGCGATTACGCCGCGGCGATGATGGCGCCCGCATCGGCGCGGCATGCCAACACACTCGGTGTGCTCAACCTGGGTGACGGTTCGCTCACAACGCTCATCGAGGACCCCGTCGAAGGTGCAGGGTATTCGTTTTACGATGTCCGAGCCGGCGATGGCGTGCTTGCTTGGGTCGAGATGAACTTTGCGAATGCATCATGGAAACTCTATGCGCAAAATACGGCAGGTGCGTCGCTTGTCGGCGATGTGGTCGAGCTCGACCGAGGCGGCAAGGACTACGACCCGCCGCTGTTTACGGCGTTCGAATCGTCCGTCATTTGGTACAAGATGCCTTCGGCGGGCGGCAAAAAGACGAGTCACGACTCGTATTGCTACCGTCGCTCGCTCGACGAGGCAAAGGCCGAGGCCATTTGGAAGTCAACGGGCCGCTTTGCATCCGCCCCGCGTGTGAGTGACGGCATCTTGACCATTTCCCCGCGCGTGCGCAACGACGAGGGCGTCTACTACGGCATGACGGCGATCGACCTGACGGACGGCAACAATACCAAGAGGGCTCAGCTGGTCCTTCCCTCATCGGTGTCTCCCTTCGAGGTCGTATATATGGGCGACACGTTTGTGTTCTCCATCGAGGCCACCTATAGCGGCGTGGGGAGTCTAGGCAACATGGGCACCTATATCGGTAACGAGAATGGGACGTTCCTATTCCTGTCGCGCGAGCCGCTTGCGTGTGCTGCCGGCAGAAAAGGCAAATATCTGGTTAAGGTTCAGGCATCGCATTTTCTGATCGATACCTCCGCCAAAACCTATGGTTCGCTGCTGTCGCCCGACCGCGCTCTCGAATATGGCGATTATCCAGCTACGGCGGGTAAATCGAATACGTTTTTAACCTATGCCACGGTGCGTAATAGCCAAGGAATTCCCGAGACGGTTACCGCCCGCCTGTTCTCTCTTTAGCGCCGAGGGGTTAAAAAGGCGTCAACGGGGGAATAAGCGCGTTGTAATTGTGAGTACCGCCCGCCGAGCCGCCGCACTGTAGCGGTGCTCGGTGGGCATAGGTGCGTTAAAATGGGCTTGTTCTTAGCTAATTGAGACAGGGGGGCCGTGTTATGGCTTCAGATGCAAAAAAGATTCTGCTGGTCGAGGACGAGAAGGCAATCCGTGACGCTGTCGCTGCCTATCTCGAGCGCGAGGGCTACTGGGTTGTTGGCGTTGGCGACGGCCAGTCTGCGATCGAGGAGTTCGAGAAGCACCAGTTCGACCTGGTTGTGCTCGACCTTATGCTCCCCAAGATTCCCGGCGAGCGCGTTTGCCGCACTATTCGCGATACCTCGGATGTGCCCATCATCATGCTCACCGCCAAGGGCGAGATCGAGGATCGCATTATCGGTCTCGAGCTTGGTGCCGACGACTACCTGATCAAGCCGTTCTCGCCTCGCGAACTCGTCGCCCGCGTCCGTGCCCTGTTCCGCCGTGCTCACCAGGCCGATGAGCCCGCCGTTGAGGTGCTCGACTTTGGCGATCTGGTCATCGATATCTCGGGCCACAAGATTTTGGTCGAGGACAAGGAAGTGGACCTGACTGCTTCCGAGTTTAAGCTGCTCACCACGCTTGCTCGCCATCCCGGTCGCGTCTATAACCGCATGGAGCTGGTCGAGAAGGTGCTCGGCTACGACTTTGAGGGTTATGAGCGCACCATCGACAGCCATGTGAAGAACCTTCGCGCCAAGCTGGGTGATGACCCCAAGAAGCCTAAGTGGCTCTACACCGTTCACGGCGTCGGCTATCGCTTTGAGGCTCCGGCCAAGACCGATAAGTCGGACGAGAAATAGGGAAATCACATATGACACCTGCGCGCTTTGAAATCGGACAAAAGCACAAGCAGGAGAACGAGGCGGGTTCCAAGGCGAGTTGGAACACGCCTCGTTCCGATTCACGGCCAGCGATGAGCTATCCCTCGCGCATGGCATTGGCTTTTGCCCTGACGTCGCTCATGACGGTATTGGTGCTGGTGGGCGTTGTCTCCGTTGTGTGGGGCACCGTCTTTTCGGATTACACGCGCTCTAATATCGTCGAGATCGCCAATTCTGCTGCCGAAAAGCTTGCGACGTCGTATGAGGAAAACGGCAATTGGACTGCGGGCGAGCTGCGCACGGTCGCGACATCGAGTTTGGTGTCCGACGACCTGAGCATGCAGGTCGTCAACAAGAAAGGCGTTGTCGTCTATGATGACTCATGGCCTTCGGCAAGTGCGACC
>CATZEP010000004.1 GCA_958418185.1 uncultured Collinsella sp.
AAAAACCACCACAAAGGTGCCTGTCCCCTTTGTGGTGGTTTTGCTCGTTAAAAGCGAAATATAGCTACTTGGACAGCTCGTCGGCGAGGGCCTCGATCTGAGCGCGCGAGGCGTCGTTGAGCGAGCCCAGCACAGTCACCTTGTTCTGCGTCAGGGTGATGTCCTTCATACCCTCGAGCTCCTTGGTCATAACCTTGGCGGCAGCGGGCGCCCAGGAACCGGACTCGACAAGCGCCACGGTACGGTTCTGGTAGGCATGCTCGGCGAGCGTGTGGATAAAGGTGCTCATGCACGGGAAGATCTCGCCCTGATAGGTAATGGAGGCGAGCACCAGACGGTCGTAGCGGAACGCATCCTCAACGGCCTCGGCCATGTCGTCGCGAGCCAGATCAAAGACGGAGACCTTCTGGCCGCGAGCCTCGAGCGCAGATGCGAGCTCCTCGACGGCAGCCTTCAGATGGCCATACACGCTCGCATAGGCGATCGTGATGCCCTCGTCCTCGGGCTGATAGCTCGACCAGGTGTTATAGGTGTCGAGGTAGTAGCCCAGGTTCTCGGTCAGCACGGGGCCGTGGAGCGGGCAGATGATCTGGATGTCCAGGTCGGCGGCCTTCTTGAGGACGGCCTGCACGAACTTGCCGAACTTACCGACGATGCCAAAGTAGTAGCGGCGAGCCTCGCAAGCCCACCCTTCCGGATCCTCGATGTCGTTGGCGCCAAACTTGCCAAAGCCGTCGGCACTAAAGAGCACCTTGTCGGTGGACTCGTAGGAGAAGATCACCTCGGGCCAGTGCACGTTGGGGGCGCCGATAAACGTTAGGCTGTGGCCACCCAGGTCGAGCACGTCGCCCTCTTTGACGACCATCTTACGCTCGGGGTAGTCGGTGCCAAAGTAGTTGACCATCATGCGGAAGGCGCCCATGCTAGCCACAATCTGGGCCTGGGGATAGCGCTCCATAAAGGCGGCGATACCGGCGGAGTGATCGGGCTCCATGTGATGGACAACCAGGTAGTCGGGCGTACGGCCGTCGAGCGCGGCCTCGAGGTTGCCGAGCCATTCGTCGACAAAGCCAGCGTCAACCGAATCGGCGACAGCGATTTTATCGCCCAAGATAACATAGCTGTTGTATGCCATGCCGTTCTCGGACACGTCGTACTGGCCCTCAAACAGGTCAATGTCGTGGTCGTCGACACCGATGTAGCGGATATCCTTGGTGATCTCCATCAGGCAAAGCCTCCTAGATAGACAAAAGAGCCCGTCTATCATAGCACTCGGCAGCATTCCAACTGTTATCTGCCGGCATCCTTACCGATTGTTATTGAAATACGATAAATCGCCGTTTACCTGCGTAAACTATGAGCGTGGTATCGCCGTGCTATGTCGAATAATGAGCTGGCCGGGAATACGAATGGCAACGGTTTTGCCCGCCGTACCCGCCTCGGGAACCGCATGCTCGAATACCTCGCGTCCGCGCTGATGCAAATCGAATCGAACGGTCGTGAGCTCGTTATGCGCGACAAAATCATCGAGCGAATCGTCGACACCCACCACGCTCACGTCCTCGGGCACGCGCAGGCCGCTATCGCGCAGCGCTGCAATCGCGCCATTTGCCATCTGGTCGTTTGCCGCGTAAATCGCCGTCATGGTGCGATCGTGCTCGGCCAGGTACCTGCCGGCCTCGTAGCCGCTGTTGGCAGACCAGTCGCCCTCGAGCGGCTCTGCCGGCTCGATGTGTTTACGCTCGAGCGCATCCTGCCAACCGGCTCGACGAAATTGCTCGTCGACCGAGAACGACGGGCCGCCAATATAGCGAATCTGCCCGTGCCCCAGCTCAAACAGGTGATCCATAAGCAAGAGCGAGCAGCCGTAATGGTCGGAATCGACCGTGGTCACGCGCGGATGCGCATACATGGTGACGATAACCGTGCCGATTCCCGGCAGCGGATCAAACGTCTCAAAGTCGGGCGCCATGCGGCTCATGCCGATGATGATGCCATCCACCGGCAATGCGGCCATACGACGCGTGGCCTCGGCAAGCGAGAATTCCTCAGTCTTGGACATCTCGACCAGCGTGATGGCGCAATTATGCTCGCGAGCAGCGCTGGCGATGCCGTCGATCATTGAGAGGTTGCCAAACTTGGTGACATCGTTGATGCATAGGCCGACCGAATGGTAACGGCCGTCGCGCAGCGAGCGACCGGCATAACTCGGACGAAAGCCGAGCTCTTGCATAGCAGCCTGCACGCGCTGGCGCGTCTGCTCGTTAACGTTGGGCAAGCCGTTGGCGACGCGCGAAACCGTCTGCTGCGAAACGCCAGCAGCGCGGGCGACGTCGGCCATGGAGACCGGACGCGAACTGGTATCGTTGGACGGGCGCCTTGCCACAGGATCACCTTCACCCTTGCGAGATCTGAATAGCGTAAATGCCGGCCCGGGCAGAAATACATCCCGCGCCGAGGCCCGCTATCGTCGGACGCATGTTAACGTACTCTACTTTTTCTATCTGCATCTCTTCTGCTTTATAAGTCCATACGGCAGTACCGTTCACGGCTGTATTTCTACCGATTACCAGATTCTCAAAAAGTGGCAAGCGATGTGTTATGAGTACGTTAACATAGCCCGTAACGTGCGGTATCGTGAACATTTGGTTCATGCCGCTACAAGTTGTTAACGTACTCATAACGACGCAAAACCCACCCGGGCACGCCAAGGAAAGGACTCCCATGACCACCCCCGACGAAAAGACATTCGCCACGCTCACCAAGCTGTTCGAGGAGGAGTTTGGCCCCATCGGCGACCGCCAGGTGCTCTACGTGCACGCGCCCGGCCGTTCCGAGATCAGCGGCAACCACACCGACCACGAGGGCGGCCACGTTATCGCCGGCTCGCTCGATGTCGCCGTCGACGGCATCGCCGTGGCAACCGATTCCAACAAGGTTCGCGTAGCCGACGAGGGCTATCCCACGTTTGAAATCGCGCTCGACACGCTGGATGTTCAGGAGGCCGAGAAGGGCACGTCCGCGAGCCTCGTCCGCGGCATGGCCCACGAGGTCGCTGCCCTGGGCGTTGAGCCCCGCGGCTTCGACTTTGCCTTCACCTGCTCCGTCCCCTCGGGCGGCGGTCTTTCCAGCTCCGCTGCCGTCGAGGCCGCATACGGCCGCGCCATGGAGACGCTCTGGGGCGCACCCGCCATTGAGCCCGTCGCGCTTGCGCAGATGAGCCAGCGCACCGAGAACAACTACTACGGCAAGCCCTGCGGCTTGATGGACCAGGCCGCCGTGTGCCTGGGCGGCCTCGCCTACATGGATTTTGAGGATCAGGCAAGCCCCAAGACTCAGAAGCTCGAGCTCAACTTTGAGGATCACGGCTATGCGCTCGTGCTCGTTAAGGTGGGTGCCGACCACGTGGCAGCCACCGACGACTACGCCGCCGTACCGCGCGAGATGCAGGACGCTGCTGCCGAGTTTGGCAAGACACGCCTGTGCGAGGTCGACGTTGCCGACTTTGACGCCAAGCTCCCCGAGCTGCGCGCCAAACTGGGCGACCGCGCTTGTCTGCGCGCCGTTCACTACTGGTACGAGAACGACCTGGTCGACAAGCGCTGGGCAGCTCTTTACGCCGGCGACATCGACCAGTTCCTGGTCCTGACGCGCGAGTCCGGCGCCAGCTCTGCCATGTACCTGCAGAATGTCGTTGCCAAGTTGGGCTCCGAGCAGCCCTCCATGTATGCGCTGGCCCTTGCCGAGCATGTGCTCGACGGCCGCGGCGCCGTCCGCATCCACGGCGGCGGCTTTGGTGGCACCATCCAGGCCTTCGTGCCGCTCGACCTAGTCGACACCTTTATTACCAAGATGAACGGCTGGCTGGGCGAGGGCTCTGCCCGTCACTACGCAATTTCTGACAAGGGGGCTTACGCGGCATGGCTGTAACGACCGACGTGCGCGAAGCTGCGCAGAACCTGATTGAGTACGCTATCCACCGATCGATGATCGGCCAGGACGATCGCATCTGGGCATACAACACCATTTTGGAGTGCATCGGCGCCACGGGCCCCGCACTCGACATGGCTTGGGCGCTCAAGACCGAGAAGATTTCGCTCTTGCACCCCGATACACTCCCCGACTTCGACCTAGAGGGCACGCTTGCTGTGCTTTCCGAGGCCGCCGTTGCCAACGGCGCTGCCGAGGACACGGCGTCGGGCCGCGACCGCATCGCCATGCGCATCATGGGCGCACTCATGCCGAGGCCTTCGGTTGTAAACGAGGAGTTCAACGGCCGCATGGGCGTCAACGAGCCCCGCGCCGCGACCGACTGGTTCTACGGTCTGTGCTGCGACGCCGGCTACGTGCGCCGCGCCGCCATCGCGCGCAATATCAAATGGAGCACCCCCACCAACTGGGGCGACCTCGAGATTACCATCAACCTGTCAAAGCCCGAAAAGGACCCGCGCGATATTGCCGCGGCCGGCGCCGCCAAAAACACGGGCGAGAAGTATCCCGCCTGCCAGCTCTGCATCGAAAACGAAGGCTATCCCGGACGCTCCGCTGCAGCCGACGGCGGCGCCCATCCCGCCCGCCAGAATCTGCGCGTTATCCCCATTAAGCTCGACGGCGAGCGCTGGGGCTTCCAATACAGCCCGTACGCGTACTTTAACGAGCACTGCATTGCCATGAGCTCCGAGCATCGCCCTATGCACGTTGACCGCAAGGGCCTGACGTGCCTGCTCGATTTTGTGGACCTGTTCCCGCACTACTTTATAGGCTCCAATGCCGACCTGCCCATCGTGGGCGGCTCGATCTTGTCGCACGACCACTTCCAGGGCGGCGCGCACGAGTTCCCCATGATGCATGCCACCGAGGTCTCGCAGTTTAGCGTGCCCGGCTTTGACCAGGTCAGCGGCACTGTGCTGCAGTGGCCGCTCTCGGTGCTGCGCCTGCGCTCGCACGACCGAGCCCAGCTGCTCGATGCTGTCGAAAAGATTATCCTCGCCTGGCGTGAGTGGACCGATGAGTCCGTGGGCGTCATCGCGCACACTGCCGACGGCGTGGCGCACAACACCGTGACGCCCGTCATCCGCCGCGTCGACTCCCGCGGCAACGCCGGCGGCAAAATCTACGAGGCCTACCTGGCGCTTCGCTGCAACATCACGACCGACGAGCACCCGCTGGGCGTTTTCCACCCGCATGCCGAGTACCACCATATTAAGAAGGAGAACATCGGCCTGATCGAGGTCATGGGCCTGGCCATTTTGCCGCCGCGCTTGGTTCCCGAGCTCGGCGCCGTCCGCGAGCACTTGCTGGCAGCCAAGGCCGATGCCAGCTACGACCTTGCTGGCGCGCTCGAGGGCGACGACCTTTGCCGCAGCCACGCCGCGTGGGCCGAGGACGTCTTTGCTCGCCGCGCCGATGAACTTACGACCGACAACGCCATCGACATCCTGCACGAGGAGGTCGGCGTGGTGTTTGGCCACGTGCTCGACAACGCCGGCGTCTTTAAATGGGACGAGGCAGGCCGTGCCGCCCAACAGCGCTTCATCGACTCGCTGTAGCACGCGAGCTCGAACGCACGCACTTAACAAATAGCGCCTACACGACCGCGGCGCCCGCCGGCAACATCGCCGGCGGGCGCCGTTTTCTGATGCAAGGGTAACTAATTTGCACCAAAACAAGGAGTGTCCCAAACTGCCGGCAGAGAAGGAGCGCCCCAGATGCCGACCTAAACCCACACATTATTCGATGGAAAAACGTGGTTGTCTCCCACATTATTCGATGGAAAAACGTGGTTCATTCCCACATTTTTCGATGGAAAGACCAACACGGTCTTATACTAACCATGATCGTTAGGAGGCAGTATGCAGCGACAGCTAATGGACGAACTCATCGCTTGGAAATCTAGGGCAAACCGCAAGCCCCTCCTGCTTAAGGGGGCCCGCCAGACGGGAAAAACCTGGCTTCTCAACGAATTCGCAGGCCAGCAGTATCAAAACGTCATCCGTTTTGACTTTATGCTCGAACCGGGCGCACGTTCGCTGTTCGACGGAAGCCTAGACCCCAAACGCATCATCTCCCAGATAGAGCTCCTGCGCGGCCAGACCATAACGCCGACAGACACGCTCATCATCTTCGACGAAATCCAAGAGGCACCGCGTGGCATCACCTCGCTCAAATACTTCAACGAGCTGGCGCCGGAATACCATATCGTGGCAGCCGGCTCCTATATGGGGCTCGCGCTCCGACGCGAAAACGAGTCGTTCCCCGTCGGCAAGATTGACCAGCTTGCCATGCGCCCCATGGGGTTTGTCGAGTTCGTTCGTGCCGTCGATGGCGATCCGCTCGCAGATGCCATCCTTGCCGCAGACATGGACCTGCTGGCAAACGTTTCCGAAAAGCTCGAGCGCCTGCTCAAGGAATACCTCGTTGTCGGTGGCATGCCAGAAGTTGTCTCCGCTTTCGCCGCCTCCCACGATTTCATCGAGGCCCGCAGGCTTCAGCAGCAAATCATCGAAGCTTACGAATCCGATTTTGGCAAGCATGCGCCAGCCCGCATCGTCGAGCGCATGAGGCTGGTTTGGAAATCCCTTCCCGGCCAGCTCGCAAAGGAAAACAAGAAGTTCGTCTACGGCGCGCTTCGTCCCGGGGCGCGCGCACGCGATTTTGAGGAAAGCCTCCAGTGGCTCATGGACTATGGAATCGTTCATAAGGTACCGCGTGTTTCCGCCCTAAGAGCACCGCTCACAAGCTACGAGGATCTCTCGGGCTTCAAGCTGTTCTGCATCGACACCGGCATCCTCGGAGCACTCTCCGGCCTCACGCCAGCCATTGTTCTGAACGGGCCCGCTGTTTTTACGGAGTTCAAAGGCTCGCTGACCGAGCAATACGTCGCACAGGAGCTTTTGCTCCAAGGCAATACTCCCGCGTATTGGTCATCCTCCTCCGGCAATGCAGAGACTGACTTTGCCGTCGACCATGCGGGGACCGTGCTTCCGCTCGAGGTCAAGGCGGCAGAGAATCTCAAAGCAAAGAGCCTGAGGATTGCCTGCGAGAAGTTCAAGCTCGAGCGCTGCGTGAGAACATCGTTAGCGGCATATAGAGACGAAGGCACGCTCGTCAATATTCCGCTCTGGGAGATTGGGCAAATCGACAAGCTGGCATAGGCGCTGTGGAGGGGGTGCCCCGTAAGGAGTGTCCCAAACTGCCGGCAAAAAAGGAACGTCTCTATCTGCCGCATTCCCGAAGCAAGGCAACGCCGATGTTTTGGCAACGGCAGCGAGCGGGCCGCATTTGAGACAAGGTGACGTGAAACGAAAGGGCGCTGACCTTCTGGTCGCGCCCTTGAAGTTGAACGTCAGATTGTCCAAATGCGGCCCGCGCAGCGTCGGCCGGTTACGGCGTTTGTAAAACGCCGTAACCCTAAAGCTCCGTGACCTCAACGCTGTCGTAGACCTCGTCCCAGCGATCCATGACCAGGTGACCGGTCTTGGGATCCATGGCGTTGAGCTTGCCGCAGGTATTGGCAGTCTTAAGTACGGTGATATCGTCGGCGCTGGCAGCAATAGCATGCGCAAAGCCGGCGATGGTCGAGTCGCCGGAACCCGTCGCGTTCACAGCGGCAATCGCGGGCGTCTTGGCGCGGAACGCACGACCCTCATGGAAGCCCACCGAGCCTGCGGCGCCCATCGAGACGACAACCCAGGGAATACCGGCAAAGCGACCATCGGCGGCAAGCGCCTCACGCAGTGCATCGACATCGTCGGTCGTAAAGGACGCGCCCAGCAGGCCATTGATCTCGGTCAGGTTGGGCTTCACGAGCTCGGGCTTGGCGTCGGACTCCAGCGCTGCCTCCAGTGAAGCGCCCGAGGTATCGAGCAGCACCTTGGCGCCCGCCTCCTCGGCAATCTTGACCAGCTCGGCGTAGTAGCCGGCATCGACACCGCGCGGCAGCGAGCCCGAAAGCGTCACGACATCCGCCTTCGCCGCGAGCTCGGCGAACTTGGCCGTAAAGGCCTCGAGCTCGGCCGGGGCGATCTGCGGGCCGCTCTCCAAAAGCTCGGTCTGATTGCCCTCGTGCAGGATATTCAGGCAAATGCGCGTCTCACCGGCGATGGGCACAAAGTCGTTCTTGACGCCATCGGCATCCATGAGCTCGGCCATATAGGCACCCATGTGTCCGCCGAGCAGACCGGTCGCGAGCACATCGTCGCCCAACTGCAGCAGCACACGGCTCACGTTGAGGCCCTTGCCGCCAGCGGTCTTTTCGGGCGTCACACGGTTCACGTCGTCGATGATCAGCTTGTCGAGCTGATAGCGCGTATCAATCGACGGGTTCATGGTAACGGTCAGAATCATGTTGAACTCCTGTTCCGGGGCGGCATAACCCGCCCCAAACATACGATAACTCGTTAAAGGATCTCGATCTCAAAGCCGCGGGTGACGGTCTCTCCCGGCTTGGCCACCAGGCAGCCACGCTTGTGCTCCAGAATATCGTCCTCGTCGGAGCAGGTGGACAGACCACCCCACGGTTCAACAGCCACAAAGTCGCCCTCGGGCTTGCTCCATACAATCAGGTACGGCATATCGGGGAACGTCAGGCGCACGCCCTTGTCCTCGGTTTTCTTGGTCAACGTAACCACGCGGCTCTCGAGCACGTCAAAGATGGTCTCCGCGAAGTCGAAGAGTTCGTGGGTCAGCGGCAGGTCATGGCCAGCCATCGGGTTCTTGCTGCGATGCTCAACATCAATCAGGCCCGTCGAGGGAACGGCAGTACAGAGCTCGGCGGCCTCGCGCTGCTCAAAACGGAGCTCGTAGTCGTCATAAGACTCGCCCTCGTCAAGCGGGCACTTAAAGCCAGGGTGACCGCCCACAAAGAACGGCATGTCCTCGGTGCCCTCATTGGTCACCTCGTACGACACGGCCACCTTCTCCGCATCGATCGTGTAACGAGCAACGATCTTAAACGGATACGGGTACTGCTCGAGCAACTCGGCATGGTCGGCAGAGCTTAGGCTCAGCGCAACCATGTTGTCGCTCTGCTCCTCGAGCTTCCACTCCTGTTTGCGCGCAAAGCCGTGGCGGGCGAGCTTAACCTCGCGGCCGCCCATGGTCATTGCGCGACCGTCACGAAGACCGCCGCAGATCGGGAAACAAATGGGTGCCTGGCCCGACCAGACCGCCGGGTCACCCTGCCACAGGTACTCACGGCCGTAGGCCGCAATAGAAGTGAACGACCCGCCCGCCGTGCTCAGTGCTACGCGGATAGAACCGTTATCAAGAACAAACTCCATAGGAGCCTTCCCTTTCTTACGACAGCCCGCCAAGTCAATAGGGCTGATAGAAAACCGGCCCGCGCCCCCTCACAGAAACGCGAGCCGTCAACGGACTAGTTAATTACGCCGAATACCCACTAATCATGGTATTCGCCGCGGTCCCACTTCTCGAGGAACTCGTCAAAGAAGTGCGGGTCAGCCTGAGCCTCGGCGTCGGCCTTATTGCAGGCATCGATCTTGGCGATCAGGGCATCGTGCTCGGGGGTCTTCTCGTAGGGCTCCTCCAGGAAGGCAAGCATAATGTCGGCCATCAGGAACTCGCCGGTAATCTTGCCGCCAAAGCCCACGATGTTGGCGTTGAGCTCGCGACGGGCATACAGGGCAGAGGTCATGTCGCGAACCAGGGCGCAGCGGGCGCCGGGAACCTTGTTGACGGCGTTGGTGATGCCGATGCCGGTGCCGCACAGGGCCACGCCAAAGTCGGCCTTGCCGCTGGCAACAGCCTCGCCCACGGCCTTACCGTAGATGGGATAGTGCGTACGGGTGTGGCTGTAGGTGCCGCAGTCGAGCACCTTGTAGCCAGCCTGCTCCAGGCGGTCGGCCAGATAGATCTTCTCGTCCGTAACGATATGGTCGCAACCGATTGCGATGGTCTTCTTCATCAGAACGTCCTTTCGTCTGAATTCACAAGTTGAGGTAGAAGTTCGAGTTCTCGGTGGCTCTCGTTAGGCCATCTTGTTGAGCATGTCGACACGGATCTGGTGACGGCCGCTGGCGTACTGGGCACGCAGGAACTCGCGGGCGATCTTCTTGGCGACCTCGGTGCCCACAACGCCCGGGCCCATGGTGACCATGCGCGAGCCGTTGTGCTCGCGGGTCATGTAGGCGGAACGCTCGTCGGAAATGTTGGCGACGACCATGCCCTTGATCTTGACGGCGGCCATATAGGAGCCGACGCCGTACTTATCGAATGCGAAGCCCTGGGAATCCTTGTGCTCCAGCAGGTCCTTGGCAACGGCGGTCGCGGAATCGACAAAGTCCGCGGCAGGGGTCTCGGAATAGTCGACGACCTCGTGACCGTCGGCGATGAGCATCTCCTTGATGGACTCCTTCATCGACATACCGTCGGCATCGGAAGCGATTACAACCCTCATGACATCCTCCTTGAGAGATACGCAGGTGCGTAGTTTCTGTTTGGAAGTGTTGAATCGCGTTCAGGTCCGGGCATCTGAATGTGCGGTTCTTCACTGTTCATGTTTATTTGAACACATTCGAACAGTAACTGCAACAACTATTTGTTTATCTTTGTTCTTTTTTGAACAAATACCGTTCACAGATGATTGCTGACCGTTTGGACCGGGCGCGGACGTAGCGACCATGTGTTCAACAAACAAAAGGGCGGCCGAGAACGTGTCTCGACCGCCCTTCTCACGGTTGATCTTCCAAAGATCGCTTTGCCGCCTACTCAGACCGCCCGCTCTTCTTGGCATGTTTGGACGGAGCGCTCAAGAAACGACCCGTCAGATAGTTCGCCGGGCCGGAAATATCAATCCCCAGCAGCACGTGTCCCAGCCACAGGAACGCCACGAGCACCAGTAGGGGAATCACACACGAGGTCACGATCATCACGATGACGCCTTCGATGAGGTCGGTCACCTGCTGCACGATCTCGTCGGTCATCTGCTTGGCACCACTGGTTACCGACGTGACCAGGCTCGAGGCTCCGTCAGTCAACTGCTCGAGTACGTTTTTGGACTCCGTGGCCTCGGATTTTTTCTTGTTCGATTTCGAGCTGGTCTCGGCTGACTTGTCCGTGGTGTCGGCCGCGTCCGCCGCCTTTTGCTCAGCTTGCTCAATACTTACACGATACGTTTCGTCGACCTTCTGCGACACCCATACGCTTGCAGGCACCAACGCCATGCCGATCACGGCAACCGCCAGCACGCGCGTCGCCACGCGGCGCAGGACGGTGCTCGTGCTCCAGCGCCCGTGAATGCCGAGCGACACCGCAAAGAGCACCAACGCAAACGGAATTAAGATGCCCAAGCCAACCGACCACAAAATCGTGAGCAAATATTTCTCTAGGTATAGCACGGCAAGCACGATACCAAGGTTGCCAGAAAGCTGCGCGAGCTGCTCGGCAACCGGCGTTCCCGTATCACCCGGCAGCGCGGTAATGCCCGCAGACAGCGCCACGCACGAGGCCGTGAGCGCCAGTACGTTGCCTTTCTTTTAATCGATGACCTCGATGGTGGAGTCCCAAGTTTTGGTATCGGCGAAATGCGGACGAGCTACAAAGCCCGACAGCAGCGCCAGCACCACGAGCGCAACGATAAAGCCAATCTGCAGCTTTTTGTTTGCGCACACGACATCGGACAAGCTGGGCTGCAGCTCGGTTACCGTCGTGTGCTCGGTTATCTGGACAGGACGCCCATGAGCCATCTCGTGCGCGTCTCTTTTTTGTATTGACCCGTTATCCGGCATTTGGATACCTCCTCAGTCCGGCGTTTAATGCGAAAGGAAGTATACCCACCGAGCAAAAATCGAACGGCACGACGAACAGAGCGCACCAAGACTGTCCCCAATGACTATCTCCGGATGAGTTGCGGTGGAATAGGGATTGTTTTGCGCCCGTCGGCCCCTATTCAGTCCCTATTTCACCGCAACTTGGAGGAGGACAGAAAAAGCCCTGCCGCGGGTAGCGGCAGAGCTTTTGGAAGGGGACTTGGTTGTGAGGGCTCGTTAGGCGAGCTTGGCCTCGAGCTCGGCGATGCGCTTGTAGGCATCGATGGTAAAGCGGGCCTGCTTCTCCAGGATCATAGTGGTCATGAGAGTGTCCTGAGCGTGAGCCATGATGAAGGTCATCTCCATCTCGCCACCGCCGGCCTCCTGCGAAAGCAGCTTGGTCTGCGTGTCGTGGGCGCCGATAAGTGCATCGCTGGCATCCTTGTGCAGCTGTTCGGCCTTCTCAAAATCGCCCTCGCGAGCAGCATCGAGCGCTGCAAGCAGATCGGTCTGGGCGTCACCTGCGTATGCGACGATCTCGAATCCAACCATCGAGATTTCTTCTTTGGTTGCCATATTGCGTTCCTTTCACATATGAACCAATGGAGAGCATCGCGTCCGGGCATACGCGCTGCGTTCTGTATGGCAGAAACATTAACATTCAAACAAAAAAGAACAACTCAAAACATAATTTCAAGCTATGAACGGTCAATTTTCGCCCGTGAACGGTTTCCAAACCATTTCGAACAATATCAAACACAATTATCGGCAACCCAAACAGGACCGCACCCTAACACAAATCGCGCACCGTATCGCCCTCTACAAGCACACCGGGGATCAGCATGTGCTCCACGCCAGACGCACCCCCATCGGCGCCGGCAATCTTGTCGACCGCCCACATGCCGACGCGCTTGTTGTCAAAGCGCACCGTGGTCAGGCGACGGTCGGGCACGATATCGCCCAGGCTGTCATCAACACCCACCACGCTCACGTCCTCGGGCACACGCCTTCCGCACGACTCGAGCCCGCGAATGCAGCCGTATGCCATGGCATCGTTGGAAGCATAAATGGCCGTACAGGTCGGATCTTCCGCCAGAGCCTGGCCTGCGGCATATCCGCTCTGTGCCGTCCAATCCCCACGGACGAGTCGCGGCGGCTCAATTCCATACGCGCGCAATGTCTCGCGCCAGCCTTCCTCGCGCCGCATGCCCGAAAGCGAGCGCTCGGGACACGAGATAAAGTGCACGGTTTTGTGCCCCCGCCCCAGCAAGTACTCGACCACCTGGCGCGAGCAATCGAACTGGTCGTTATCGACCGTTGAACAGAGCGGGTGCTCCAGCATCGTAACGAGCACCGTCTGCATGCCGGGCAGCGGCTCGAAGGTGCCAAAGTCCGCCGGCATGCGATTCATGATCACGACCATGCCGTCTACCGGCAGCGCGCTCATGCGTGACGATGCGCTCTCGAGGGTATACGGATGCCCATCTACTTTAGTGAGGGTGATGGCGTAGCCGTGTTTGTCGGCGGCGGCGGCAAAGCCCTCCATACGGTCGAGGTTGCCGGTGCCGGTAATGTTGAACATGGCGACGCCGACGGTCTTAAACTTACCGCGACGCAGCGACCGGCCGGCAAAATTGGGGCGGTAGCCCAGCTCGCGCATGGCGGCGCGCACGCGCTCCTTGGTCTCGGGGCGCACGCTGGGCGAATCGTGCACGGTGCGCGAGACCGTCTGCTCCGAGACGCCCGCAAGGCGCGCCACGTCCTTGACGGATACCGATTTTTTAACAGCGGCCATAGGTCGATCTTTCTATGTCAACGATGCCATTGCAGGCATCCCAACAGACAAAATGAACGCCTCCAAGTATATCCAACGCCTCCCCCGCCTTACGCTTACCACCCAAAACCTACCGTTCACCGACAATTTCGCGCCCCCGAACGGCTTCTGTCGCCCAAATGTTAACGTTGCCATTGTGCAAACACAGAGCCACCGGGCGGCTCGAACGTTTACGCGCAAGGAATCGACGGTCCACAGGCACAGGGACCATCGGTTCGCGTCTTTTTTTGTGTCGCAAAATGGCAACGTCAACATTTTGGCAAGCAAACGCCAAAAGTTACCATCGTTGCTAACCCACCGACTCTTAGGAGCTTTGCATGGAGCAACTCATCGCCACCATCGAAAAGGGCCAGCCCTTTTTCAACGCGATCGCCCGCAACAAGTACCTCAAGGCGATCCGCGACGGCTTTATCTCCGTCATCCCCATCATTATCTTCTCGTCCATCTTCTGCCTGGTAGCCTCGGTTCCCAACATCTGGGGTTTCTACTGGCCCGATGACATCAACAACGCCCTGTGGAAGTGCTACAACTACTCCATGGGTATCCTGGCCATCGCCTGCGCTGCCACCACAGCCAAGCACTTCGCCGACGCTCAGAACCGCGATCTGCCCAAGAACAACCAGATCAACTTTATCTCCTGCATGTGCGCGGCCATCATCGGCTTCTTGCTCCTTTCGAGCGACACGATCGCCACGGACACTGCCAGCGGCTTCAACACCACCTACCTTGGTTCCAAAGGCCTGCTGACCGCCTTTATCGCTGCGTTTGTGACCGGCATCATCTACAAGTTCTTCATTAAGCGCAACATCACCGTCAAGATGCCCGAGCAGGTTCCGCCCAACATCTCGCAGACCTTTAAGGACATCATCCCCTTCTCCGTCTGCATCACCGTCTTTTGGGTCTTTGACATAGCCTTCCGCGCTGCTTTTGGCTTCTGCTTTGCCCAGGGCGTCATTCAGGTGTTCCAGCCCCTGTTCACCGCTGCCGACGGCTACATCGGCCTCGCTGTGATCTACGGCGCCATGAGCCTGTTCTGGTTCGTGGGCGTCCACGGCCCCTCGATCGTCGAGCCCGCCATCGCCGCCGCCCTCGTTGCCAACATGACCGACAACCTAGCTGCGTTCCAGGCTGGCCAGCACGCTTCCGCTGTCCTGACCCAGGGTGCCCAGTACTTCGTCGTCTGCATGGGCGGCACCGGCGCCACGCTCGTCCTGGTCTTTATGTTCTGCTTCCTGGCCAAGTCTCAGGAGATGCGCGCCGTCGGTAAGGCCGCCATCGTCCCCGTCTGCTTTGCCGTCAACGAGCCGCTGCTGTTCGCCGCGCCCATCGTGCTCAACCCCGTCTTCTTTGTCCCGTTTGTCTTTGCCCCGATCGCCAACATCTGGATCCTCAAGATCTTTATCGACTTCTTGGGCATGAACGGCTTTATGTACACCCTGCCTTGGACCGTCCCCGGCCCCATCGGCACCATCATGGGCCTGGGCTTCCAGCCGCTCGCCTTTGTGATGCTCGCCCTTATCCTGGTCGTCGACTTCGTTCTGTACTATCCGTTCTTCCGTGCCTATGACGCCCAGAAGTGCGCCGAGGAGGCCGAGATTTCCGAGGAGGAGCTCGCCGCCAAGAACGCCGAGAAGGCCGCTAAGCTCAACGATGCCTTCCAGGGCAAGGCTGACGCCAAGAGCGTTGCCGCCGGCGCTGCTGCCGAGGCCGTGAAGTCCGACGTCGCTCCCGCCGCCACCGAGGCAACGGCCGCCAGCGACCTCAACGGCAAGCGCGTGCTCGTGCTCTGCCAGGGCGGCGGAACCTCGGGCCTGCTCGCCAACGCGCTGGCCAAGGCTGCCAAGGAGCGCGGCATCAATCTTGAAACCGCTGCCGAGGCCTATGGCAACCACGTGGACATGCTCCCCGACTTCGATCTGGTCGTCCTGGCCCCGCAGGCCGCAAGCTACCTGGCCGACCTGCAGAAGGACTGCGAGCGCGTGGGCAACAAGTGCGTCGCCTGCCGCGGTAAGCAGTACATCGAGCTTTCCCAGAACGGCGACAAGTCTCTCGCCTTCGTCTCCGAGCAACTCTCGAAGTAAGTAACACACAGGGCCAGCCGACCATCCAAGACCGGCTGGCCCTTCGATTTAGACGATTGGATCATCATGTCCGTTAACCCTGCTAGCGTCACCAACCCGCCTGCGCAGTTTCCCGAGGACTTTGTCTTTGGCGGCGCCACTGCTGCCTACCAGGTAGAGGGCGAGACCCGCACCCACGGTAAAGGCAAGGTTGCCTGGGACGACTTCCTGGAGGCCCAGGGGCGCTTTTCCCCCGATCCCGCTTCCGACTTCTACAACCAGTACCCCGTCGATTTGGAGCTGTGCGAGGAGTTTGGCATCAACGGCATTCGCCTCTCCATCGCCTGGAGCCGCATCTTCCCCAACGGCACCGGTGAGATTAACCCCGAGGGTGTCCAGTTCTATCACGATCTCTTCGCCGAGTGCCACAAGCACCACGTTGAGCCGTTTGTCACGCTGCATCACTTCGACACGCCGCTTGCCCTCTTTGAGAAGGGCGACTTCCTCAACCGCGAGACCATCGATGCCTTTGTGGACTTTGCCACCTTCTGCTTTAAGGAGTACGCCGACCAGGTGACATACTGGTTCACCTTTAACGAGATCTGGGCCGATGCCTCCAACACCTACATCGAGGGCACCTTCCCCGGTGGCGTCAAGGCGCATCTTGCCGAGGCCTTCCAGTGCGAGCACAACATGATGCTCGCCCACGCCAAGGCAGTACTGGCCTTCCACAACGGCGGTTTTAAGGGCAAGATCGGCGTCATTCAGTCGCTGGAGTTTAAGTACCCGCTCAACGAGAACGACCCCGCCGACATCAAGGCCGCCAACAACGAGCACGTGCTGCAGAACCAGTTCTTGCTCGACGCCACCTTCCGCGGCGACTATGCTCCCGACACCCTCGAGTGCGCCAACCGCCTGGCGGCCATCTCGGGCGGCACCATCGAGATCCTGGACGAGGACCTCGAAATTATGCGCGAGGCAGCGCTCTACAACGACTACCTGGGTGTCAACAACTACCAGTGCCGTTTTTTGAAGGCTTACGACGGCGAGAACGACCTGCACCACAACGGTACGGGCGAGAAGGGCACCGGCCGCTGGCGCGTCAAGGGTATTGGCGAGCATGTGAACAAGCCTGGCATCCCCACCACCGACTGGGACTGGATTATCTATCCCGAGGGTCTGTTCGATCTGCTCGTCTACATTAAGCAGCGCTACCCCAACTACAAGCAGATCTTCATTACCGAAAACGGCATGGGCTACAAGGACCCCTACAAAGACGGCTTTGTGGACGACCAGCCGCGCATCGACTACATCGAGCAGCACCTGCGCTGGCTGCTCAAGGCCATGGAGGTGGGCGTCAACGTGGGTGGCTACTTCCTGTGGAGCCTGCAGGACCAGTTCTCCTGGACCAATGGCTACAACAAGCGCTATGGCTTCTTCTACGTTGACTTTGAGACCCAGAAGCGCACGCCCAAGGCAAGCGCCTACTGGTATAAGCACGTGGCGCAGACCCGTCGTCTGGACTAGTGGCTTGCGACTAGCGGTTGGCGGAGTTGCACCGCCCACATAACCTGTCCCCATTTCTCAGCCGGGGGCGGCACGTCACACGGCGCGCCGCCCCCGGCCTTTTTGGGCGGTTCGGGGGCCGCTTGTCTCAATCTGTAACATTTAGCCGAGTTTTTCGGTCCAAGCTGTTACAGATTTAGACGAACGGGCGGCCCGGGCCGAACAATCTCGATCTGTAACATGTAGACCACTTTTGACCGTCTAGCTGTTACAGATCGAGACAAATGGAATAGACGGGGCCGAATTCTCTAAATCTGTAACAACTAGCTGAGATTTTCGGCCCTACCTGTTACAGATTGAGATGAACGAGCCGAGCACGTCTACGCCCGCAGGTCTTTCACGCTGGAACGCTCGACCAACACGCCCGAGACGAGCGTACGGCTTCTGGAGCTCGGGGCTTCCAGACCTGCGACGACCTCGTTAAGCGCACGGACGCCCAGCTCGCGGTGACGGAACTTCACCGACGTCAGAATCGAGTTGGGAATCGTCTTGTAAAGCTCATCGTCAAAGCCGATCACGGACACGTCGTCGGGCACCCTGAGCCCTCTGTCACGCAGAGCCATCATCACGCCGTTGGCCATGCAGTCGTTAGCAGCGAGGACCGCCGTGCAATCGGGTTTATCGGCAAGCACAAGGCCCGCGGCATAGCCGCTATCCGCATTCCAATCGCCTTGCAGAGGCTCGGGCGGCTCAATGCCACGCGTCTCGAGCGCCGCACGCCAACCTTTCATACGGCACTGGCTCGACAGTGACTCTTTCTTACCAGAGACGAAGTACACGTTCTTGTGACCGTGGTCCAAAAAGTACTCGCACGCCATACGCGCGCCGCCCTCTTGGTCGTCACTGACGGTGGAGCAGGTAGGATGCTCCATCGGCGTGATAATCACCGTCTTGAGGTCTTTCGGCGCCTCAAAGGTATCAAAGTCATCGACCATCTGACGCAGGTTGAAGATCATGCCGTCGACGGGAAGCTGCGACATCCTACGCGCAGCATCGGCAAGGGTCATCTTCTCCCCCGCCCGCTTTTTGATCATCGTAAGCGCAAAACCACGCTCTTCGGCGGCATCTGCGATACCGTCAATCATGTCCACGGCGCCGCCCGACAAGTGGAACATCACCACGCCGATGCACCCGTAACGGCCCAACTTGAGTGAACGCGCGGCAAAGTTCGCCCGGAACCCAAGCGCCTCCATGGCAGCATGGACCCTATCGCGCGTCGACTCGCGCACGCTATCGGGCTCATTGATCACACGCGAAACCGTCTTGAGAGAAACACCCGCGGCAACTGCCACATCATTCATTGAGACATTTTTCTTGTCCATCGTTGCCACTGCTTCTCCGCTCGGTTCTCTATCGCTTGTTTTTTGCGTTCTAGCATACACTACCTGCCTGACTGATAAATCAACCATTCACCGGACAATATCGACCGCTCGCCCGTATATCCTTGTTGCTCTTCCAGAAATGTCTTACGTTGTCATTAACGAAATGACAGCGTTGTCATTTCGCAATGCCTCCCTTAATCAGGAAGGTTTCCGGGCAGTCCTGACCATCCATCGACGACCAGTTCCATCCACATGCATCGCGCATCAAGTAGCAAAGGAGCTTTATGGACGCCATCGTAAAGATGCTCGAAAAGCATCAGCCGTTCTTTGAGAAGATCTCGAGGAACATCTACCTCCAGGCTATTAAGGACGGATTCCTTGGGTGCATGCCCATCGTCCTCACCTCTTCGATCTTTCTGCTCATTGCCACCCTTCCCGGCGTAGTCGGCATCACGCTGCCCCAGCCGCTCATCGACTGGTGCAACAAGCTGTACAACTTCACCATGGGCGTCATGGGCATCATGGTTGCCGGCACCACTGCTAAGAACTTTACGGCTTCCATGAACCGTCGCATGCCCGCTGGCAAGGTGCTCAACGACGGCTCCACCATGGTGGCCGCCCAGTGCAGCATGCTGCTGCTCGCTGTTACGCAGTTCACCACCAAGTTCAACGGCTCCGAACTTTCGGTCTTCGATTGCACCAGCATGGGCACGCGCGGTCTGTTCTCGGCCTATATCGCCGCGTTCATTACCGTTTGGGTCTATAAGTTCTGTGTCTCGCGCGATCTGACCATTAAGCTGCCCAAGGAGGTCCCGGGCGCCATCGCTCAGAACTTCCGCGACATTATCCCCTTTGGCGGCGCCGTCATCATCTGCGGCATCATCGATGTCGTCGTGCGTAACCTCATGGGCGTTCCGTTCTCCGAGCTGCTTATCAAACTGCTCTCCCCGCTCTTTACCGCTGCAGAAACCTATCCTGGCCTTATCCTTATCCAGGCGGCCACCGCGTTCTTCTGGTTCATCGGCGTCCACGGCCCCTCGATCGTCCAGCCGGGCATCGACCCCATCCGTCTTGCCAACCAGGCTGAGAACCTGCAGGTTCTGCTGGCCGGTGGTCACCCCGCCCATTCCCTCACCTTTAACATGTCGCTCGTGGGTGAGTTCGGCGGCACCGGCGCCACGTTCATCGTGCCGCTTCTGCTGATTCTCTTTATGAAGTCCAAACAGCTCAAAGCCGTCGGCAAGGCCTCGATTGTTCCTGTTGCCTTCGCCGTCAACGAACCGCTGCTCTTTGGCGCGCCGATGATCCTTAACCCCTACATGCTCATCCCCTTTGTTGCCGCCGGCTGCGTCAACGTGAGTGTTGCCAAGTTCTTTATCGACAACGTGGGCATGAACGGCTTCTCCTTCGTGGTGCCTTGGGCCACCCCTGCCCCCATCGGCATCTTCATCACTACAAACTTCCAGCTTATCGCCCTGGTATTTGTCGCGATCATCATCTTGCTGGACGCCATCATCTACCTGCCGTTCTTGAAGGCATACGATAAGCTGCTCTGCGACCAGGAAGCCGAGCGCGCCGCCGAGCTGGGTCTCGAGTCCGATGGTGCTGCCACCATCGCCGCCAACGCCTCTACGCCCGCTGTCGAGCAGGCTACCGCTTCCGTCGAGCCGACCGCCGCTGCCGCCGACAGCAAGCCTGTCGCCGATCAGCCCGAGCCCGCCTCCGACGCATCCGCTAAGAAGGATGTCGACGGTCTGAAGGTCCTCGTCTTGTGCGCCGGCGCCGGCACCTCTGCCATGCTTGCCAACGCCATCAAGGAAGGTGCTGCGCAGACCGGAGAGAACATCGCTTCCTCCGCAGGCGCCTATGGCCAGCACACTGCCATCATGGATCAGTACGACGTCATCGTGCTTGCCCCGCAGGTCCGTAGCTACTACAACGACATGAAGGCCGACACCGATCGCCTGGGCATTAAGCTGCTCGCTCCGCGCGGTAAGGAATATATCGACCTTACTCGCGACCCCGCTGGCGCCATCAAGTGGCTCCGCGAGAACCTCGACTAGTTCCTCCCTCTGTTGGTGCCCGGATCCCCAGTTCGGGCACCTCTCCCTATTCGTATCCCACAGAAAGGATAACTCATGACCAACCCCATGCAGTTCCCCGACGGCTTCGTGTTTGGCGGCGCCACCGCTGCTTACCAGGTTGAGGGCGAGACCCGTACGCACGGCAAGGGCAAAGTGCCCTGGGACGATTTCCTGGCTGCTCAGGGTCGCTTCTCCCCCGACCCCGCAAGCGATTTCTACAACAAGTACCCGGTCGATATCGACCTGTGCCAACGCTTCGGCATCAACGGCATCCGCGTCTCCATCGCTTGGAGCCGCATCTTCCCCAACGGCACCGGCGAGATCAACCCCGAGGGTGTCGCCTTCTATCACGAGCTCTTTGCCACCTGCAATAAAGCCGGCGTCATCCCCTATGTCACGCTCGATCACTTCGATACGCCCGAGGCCTTTTACCAGAACGGCGGCGAGGGTTTCCTGACGCGCACGACGATCGACGCCTTTGTCGAGTACGCCAAGTTCTGCTTTGCCGAGTTCACCGAGGTCAAGCACTGGTTCACGTTTAACGAGATTCCCGCGACCGCCGAGGGCAGCTTTATCGTCGGCAACTGGCCGCACGGCGAGAAGTATCGTCTGGACAAGGCCTTCCAGCTCATGCACAACATGATGGTGGCCCACGCCAAGGCTGTCGTCGCCTTCCATGAGGGCGGCTTTGAGGGCGAGATCGGCATTGTCCAGAACCTGGAGCCCAAGTATCCCCTCGACCCCAACAACGCCGCCGACTGCGAGGCAGCTCGCATGGCCGACGTCATCAACAACCGCTGGGTACTCGACGCCACCTTCCGCGGCCACTATGCAGCCGACACCATGGAGGCTGCGACCAAGCTGGCCCATATCGCCGGCGGCGAGCTCGACGTCCGCGACGAGGACATCGCCGCGCTGACCGCCGCGCTCCCCTACAACGATTGCCTGGGCGTCAATACCTACAAGTGCCAGTTCCTGCGTGCCGCCGAGGGCGAAAACGACATCAACCACAATGGCACCGGCGACAAGGGCTCCTCGCGCTGGTTCCTCAAGGGCGTGGGCGAGGCATGCGTGCGCGAAGGCGTTCCTACCACCGATTGGGACTGGATCATCTATCCCGAGGGCCTGTACGACCTGCTGCTGCGCATTAAGAACGATTACCCCAACTACAAGAAGATCTACATCACCGAGAACGGCATGGGCTATAAGGACGACTTTGAGGACGGCTTTATCGACGACGCCCCTCGCATCGACTACATGCGCCAGCATCTCGCATGGATCCTCAAGGCAATCGACGGCGGCGTAAACGTCGACGGTTACTTTGTGTGGTCGCTGCAGGACCAGTTCTCCTGGACCAACGGCTACAACAAGCGCTACGGCCTGTTCTACATCGACTTCGAGACCCAGAAGCGCTATCCCAAGGCGAGCGCGTACTGGTACAAGAACGTCGCGGAGACCGGCCTGCTCATGGCCTAATTCAAGCCGCATACCCCCTGTCGGCCGCATGTGAATTCCTCCACGGGTTCGCATGCGGCCTTTTTGTTTTGGCTCGGCCCGAGCAGGCCATTTGTCTCGATCTGTAACATCTAGCAGGGATTTTCGGCCCTAGCTGTTACAGATCAAGACAAACAGAACGCCCGGGCAGAAATATCTCAATCTGTAACACGTAGCCCACTTTTAACCGTCTAACTGTTACAGATCGAGACAAACGCCACAGGTCAATCCCTTTAATCTCGATCTGTAACACCTAGTCGAGTTTTTTGATCCCAACTGTTACAGATTGAGACGATTCGACGGTATCGTCCGCATGGACACACCGTGGTACAATTGTGTCCCAACGCAAAGGAGGTACCCATGTCAGTTTGTGTGCCCGTCCGAGACATGAAGGACACTGCTGCATTCACTACGCTTGTTGAGTCTGAGCGCGACGTCACCGTAACTAAGAACGGCTACGAGGCCATGCACTGCATCAGCAGCGACCAGTATCGCCTCATGCAAGAAGAAATCGCCAAGGCAAAACTGCTGTCTCGTATGATGTTGGCAGAAGACGAAATATCGCAAGGCGACTACAGCGATTACGAATCCTTCGCGGCTTCGATACGAGACAAATATGACCTATAACGTCGTAATCCTCAAAAGCGCGCGATATGAGTACGAGAGTATTGTCGGATACCTTGCTCAAATCCTCAAGAATCCGCGTGCAGCAGGCAATTTTGTCGCTGAGTTTGAATATCAGCTTGATCTGCTTCGCGAGCAGCCGCTCCTACGCCTCCTCTCGCACATGCAAGAGCTGGCGGCACGTAATTACCGATCGTTTCCCGTCAACAACTACGTGTGCCTTTATAAGTTTGAGCACGAAACAATCTATATCGCCCACATCTTTCATCAGTCACAGGACTACGCCCGCCTGGTCTAGCCCACAAGCTGAATACTTGGCCCGAGCGCATTTGCGTGTCATATCGCGTCACGTTGACGCGTAAAATGACGCGCAAATTTTTACGCGTCATCAAATTTGACGCACAAATGGTGTTTTTACATTTACGTGTCATTTTGCGCGTCATATTGAAGCGATAACCCCTGCGCTGGCAGAGGGCAAAAGTCCTCCTGCTGCGCTAGCTAGCAGATGACCTGCGTGTGCTCCTCGATGGCGACACGATCCTCGGCGGCGATACCCGGCTCGCACACCACGGCGTCCAAATTGTCCAGGCGGCAGAAGGTGTAGAAGTCGCGCCTGCCGATCCTGCTGGAGTCGGCAATCAGATAGCGCGCATCGGCCTTGCTAAAGGCGAGCTGCTGGATGCGGCCCTCGTCCATGTTGGACGTGGACACGTCGCCGTCCAGAATGCCGTTGGCGCCGACAAACGCCGTGTCAATCCCTAGTGCGCGCAGGGTATCCTCGGCCATGGGGCCCACAAAGGCGGCGGTGCGGCGACGATACATGCCGCCCACCAGGCACAGCTCGCAATCCTCGCTCGCCTCGAGCAGGCTAAAGGCCGAAAGCGAATTGGTCACATAGATAGAAGGCAGTTTGTCGGTGACTCGGAGAGCGCCAATGCGATCTCACGACGGTTGCGCTCATTGTCTCAATTAGATACCCAACGAAATACGGCCCCGCAGCTCAATAAGCTGCGGGGCCGTACTATACACCGACGAATCAACGACGAAGTGCATCCACTATTTGGCCAGCTCCTGAACGATCCAGTCAATTGCACCTTCGGGATCGTTGGTAAGGTCGATATACTCCTTGCCCCTTGTGGTGAGCAGTTTAATTCCAAGGCGATCGGTATCGGCCTTCATAGCGTCATAGTACATGCGTGCCTGGGGCGCCAGAACAATCACGTTGTACTGATCCATCGTATCATAGTGGCTTCCGTACGCACCGGACTGAGAAACCAGATCAATACCCTTAGCAGCGGCGCCTTCGCGAAGAGCATTTGCCAAGAGAGTCGAAGTGCCGGCACCCTGGCAAAGCACAAGCACGCGGATCTGCTCTGCCTTGTCCTTTACCGCCTCGAGAGCTTTTGCGACATTTTCCTGTGCGGCAATAGCATCTGCATCCGAGGTTTCTGCAGCCTCCTTTGCAGACTCTTCCAAACAAAGCTGATGGTCGTATGCCTTACAGAACGGATAGTAAATTACAAAGTCAACGACCAGCAGCACTGCAATCAATACGAGAGAACGTACATCAAGGCCTGTGGTGAGGAATGCACCGATTGGGCCGGGAAGCGCCCACGGCATGGTATACATGGGGGCGTTCATTCCAATGACGTCAATGAAAAACTTACCGATTAAAGCGTTGACCATAGGAGCCGCTAGGAAGGGCACGAACATATAGGGATTGAGAACAATCGGCATACCGAAGAGAACGGGCTCGTTAACTCCAAAAATCACCGGGATAATCGATGCCTTGCCCATGGCTTTAAGCTGCTTGGAACGCATAAACATGATCAGGATAATCGGAACGATGAACGTGCAGCCAGAACCGCCCAGACCGCCGATGAAGTTTGTAAAGTCCAGCGCGAGAGCAATTGACGGGTGTCCACCTGCCTGGAAAACCGCAAGATTGGTAACGGTATTGTCGTAGAGCGCAGCATTGATCGGAGTCATGACAACCGAGGCACCGTGAATGCCCATAAATTGGAAAAGTGCGACCGCGCCCTCGATAAGCGCCATGCCAGGATAGGTGTCGACCGCGGAGAACAGCGGCGAGATAAGAGCGGATACCAAATTGGCGAACGGCACAGCAAGCAGCTTACGGCTCGCGAGATCGATAAAAGCGCACGCAAGGATCGAAAACCCAAACGCAAAGATATCGCGAAAACTCTGCGCAATAGAGCCAGGGACCTCTTTGGGGAGCTTGATCGTCACATTATGGCTAATGCACACCTTATAGATGTTAACGGTCAAGAATGCGGATACGAACGCGGCGATAAAACCCTTGGTTCCCATATAGCCGGTTTCAAAAACAGATGTATCTGCTCCGCCAATCGAAACAACATCGTTCGTCACCGATAGCAAGAACATGCCGCACATGGCACAAACCATGCACGAGGTGGGGTTGAGAGATTTGCCCGAAGGCATGCGGCGGTTCATCGACTTGGCAAGTGAGCTCGCCGTGGTGCCGGCCACCATAATGCCAAGAAGTCCCATGGTATATGCATAGATTTTATTAAAGAAATCCAGCACCTCAGACGGAAGCGCGATGCCTACATAGGCAGGGAGCGTCGAAAGAAGAAGGAACAGGCTCGAGAACAGCACAATTGGCATATTCGAGAGAAAGCCATCCTTAATCGCCACCAGATAAATGTTCCTTGAGATTTTGTCGAAGAGGGCCTGGTGTTTTTCAAGGAATTTGACGATAGCGTCCATAAGACATCCTTTCATGTTTCCCGGACACACAACGATTTATCCGGACTCAACCGTCGTCGTCCCAGTTTGTATCCACGTAGGTAAATGAATACGTTCTCGTGCGAAATGTAATATCATTTGCGCGATTTGTCATAACCAATTCTTTTTCCGCTTTGTCGATATGTCAAGAATTCAAATACTTATTCGGTGAACGGCAGTTGCGTAATTTTAGATTTGTCCAGCTAAAGGCTATTTTTTCCGAGCAGTACAATAAGTTTGCAACCGTTCACCGATTGGATATAACATATTTAATATATTGTTGTAACAATATTAGTGACGATGTCACAAGCCTGTCGTTCTAGTCAAAGGAAGTAACAATGCCCAAACGATTACTGAACATGTCCGCATCCGATTTTGCCGCCACGTCACCCATGGATTTAAAGCAGGCAATTCTGGCCTCCGAGGGACGTACCATCATGGCGGAAAACGTACCCTCTTCCCAATTTCTCAGCGGCGTTACTAATGCAGAAATCGAACGTGCCGCAGGTGCCGACCTGCTTCTGTTTAACGCGTTCGATGTGTTCGATCCAGTTATTGCCGGTATTCCAGATGATCTCAATGAAAACCCGGTCACTTGGGTGAAGCGAGCATGCGGAAGGCCCATTGGCGTCAATCTGGAGCCTGTTGATAACGAGGCAGAGATGTCTGAATCCCGTACGGAAATCCCCATGGGTCGTCGCGTCTCTCCCAAGACCTTAGAAAAGGCTAACGAACTCGGATTTGATTTTATCTGCCTGACGGGCAACCCTGGAACTGGCGTCTCCAACGATGCGATCGCCCATTCAATCAAACTCTCCAAAGAGCATTTCAATGGCCTGATCATAGCCGGAAAAATGCATGGAGCAGGCGTTGCGGAACCTGTCATGACGCTCGAAATAGCGCGCGAGTTTGTTGACCTCGGTGTCGATATCCTTCTCGTGCCAGCCCCCTACACCGTCCCCTGCTTCCAAGAAGCAGACCTGCGCGCCATCGTAGACTTTGTACGATCCTACAACGTAGGCAAGTCAATTGAAGAGAAAGTTCTCGTCATGGCGGCGAACGGGACGAGTCAAGACTCCTGCGACAGCGAGACCATTAAGAAAATAGGCCTTGCAGCAAAAGCAGCCGGCGCTGACCTCCAACATATCGGGGACTCCATGAACGGTATTTGCCTGCCCCAGAATATCTTCACGCTCGGACAAGCCCTTCGTGGCTACAGGCATCAGATCATCATGCTGAGCCGCTCTGTGATACGTTAAGGTTACCTTGCCCACGTTACATCCCGACTGCGGCAACCATCAGGTACCACCAACATGCAAACTGAGGCTCTAATGCTCGATACACACGAAAAACGGCCACTCTATTTACAGCTCACCGACGCGCTGCTCAAGCAGATCGTCGATGTATATCAAGCAGACGATAAACTTCCAACAGAAATGGAACTCTGCGACGAATACGCCGTAAGCAGAACAACCGTCCGACTTGCCATGAGTGAGCTGGAGCGTCGTGGAAGTATCTATCGAATCCAAGGTAAGGGATCGTTTGTTGCACCGAAACGCGTTAGCGAGCTCAATTCACTTTTAGACTTTGACTTTGCAAGCCATTGCGATGGCGTTGATCCGGATGCCATCACCAAACATTTCGGCGGCCTCACATCAGGTCGTCCAATTTCCGTAATGATGCTCCAACAATTTGGATGTCAAAGTCGCGATGAGATTCAGCGTCTTGAATTGACCTACGAACTTGAAGGCAGCTTCATAGGCGCTGATACGTTCTTCATTTCAAAGTCGCGCGTTCCGAATAACCAGTTAGATTTTCAGGCATTTAGCAGAATCATGGACGACTTGTCCAAGTCTATCCAATCTGTTAGGGAAAACTATAGAGCACGTCAGCTTAGCGATTCCGAAGCCAGTAATTATGGTGTTGCAAAACTTCCGGTCATCGAACTGACTCATTATGCTTACGACTCCGGAGGCAAACTAATCTCAATTGTCTGCCGCACCGTCTTAACTGGGCGAATCCCTTATCAAAACTTTATTTTCAAGTCCTAATGTTCTTTTTCTTTTGTCTCGATCTGTAACACGTAGCCGAGTTTTTAAGTCCTAACCGTTACAGATCGAGACAAACAAGGTAGACCCCGCCGAATTGTCTCAATCTGTAACACTAAGACCGGTTTTGGACGTCTAGATGTTTCAGGTTGAGACGATTTGATTGTGGGGTCCTCATTTGCGCGTCATATTGCGTAGCGCTGACGCGCTGGTTTCCACAATGACAGGAGGTAAAAGTCCTCCCGCATCGCCTGTTGGCAATCCCGTAGCGTTAGTTAGCAGCTGACCTGCGTGTGTTCCTCGACGGCGACACGATTCTCGGCGGCGATACCCGGTTCGCATACCACGGCGTCCAAGCTGTCCAGGCGGCAGAAGGTGTAGAAGTCGCGCTTGCCAATCTTGCTTGAATCGGCGATCAAGTAGCGCGAGTCTGCCTTGCTAAAGGCGAGCTGCTGGATGCGGCCCTCTTCCATGTTAGACGTAGACACGTCGCCGTCCAGAATGCCGTTGGCGCCGATAAACGCCGCATCGATGCCCAGCGCACGCAGGGTATCCTCGGCCGTTGGTCCCACAAAAGCTGCGGTGCGGCGACGGTACATACCGCCCACGAGGCACAGGTCGCAGTCTTCGCGCGCCTCGAGCAGGTTAAACACCGAAAGCGAATTAGTCACGATGCGCAGGCGGCACGCCGGCAGCATCGAGGCCATCTGCTCAACCGTAGTGCCCGTACCCAAAAAGATGGTCGAGCCCTCCTCGATGAGCTCAACGGCGCGGCGCGCGATCTGCAGCTTTTCCTCGGCATGCTTCGTGCGCTTTTCGCTGTGCGAATACTCATGGCGCAACATAGCGTGGGGACGTCCCTGTGCACTACGGGCGCCGCCGTGCACGCGCTCGATCTCGCCCAGGCTCGCAAGTTCCTCAAGGTCGCGGCGAATCGTCATATCCGAGACACCCAGCGCATCCGAAATCTCCTTGACCGAGACCGTGCCCTGCTCTTCGAGCAGCTGACGAACCTTATCCTGTCGCTCTGCCTTAATCACGATGAATCCTCGCCGTTCTTTGCGCGCATATCATTCAAACAGTAACGAACAAATTGTATCAGACTCGTGCGCGTCAAAAATGAACGCCCGCACAGCTCCAATCATCACTTTTTTGAGAAAAATACCCCCTGCTTTAGTGGGGTGTAGTGATAATCTCGCCTGTTCGCGCTACAGTTTGTCAGAAATACCTCGATGTTAGGAACCAAATGATCACTTCCGAGCTTTACGGCACCGCGCCGTGCGGTACCCCCGTTCATCGTTACACCCTCAACGGGCCCGAGATCTGCGTTCGCATTATGGACTATGGCGCCACCGTGCTGGGTATCGATGTGCCCGACATTCCCGGCAACGTGCGCGATGTGGTGCTGGGCTTCGATAAGCTCGAGGATTACTTTGACAACCCCGCCTGCTTTGGCGCGACCATCGGCCCCGTGGCAAACCGCACCGCGGGCGCCACGATCACCATCGACGGCACGGACTGGCATATGCCAGCCAACGAAGGCGTCAACAACCTGCACAGCGATCTTGAGCATGGTCTGCACAAGCGCGTATGGGACGTTGAGCTCGACGAGACTCACAACGCCGTGCGCATGACCACCTCGCTTAAGGATGGCGAGCTGGGCCTGCCCGGCAACCGAATCTTTACGGCTGTGTTTACCGTTACGCGCACCGGCGTCTTCCGCATCGAGTATGGTTGCGAGAGCGACCGCGCCACCTACGTGTCCATGACCAACCACACGTACTTTAACCTTGCCGGCCATAACGCCGGCATGGACTGTGAGCACTTCTTTATCGCCAACGCTGCCCACTACTTGCCCATTAACGAGCAGAACATCCCCACCGGCGAAATCGCTCCGGTCGAGGGAACACCGTTTGACTTTCGCGAGCTGCGCCCCGTCGCACCCGGCATGGAGGCCGACGACCCGCAGATTAAGCAGGCCCGTGGCTACGATCACTGCCTGTGCATCGATGGCTATCAGTACGGCCGCAACCTGCGTCGCGCCCTACATGTCGAGGAGATGTGGACCGGTCGTGAGCTGGACTACTACACCACCGCCCCGGGCGTGCAACTCTACACCGGCAACTGGCTGGGCGACGAGCACGCCAAGGACGATGCCAACTATGGCTGGGGCGCCGGCTTTGCCCTCGAGGCCGAGATGTACCCCGACACGCCGCACCAGCCGCTGTTCCCGCAGGGCATTGTGGGTCCGGGTCACCCCTACAGCAATATGATCGAATACCACTTTATGAGGCACTAGGCCCACAACGCGACATCTCGCACAGCAACGCCCGCCGGCACCACCGCCAACGGGCGCTGCTTCATGCCTAAATCCTTCTTTTCGATGCCACCGAATTGGTGACATAACAAAACTATGCCGAATTACTACGATGAACCCACTATGTCCGACCACGCGCTGGTTTATAAAAAATTAGCAACTCGTCTACCTGCGGTTTTATTCTCTGCAAATTTGGCATGCTCGGCGATAAGCAATTCATCGTAGTAAACCGGCATAGTTTTGGCGGACAGCGCCACACAGATCCCCTACGAAGGCAAAATGATCCGTTTTCCTCCGTCCCCAAGGGATCAGTTGAACAGATTGCCGATGGGGTCGGGGGCGGAACTGGGGAGATAGCGGATTTCTAGTTCTATGCCGAGCTTTTGCAGCTCTCTGAGAACAGCGACGTCTGTGTCGTCTACGGCAACTGCGGGCGTTGCGGGACGCTTGCCCTCCCCTGCCTGCATATGACCAATGCTGATCTTGGTGATCGGCACACCGCCCTTAACCAGCGCGAGCGCATCGGAGGGTGAGGCCACCATGATCAGAATCAATTGGCGAGGCGTTGCGGTATGAATGACGTCGATGGTCCTTTGCACCGAGAAAAACCGCGTCCAAACGCCTTCTGGCGCCGCCACCCTCATGGGTGCCCATTGGCGCGAATCTGCCGCGATCTCATCGTTGACGATTAGGACAAGGTTGGAACCCACGGCTTCGTTCCACAGCTCAACGTCTTGTCCGTAAATGAAACGGTCGTCGATGCGTGCGAGAAGAATCTTGGATTGAGTCATCGCTGCCCCATTCTGTTTGAGACCCGTAAGAGCAAGACATCGCGTCTCCAATATTAGTGCATTTAAAGTGAGAAAAGCCGTCAGAACACTTGCGCGGATGTGCGATGTCCCGTATCATAGACAGCCGTTGACGCCTTAGTTGCGTCACCACATGGCCGCCAGCGTAGCTCAGTTGGTAGAGCACCGCTCTCGTAAAGCGGGGGTCACCGGTTCGAGCCCGGTCGCTGGCTCCATTGCACAAGATAGCCGCCTTCGGGCGGCTTTTTTGTTGCCGATTTCGGGCGCACATCCGCCAATCCAAGCACAACGCCGCCGGAAACTCTCCTACTCAACAAAAGCCCCGCCAACCGCAATCCCCAAAGGAACCGCGATCAGCGGGGCCCAAGCGCGTTCCTCCAAGGGATAACGCTCGCAAAACGAACAGCTCAGCCGAGCGGCTCGTTACTCCTCCCAGTAAGCGTCTGCAAGCAGCTTAAAGCAGATCTTCTTGACCGGCTGCGCGCCATCGCCCGGGAACTCGAGCGTGGGCATGTGAGGCTCGCCGGCAACAAACAGCGCAAACTTGTCGTCAGCAAGATCGCCGGCGATCGAGGCGTCGGAATCGACCAGATCGTAGTCGTCCTTCTCGTCGAACTCCTGGACCAGCGTCAGGCTGCCCGTGGCAACCTTAAAGGCCTCGCGACCCTCGACGTCGATCTGCAGGTCGTGATAGCGCTGATGCGTCTCATAGTGAGCCTCGGCTTCGGGACGCGTCGTGGGAGCCATGACGTTCGCAAAGACCTTGTCGCCCAGAATCGGATGGCTGCCGACCTCGAGCTTCGCCGGATCGTTCTCCTCGAGCCAATCGATCAGCACGTCGAGGCCCTTGAGCATTCCACGGTACTCCTCGATATCGCCCAATGCACCGTAAATCATCTAAATCCCCTCTCGGATCGTTTCTTTGGCGGCTACTCGGCATACGCATTACCGACGCTGTTGCCACCCACATACGTCTCGACCAGGGTAAGGTCGGGATTGAACACGACAGTGTCGGCGTCGCGCCCCGGCATAATGCTACTGCACCTGTCGTCGACATGAGCTAGCAACCGATGCCGGGGCCGCAGCACAAGCTCCTACAGCTCGGTCACGACAACGCCGTTGTAAACCTCGTCCCAACGATCCATAACCAAGTGGCCAGTCATGGGATCCATGGCATTGAGTTTGCCGCAGGTGTTGGCGGTACGCAGCACCGTCTCGTCGTCGGCTCCGGCAGCAATCGCATGTGCGAAGCCGGCAATGGTCGAATCGCCAGAGCCCGTAGCGTTGACGGCGGGGATATCGGGGGTCTTGGCGCGGAACGCACGGCCGTTATGGAAACCAACGGAGCCGGCAGCGCCCATGGATACGACGACCCAGGGGATATCGGAGAAGCGGGCGTCAGAGGCGAGCGCGGAACGGAGCTCGTCCACATCGTCGGTGGTAAAGCTCGTGCCCAGAAGGCCGTTAATTTCGGTCAGGTTAGGCTTAACCAGCTCAGGCTTGACCTCGGACTTGAGCGCAGCCTCGAGCGAGGAGCCCGAGGTATCGAGCAGCACCTTGGCGCCGGCGTTCTCTGCAATGCCCGTGATCTTGGCGTAGTAGTCCGCCTCGACGCCGCGGGGCAGCGAACCCGAGATGGTAACGACATCGGCCTTGCTCGCAAGCTCGGCGAACTTGGCGGTAAAGGCATCGAGCTCCTCGGGGGCAATCGTCGGGCCGCTCTCGAGCAACTCGGTCTGGTTGCCAGCATGAAGGATATTGAGGCAAATGCGGGTCTCGCCCTTGATGGGCACAAAATCATTCTTAATGCCGTTGGCATCCATGAGCTCGGCCATATAGGCGCCCATATGACCACCAAGCAGGCCGGTTGCCACGACATCGTCGCCCAGCTGGCCCAGGACGCGGGCCACGTTGAGGCCCTTACCGCCGGCGGTCTTTTCGGGCGTCACGCGGTTGACGTCGTCGATAACGAGCTCATCGAGCTGATAGCGCGTATCGACGGACGGGTTCATCGTAACGGTGAGGATCATTTCTAGCTCCTTATCTCGCAGGCTCCTTATGCCTTGCAAAACGAATTGGCTACATGCGACTACAGAATCTCGATTGTGAACGAGCGCACGATGGTTTCTTTGGGCTTGGCGATAAGGCAGCCGCGCTTGTGCTCAAGCACGTCATCCTCATCGGAACAGGTCGAGAGGCCGCCCCAGGGTTCAACTGCCACAAAATCACCCTCGGGCTTGCTCCACACAATGAGGTACGGGAAGCCCTCAAAGCTCAGGCGAACGCCCTTGTCCTCGCCCTTTTTGGAAAGCGTGACCTGACGGCTCTCGAGCACGTCAAAGATGGTCTCCGCAAAATCGAAGAGTTCATGCGACAGGGGCAGCGTCTTTCCCACCATGGGGTTCTTGGAGCGCCTGTCCACATCAATCAATCCGGTCGAGGGAACGGCGGTGCAGAGCTCCGCAGCCTCGTCTTTCTCAAAACGCAACTCGTAGTCCGTATAGGACTCGCCCTCGTCGAGCGGACACCTAAAGCCGGGGTGTCCACCGATAAAGAAAGGCATGTCCTCGGTGCCCTCGTTGGTAACCTCATAGGAGACACGCACGGCGGCGTCCTCGAGCGTATAGCGGGCGACAAGTTTAAACGGATACGGATAATCGCTCAGCAGCGCGGCGTTATCCTCGGATGCCAGGCACATAGCCAGCTCGTTTGTGCTTTGGCTCAACAGCTTCCACTCCTGCTTGCGCGCAAAGCCGTGGCGGGCGAGCTTCACATGATGTCCAGCAAACGTCATGGCGCTGTTATCGCGCAAACCTCCGCAAATCGGGAAGCAAATCGGTGCCTGGCCGGACCACACGGCGGGATCGCCCTGCCACAAGTACTCGCGACCTCCAGCCTCAATCGAGGTAAACGAGCCGCCGGCCGTGGAGACCTTGATAGAAATCGAATCGTTGGAGAGAGCGTATTCCATTGTCCATCCTTTCGAACAACTGCTTTTTGCTCGCAAGAACCCGTCTCGGCCCTGACCAAAGGACAAACCCGCACGTTCATCGATGCGTCCGGTTTCCCAGGCATGCAACGGGGTACCATACAGACATTGATGCAATTACAGCTGAAAGGCCTTCTTATGCGAACCATCATCCTTTATGCCTCACACCACCACGGCAATACGAAAAAGCTCGTGGACGCCATCGTCGAGGCGCACCCCGAGATCGATACCCTCGACGTGAAGTCACTCGGTAAAAACGAGTACCCCGACCTGCACGAATACCATCTGATCGGTGTCGCCACGGGCATCTATTACTCCGAGATCGACAAGGACATGGCACGCGTGCTCACGAACGTGCTGCAGCCGCAGGACAAGGTGTTTGGCCTTATGACCTACGGTGGCAAAAACAAGTGGTACGGCAAGGATATCGATGGCATCTGCCGCATGAGGCAGGCCATCTTTATGGGCGTCTACGGCTGTCCCGGCTTTGATACGTGGGGGCCGTTCAAACTCACCGGCGGCGTCCAGAAGGGACACCCGACCGCTGAGGAAATTAAGGGCGCCGTCGACTTCTTCGACAAGATCGAAGACGAGTATGGCGACATCATCGTCGAAGAGTACGCCAAGCGCGAGAAGCGTCTAGCATACGAAAAGGAGCATCCCGCGGGGGGTCTTGTGGCCGGCGTCAAGCGCACGGCAAAGAAGATCGTTAACAAGCTGTAACTGTTAAGGTGCTTTTGAGCGTTTAACCCATACGGCGGGTCCGAGCAGATTCGGGCCCGCCGTCTTTTTCTATCGTTAATCGGTAAAGGCGTTGCCGACGCTCTGGCCGCCAACATACGTCTCGACGAGGGTGAGCTCATGGTCGAACACGACAAAGTCGGCGTCGCGACCCGGCATGATGCTGCCGCACTTATCCTCGATGTGCGCAGAGCGAGCCGGCACCTCGGTTGCCATGCGAATGGCGATATCAGCGCTGGCGATGCCCCAATCGACAATGTTCTTGACGCCCTGGGCAAGCGTGAGCACCGAGCCGGCAATGCTTTTGCCGTCGGCGAGCCAGCACAGGTTGTCCTTCATGATGACGTCCATGCCACCACTGGTGTAGCTGCCCTCGGGCATGCCGCCGCAGCCCAGGCAGTCGGTGATGAGCACCGTGTGCTGCCAGCCCTTTGCCTGCAGCAGTGCCTTGATGGCGGCAGGGTTTACGTGCTTGCCGTCACAGATGATCTCGGCGTAGGTCTCGGGCGTGGACATGGCAGCACCCACGACACCGGGCTCACGGTGATGCAGACCGCGCTGGCCGTTATAGGTATGCGTAAAGCAGCTGGCACCGGCATTGATAGCGGCGATGCACTCATCGTAGGTGGCGTCGGAGTGACCGATGCTGGTCACCACGCCCTTGGCGTTCAGAGCAGCCGCATAAGCAGCGGCACCGTCGCGCTCGGCGGCCATGGCGCTCTTAACGATGCGACCGCCCGCAGCCTCCTGCCACTGGTCGAAAACCTCCTCGGAGGGGTCAATCAGGTAAGCGGGGTTCTGCGCGCCCACGTGCTTCATGGTAAAGAAGGGGCCCTCCAGGTAGATGCCCTGAATGCGGGCACCGCAGAAGTCGGGGCCGCGGCCCTCGTCCGCCTTGGCGATAGCAGCGCAGGCGTCCTTGATCTGTTCGACGCCATCGGTGAACGTCGTGGGCAGCCAGCTGGTGGTACCGCGACGGGCGAGCTCGGTTGAGCTGATATCGATGCCCTCGGGATCGTTATCGGTAGTTGAGTGGTTGTAGAAGCCATGGATGTGAGTATCGACCATACCCGGTGCGATCCACGATCCCGTGTAGTCCTTAATCTCGCAAGAGGGCTCGTCGGCCTGCCAGGCGCCAAAAACGCCATCCTCGACCATAAGATAGCCGCCCAGTTGCGGGCCTGCCGGCAAGAAGAACTTGTCAGCCTTAATTGCGTACGTGCTCATATGCACTCCTCGCTTCTAAAGCAGTTGACTGTGGTAATGCTTATACCCAGCTCACGTAAAACAAAAAGCGCCCGCCCGCCGTTATGAGCGGACGGGCGCCCTTACAGGGGGACGCGATTAAGCGGTGAAGGGGTGAATCGTCACGCCCTTAACCACGCGGTTGACCGTGCCGGTGGGGCTCGGCGTATCGGGCGTGTTGCCCACGCGGACGGAGTTGAGCAGGCTGATAGCCTGGGCAAACATCACGAACGGCAGAGCAAGGTAACCCTCGGGAAGTGCCTCGTAGCCCTTAAAGGTGAAGGACTCACCCTCATAGACGGTGGCACCTTCCTGCTGAACGGCGATGGTGTGCTGAGCGATCTCGTCGCCACCGATCTCGTTGAGGATGTCGATGTCGTACTGACGGGTGTAGGCGTCGTTGTTGACGAACACGAAGACGAGCGTCTTATCGTCGACGAAGGACTTAGGTCCGTGACGATAGCCCATGGAGGTGTCGTAGGAAGTAGCGACCAGACCGTGAGCGAGCTCGAGGATCTTGAGCTGGCTCTCCTGAGCAAGGCCACCGAAGGAGCCAGAACCCAAGTAGGTCACGCGGTTGAAATCGCCAGCCAGGTAATCGGCGATCTCGGGCTCACGGGAGATGACCTCCTCGCCCATCTTGGCAATCGTCTCGACCCACTCGGCCTTCTGCTCGTCAGAGGCAGTGTCGAAAATAAGGGTGGAGAGCAGGGTCATGCACGAATAAGAACCGGTCATGGCGAAGCCCTTGTCGTTGGCGCGCGGAATGAGCAGCGTCAGCGCATTGGGATCATCGGCAGACTCGACGGCAAGCTTGCCCTCGGGAGCGCAGGTGATGTTGAGGAACTTGACGTTGTGGACGAGCTCCTTGGCAACGGCAACGGCGGCAAGGCTCTCGGGGCTGTTGCCAGAGCGGGCAAAGGAAACCACGAGCGTGGGATCCTCGGCGCGCAGGAAGTCGCGCGGGGCGCTCACGATGTCGGTCGTGGCGATGGGCTTAAAGTCGTAGAGATCAGTGTTGCCAGCGTGACGCAGGTACGGGGCGCAGGTATCGCCAACGTAGTCGGACGTACCGGCACCGGTGAAGACAACGGACAGACGACCCTCGCCCATAGCGCGAGCCTCGGCCAGGAAGGCCTCGATGGCCTCCTTGTTCTCGCGATAGATGTTGAGCGTATCACGCCAAAGCTCGGGCTGCTGAGCAATCTCGGCCGTGGTGATCTGGGCGCCGAGCTCGGTGAGCTCCTCGACACTCTTCTCGAACATTTCTAATACCTCTCTCTAGAAGTAATCCTCTGACGTGCAATTATACACTTCGGTTGGTTATCTGGTAGTAACCAGTTAAATGCAAAGAATCACCATATGGAAACGATGCGAGCACTAGTTACTGCGCTGGTGGTAAACCTTGTATTTAAACTGATCGGCACGAGCAACCGAGAGTGTGTACTCCACTACCTCGTTTGACTCGTTATACGTAGTCCTGACCAAATCGAGCACAGGCGAGCCCTCGACAATTCCCAAAAGGTGGGCATCGGTGGGACGGGCTATGCTCGCATAGAACTCCTCTTCGGCCACGCGAATCTTTTGCTGAAAGTCCTGCTCAATCACATCGTAAAGCGGCTTACGCTCCAGCAGCGGTCGCTTTAGGGACAGAAATTGACGAACCGGTAGATAGCTGCGTTCGACCATCATGGGCATGTTGTCGGCAGAACGAAGGCGCTTGAGCTTAAAAATGCGATCACCGATGCGCAATCCCATATGCTCGGCCAGATTCTTATCGGCCTCCATCTCGCAAAACTCGAGAATCGTGGTCTCGGGTTCTCGACCCATCGCGCGCATCTGCTCGGTAAAGCTGTAGGACTGCATAAGATTGGTTGCTTTTGCCGAACGGTCGGTCACAAAGGTACCGCGACCGTGCTGCCGAACCACCAGTCCTAAACGCTCCAGTTCCTGCAGAGCCAGGCGTACCGTAGTGCGCGAGAGACCATAGCGCTCCGAAAGTTCGCGCTCGGAAGGAATCATGTCACCGGCGCGATATTCATGGTCAATCTTTTCGGTCAGAATATCGACCAGCTGATCGTACAGCGGTTGCTTACGCGCTCCGATCGCCATCCTATCCTCCCTTTTGCTCGAATTCGGCTAACTACCTAGGGTGTTATGCATTATCTGTCTGCCACACCCGAATCAACAAGAAAACAAAAGCCGCGCGCTCTTTCGAGCACGCGGCTTTTAACATACACATGGCTTAAGGGGTCGGGGTGTGAGCCGCGTAGGGACACACCCCTCAAGCTAGAGCCTTACCAGATGCTCGGCCAGAGACCAAGCGGGCCAGCGCCCAGGATGCCAAGGACGAAGAGCAGGAGAATGCCCTTGGTCGGGGTCCAGCTGTGCTTAGCGAACATGTAGTAAAGCAGCAGCGTAAGCATAAGCGGGACGAGCTTCGGGACGATGGTGTTGAGGGTGTCGGCAACAGAGAAGTTGACCGGATCCTCGGTAACGGTGCCGTAGGTAACGGACTCCATGCCGTTGCCCAGATCGGTGACGCCGCACTCGACAGCGTTGCCGTCGGCATCGGAAGCGGTAAGGGCGTTGCCGTCCTTATCGGTCATGGCGATGGTACCGGCCTCAGCGGTCTCGGTATCGATGCCCTCCATACCGGTGAAGTTCTCGGCCTCCTTCTCGGAGACGATCACGGTAGTAGCGGAGAGACCACGGGTGGTGCCGTTGGGGATCTGGAGGTTGATCTGGGTGCCACCCATGGTGACGACCAGGCAACCGACGACGAAGACGCCCATGATGGAAGCGGCACGCGTGAAGGCCTGCATGTTGGCGGTCAGAGCGTCAATAGCGCTGGTGCCAAGCTTGTAGGACCAGTTCATGAGCCAGAAGCGCAGAGCGAACTGGACGACGTTGAAGATCACCAGGAAGATGATCGGTGCAGCGGCGTTGCCGTTGATGGCCATGTTGGAGGTGATGCCGGCCGTGATAGGCACGAGCGTCAGCCAGAACAGGGCGTCACCGATACCACCGAGCGGGCCCATTGCGGCGACGCGGACGGCGCGGATCGTGGGGATGTCAACCTTGTTCTGCTCGAGCGAAAGCACGATGCCCATAACAAAGGTGACAAGGAACGGGTGGGTGTTGAAGAACTCCAGGTTGTGGCTCATGGAAGCCGCGAGGTCGTTCTTGTTGGTGTGGATCTTCTCCAGACCGGGGATGATGGAGTAGAGCCAGCCAGCGGCCTGCATGCGCTCGTAGTTGAACGATGCCTGCAGGAAGCAGGAGCGCCAAGCCATCTTGTTGAGGGTCTTCTGGTCGAGCTGCGGAGCAGGAGTGAGATCCTCGTAGTGCTCCGGGATCACATACTCATTAGATGCCATCTTCGAAGTCACCTCCGTCAGAAACAGCTGCACCCTTCAGCTCGGTCTGCTGCTGGAAGTCCCAGAAAGCGATGCCGAAGCCGATGAGAGCGAGGATGAGCAGAGCAGGGGTTGCCAGCGAATCGTTGGCAACGGTGATGAGCGCGAGGCCAAAGCCCATGAGGAAGAAGCCCCACATATCGCGGTTCATCATAACCTTGAGCAGGACGGCGAAGCCGACGAAGCGCATCATGCCGCCTGCAGCGGACAGACCGGTCTGCAGCCAAGTCGGGATGGCGGAAGCGATGGTCTGACCAATGGTAGCGCCAGCGATGAAGAACAGGGTGACGACGACAGCGAAGATCAGGCCGAGCAGAGCCATGGCGAAGTAGTTCAGGCGCTCGATGCCCTTGGTGTCCGCGTTGTGAGCCATGTTATCGGCCGTGGACATAAGCGGGGACATAAGCGTGAAGACCAGGGTAACGCCAAGCTGGCCAAGCAGAGCGAACGGAATGGCGAGGCCGACTGCCGCGTTGGGCTCGAGGCCCGTGGCGATAGCGAGAATGGCTGCCATGATGCCGCCGATGACGGCGTTAGGCGGCTGAGCGCCTCCGATCGGCATGTTGCCGATCGTCATGAGCTGATAGGTACCACCCACGAGAAGACCGGTGTTGAGGTCGCCAAGGATAAGACCGATGACGGCGCCGGTGACGATGGGCTGATAGAGAGACTCGAGGAAGTCAAACTGGTCGATTGCCGCGATGAACGTGACGACGAAGACCAGAGCGATCTGGATGATCGAGTATTCCATCTTGCTCCTCCTTTCAAAATGTATGTACGCACTTTGGATTTCACGTACAGAACGTCAGGGTTTCACTCCTGACAACGTGGATCACGAGGATTACGAGAAGAGCTTGCTCGTGTCCTCAACAGGCGTGCTCGGAACGCGCCTGATCTCCAACTCCACCCCCAATTCCTGCAGCTCTTTAAACGCAGCGACATCCTCGTCGTTAACTGCGACGGAGGTGGCGACTTGGCGCTTTCCTTCCGACATGTGCATGTTGCCGATGTTTACCTTCTTTATAGGCACACCGCCCTTGACGAGCGTAAGCACGTCTTCCGGTGTTTCGGCCACGATGAAGATCTTCTGGCGCGGGCTCGCCTTGCCAATGACGTCGATGGTCTTCTGCAGAGAGAAGAAACGCGTAGCGACGCCGGCGGGAGCGGCCATCTTCATGAGGTTCTGGCGCATGGTGTTGGACGCCACGTCGTCGTTGGCGACGAGGATGAGGTTGGAGCCCAGGGTGGAGTTCCACTGGGTGGCAACCTGACCATGAACCAGTCGGTTATCGATGCGGGTAAGAAGAATGTTGGGTTCTGCCATGTTGATCAGCTTCCTTTCGTTATTTGCTGACGACAGTTACTTGATCTCCTGAATCGCGTAACGCGAAACATCTACGACGGCTCCGGATCGGACTTTGATCTGGACCTTCTCGCCTTCGATGCCTCTGACGGTTCCGTAGATACCGCCGGCGAAAAGAACCTCTTGACCCGGCTTGAGCTCGGTGTGCAGCTCCTTGAAGTACTTCTGCTTCTTCTTCATGTTGATTTGCGACCAGATGGTGTAAATCAAGCCCATGATGACAAGCAGGCCTAAAAGGGCGACCGAGGAGCTCAGGACGTTGGCTCCGAAATCGGCCATTAGATGCCGTCCTCGTCGCCGAAGATATCCTCTTCGTCGGAGCCGGCAACGGATGCGACCGTCTGGGCGGTGATGCCCGTCTGGCCAACGGTCACGGCCTGCTCGCCAAGCTCGGCGAGCGTGGCGTTGCCGCGGAGGAACAGAAGCTCAATAACCATGGGAAGGTTGGTGCCGGTCAGAACCTCGACGTTGTCGACATCCTGGGCAATCATCATCGCCTGGTTGAACGGGGTGCCACCAAGCAGGTCGGTAAAGACGAGCACGCCATCGCACTCCTCGCGCATGGCGGTAATAGCGGCGCGGAGATCCTCACCGTAGGAAGCAGCCTGGTCGCCCTCAAAAGGAACGACGGTAAAAGCGGGCTGGTCGCCAGCAACCATAGCGATAGCGCTTGCGAGGCCGGGTGCGAACTGTCCATGACCGGTAAGAATAAAGCCAACCATTCAAATTTCCCTTCCGAAGGTGTGTACGATCTGAGTCCGATGATTTTCGGAAGCCAGCGGGCGCTCGCCCTTAAAGCTTCTTAGAAAGCGTACTTTGAAGACCAGTGGTTTCTAAACTGGTAGTAACCACGTGACGTGTTGTTGTCACTATATCACCCCAGAAGAGGTCGCTTTCGTTGATTCATACGGTAAAACGTTTTTGCACCGCTCACGGTGATAAATCGACCGTTTACCGGTCGTTAACACTTCTACCTGCGGTTTTGAAACCGTTCCGAAATGCTTTGGCAAAAGATCGGATCTTTTCCTGTGTCTAAACAACGCAGGGCGGCTAAAAATAGCGTGTAGAAAAATTGCAGGTCATTGTGAAGATATGTGAATTGGTCTTTTTGACTTAATACCAGTTAGAACCAGTTTTGAGATTATCGGTGAACGGTAGTTTTCGACCGTTCACCGGTTACTTGCAATCGTTTGCAGTCGTTTTCCCAGATGAATTAGGGAAACACAATGGAGCGCTTGCGCGGGCGCGAGGCCTACTCCAGTGGTTTCGGCAGCAAAAAGCCCGCTAGAACGTTGTCCGTTCTAGCGGGCTAAATCAGGCAGATCGGCTAGCGCACAGTAGTGCAGGCAAACCTTACGCAAACAGGCCGTAGATGCTGATGTTGGCCTTGGCGTAGAGGCCGTTAGCATACTCGGTCCACTTGGAGCTGGCGCTCGAAGCCTGCGAAGAGTACTGCTGGTAAGCAGTGTAGTAGGCGGTCATGGCCTGCTTATAGGTAGCGCTATCGGCCGTAAAGGCATCGTCGGCAAAGGCCTTAGCGTAGGTGCCGTTCTCGTCCTTCCAGGTACCCTTCGAGCTATCCCACTCATCGCCCGCAAGGTTGATGATGTAGTCGGCGTAATCCTTGCTCGCGGTCTCCTCGTTGCCGTCAGAAGGCTCGGTCGGAGCGGTCGGCATGCTTGCGGAGCTATCACCCACCTTCTTCTTGTAGAGCTTCTGCAGCGTCGCGGACTGGCGGACGATCTGCTTGGCCTGGTCCTTGGACACGCCATACTGCGTGGCCATGGTCTTGTAGTCCGAAGTGCCGATGGAATCCTCGGCGTACTGCTTCATCTCCTTAGAAGAGACGGTGATGCCCTCGTCCTCGGCAGCGTCGAGCAGGATCTTGTTGCGCACGTAGGACAGGATGACGTCGGCAGAGGGAGCGGTGTAGTTGCCATCGCCATCCTTGACGGTGTCGAGGCTGTACTGGCTCTCGATGGCCTCGCGCGCGGTGATGTCACTCTTCTTGCCGTTGTAGCTGTAGCTTGCCACGGTCGAATCGAGCTGGTCCTCGGTCAGGGTCGACGAGCCGACACCCTTGCCGCCAAAACCACCATTGCCAATAAAGAAGCCAATCACGGCAGCAATCACGACTGCAACCACAAAGGCGGCAATCATCGTCTTCTTGTGCTTGCAAGTGTGGTCATCCACGTCGGAGTCGTCGTCCTCGTCCTGCTCCTCGGGCATCAGATCCTCGTCAGCGGCATCCGCGGCAATCTGAGCCTCCAGACGGGCGTCCTCCTCCTCGGCCGTCGTACCGGCAGCAATGTGCTCGGCAGACGTACCGGTGACCAGGTCGATCTTCTCGTCCTCGTCACCGTCGGGGCCTTCGCCGCGCTCGATGATCTGGATGCCGTCGATCTCGTCCTTCTCGTCCTTCTTTTGAATCAGACCCATATCGGTTACTCCTTGTTAGGAAACATAGTCTTCAATAGAATACGCCCGACAGAGTGCCGGGCGTATTGATTCTTAGGTTATACGCAAACACTTAAGTACTATTTAGGCGTTTGCAGCGTGCATACCTTAGGCCAGGTGCGCGATAACGGCATCGGCAAAGGCCTGTGTGCCCACGGCGCCCTCGACGGAGCCGGTCTGGGCACGACGCACGTCACCGGTAACCTGCTCGCCTTCGTCGAGCGTGGCAGATACGGCGGCGCGAATGCGATTGGCAGCGTCGTTCTCGCCCAGGTGATCGAGCATCATCGCAGCAGAGAGGATCTCGGCCGTGGGGTTGGCGATATCCTGACCGGCGATATCGGGCGCGGAGCCGTGCGTTGCCTCGAAGATGGCGCAGTCGGCACCGATGTTGGAGCCGGGGGCCATCCCTAAGCCGCCCACCAGGCCGGCGCACAGGTCGCTCACGATGTCACCGTACAGGTTGGGCAGCACCAGGACATCGAAGTCGTTGGGGTTTTGGACCAGGCCCATGCAGGTGGCGTCGACGATCTTGTCGTTGAACTCGATATCGGGATAGTTGGCGGCCACCTCGCGCGCAACGCGCAGGAACAGGCCATCGGTCGCCTTCATGATGTTGGCCTTATGCACGGCCGTCACCTTTTTGCGGCCGCAGCGGCGGGCGTACTCAAAGGCGTACTCCACAATGCGGCGGCTCTTGGCGATGGAGATGGGCTTGATCGAGATAGCGGAATCGGCGGCGAAGGCCTTCTGACCCGAGCGCTCGACAAGCTGCGAGAGCTCCTCGACCTCGGCAGCCCCCTCATCGAACTCGATGCCGGCATAGAGGTCCTCGGTGTTCTCGCGCACGATGACCAGGTCGACGTCGCGGAAGCGCGAGCCGTCGCCCGGCTGCGACAGGCAAGGGCGCACACAGGCGTACAGGTCAAAGTGCTTGCGCAGGGCGACGTTAACGCTGCGGAAACCCGTGCCAACCGGCGTAGTAATGGGACCCTTGATGGCAACCTTGGTCTCGGCGACCGCATCGAGCACGTGCTGGGGCAACGGCGTGCCAAACTCGTCCATGACGCCGGCACCGGCCTCCTGGACATTCCAATTGATCTGGACACCGGTGGCCTCGACCACGCGGCGCATGGCCTGCGTAATCTCGGGACCGATACCGTCACCGGGAATCAGGACTACATCGTGCGCCATAATCTGTTACTCCTCGTCTTCGGCGGCGTCAGATTTTTTAACGCTAGCACGCTTCTTCTTTTTGGAGAGATCAAGGTCAAAGCGTTTAACAAGCATTTCGCAAATCTCGCTCGAACGGGCTTTGAGATAGCTGCCCTTGCCGTTCTCGGCATCGAACTTAAGGCGCAACGCGAGCTTCTCGGCGACCTCGGCGTCGATCTCGCCCTGGCCAAACTCGTACAGGCAACCGAGCATGTCGCGATACTCGAGGTCGCCGTGGTAGCACTGAATGGCCTCGTCCAGGATGGGCCAAGCCTCGCGCGAACGCTCGACACTCGTGGCGCCCCACACGCACAGCAGGCGGAAGGCGGCATAGCGCAGCGTGGAGGAAATCTCGTCGAACAGTGCGGTCTCGGCGCCCTCAAAGGCATCGCCCAGCTGCTCGGGACAGGTGGTGGCAAGCGCCGTCAGGGCATCGAGGGCCTCCCAGCGGGTCTGAGCCTCGGGGCGGTCGAGCGCCTCGATCAGCGCGGGCACGCAGGGCACGACGCGCTGGGGATCGCGCTCGGCAAGCAGATGCAGCACGCGGGCGGCAAACTGGCGGATGCGGCGCGTGGGGCAGCCGAGCTCCTGAACCAGGCGGTCGACGGCGTTCTCGTTCTCCTCTGCCAGCTGAAGCTGTGCCAGCTCCTCGTCGGTGAGCTGTTCGTCTTTGTTTTCTGCCATAGTTACCTCTTCTTACTATTACTTAGCGTGCTTGCCAGCACCCTTGCTGTCATCGGTGACCGAGATGAGCTGTCGGTCGGCCGCGCCATTGCGACGCGCACGGCGGCGTTCCTCAGCGTCGCCCGCGTCGGCGGCGGCGCGATGAGCCTTGTTGACGTTAAAGACCTCGTCGTGTTTGCGCCACGGACCGACGGACTCGCCAAAGCTCATCTTAAGACCGGCGATAAAGCCGCCGAGCCAGCCGATCGGCGCAAACTGCACCAGCGGGAACAGTGAGAACACCCAGGTCAGCAGGACGACTGCCGCCGCGCCTGCAAAGTTGGCAATCCAGTAGTCGCGCTTGGTGATGACGCGCTTTTCGCACGCCCACTGGCCGCACAAAAAGCCAATGTAGATCGCGAAGAGAAAGAGCACCAGCGCAAGCACCACGAACGTCCAGCTCATGGGCGCTACTCCCCGTGATGGTGGCCGCAGCAGCACTCGTGGCCATCATCATGGCCGTGGCCGCCGCAGCACTCGTGGTCCTCGCCATGGTGGTGGCCGCAACCGCACTCATGGTCGTCGCCGTGCTCGCCGCAACCGCAGCCGTCCTCGTGAGCACCGTGCTCTTCGGGACGATACTGCGACCAGTCCAGACCGGCGGCGATGGCGTCGGCCTCCTCCTTATAGAGGACCGTGATGGCCTGGGTGCCCAGCTTGGCACCACCGATGGCATCGAGCATGTCGTAGAGCGTAAAGGCCACGTCGGCGCCGGGCAGCGCAAGCTCGCGATCGTCGGCATAGGCGAGCGCCAAGCGCAGGTCCTTGATGAAGTGCTCGACCATAAAGCCGGGCTTGTAGTCGCCGTCGAGCGCCTTGGTAGCCAGGCTCTCCATGGCGCCGGACTTGCCGGTACCGCCCAGGATCATCTGGCGGGTCTTCTCCAAATCGAGGCCGCTCAGCTCGGCAAATGCCATGGCGTCTGCCATGCCGACCATGCAGGCGCCCAGCGACACCTGGTTGGCGAGCTTGGCAGCCTGGCCCTTGCCGGCGCCGTCGAAGCAGCAGATGTTGGCCGCAAAGGTGGCAAGGATGTCGCGGACCGGCGCGATGTCGTTCTCGGTAGCGCCCACGATAGCCGTGAGCGTACCGGCGATAGCGCCCGACTCGCCGCCGGTGACGGGGCAGTCAAACGCCATGCGACCAGAAACCTGGGCGGCCTCGGCAATGTCACGGGCAAGCTCGGGCGAGCTCGTGGTGAGGTCGATCAAGACCGCGCCGGGCTTAGTGCACGCGAGCAGGCCGTCGCCCGCCAGGTAGAGTTCCTCGACCTCGGAGGGATAGCCCACCATGGTAAAGACGACATCGGCGTTCGCCGCGGCATCGGCCGGCGTATCTGCCCAGACGGCGCCGCGCTGGATAAGCGCCGCCGCCTTGGACTTGGTGCGGTTGTTGACCGTGACGGGATAGCCGGCGTCCAGAATGTGGCCGGCGATGGGGGCACCCATGATTCCGGTGCCGATGAATGCGACGGAGAGCTTGTTTGCCATGAAACCTTTCCTTTTGGGTTGGGTGTTGTTACCAGGTTGAATACTCGGTGCCAGCGTTTGGGCTGTGAGTCGAGGGCGATTACGGACGCAGCGCTTGCCTACTGACCGCGCACGCGGCGGGCGATACGGTCGGAAAGCGACGCCTTGTCGGCGCGGTTCTTACCCCAAAACGCGCAGCCCACCATGCCGGGGCCCACGTGCGAGCCGATGGTGGGACCCACGGAGCCGCGAATGATCGTGACGTCGGCGCAACCCTCCTCCTTGCGGATGGCGGCTTCGAGCCAGTCACCATCCTTTTCGGCATCGGCCGTCATGATGGCGATGGGCATGGTGCGATCGGGCACGTAGTTCTCGCGGAACGACTTGAGGATGGACTTGAGCGCCTTCTTGCGGCCGCGGTTGACGCCGATCAGCGACAGCGAGCCGGCCAGGTCGTAGGAGAGCTCGGGCTTGACGTCGAGCTTTGCCGTGAGCTGCGCCGCCGCGGGAGGAATGCGGCCGCCGGCAGCCAGTGCGTCGAAGCTCTCGAGCGTAAAGTAGCCGTGCACGTAGGTCTTTGCCTCGTTTGCCCAATCGACCAGCTGCTTGGCGGTCAGTCCCGCCGAACGCTGGCGCACGGCCTCGAGCGCCAAGAGCGCACCGGTCGCGCAGGGCAGAGCGTTGTCGACCACGTAGAGCTCAAAGTTGGGATACTCGGCGCGCACGACATCTGCCGCCTGGCACGCGGAGTTGTAGCTCGACGACAGCGCCGAGGTAAAGCACAGGTAGACCGTGGGCGTGCCCTCTTTGGCGCACTCGGTAAAAAACTCGATATAGCGACCGAGCGACACAGCCGAGGTGGACACGCGGGCACCGGCGCGCATGCGGTCGTAGAACTCCTTAGGGCTCATGCTCGACCAGATGTCGTCTGTGCGCTCCTCGCCATCGATAATGAAAGGGAAACCCAGGATATCGACATCGAGGTTCGCGGCGACCTCGGGGCTAAAGTCGCAGCAGGTATCGACGACGATGCGGCAACGGTTCGAATGACCGGCGGATGCGGCCTTGTCCATCAAAGCGACTCCTTACGTAAAAAGGCGGCCACCCGCATGGGATGGCCGCCAACCGTTAACTCATGCAAGTTAACGTATTTTACTCGTCAAGTGTTTCGATGCGGGGCTTGATGATGCCATATCCACCATTCTTACGGTGATACACCACATTGATGAGACCGGTCGTCGCGTTCTCGAACACGTAGAAGTCGTGGCCCAGCAAATCGGTCTGCACCAGCGCCTGCTCCTCGGTCATCGGGGTGACATCGATGACCTTCTCGCGGACGAGCAGGTCGTCGTCCTCCTCGGGCAGCAGCAGGTCGGCCAGATCCTCAACGCGCTCGACCGGCGCGACATCCGCGGCACTGGCACCACCCTGGCGGTTGTCCACGACCTTGGTCTTGAACTTGCGCAGCTGGCGGGTGACCTTATCGGCGGAGAGGTCGATGGCAGCATACATATCTGCGCCGTGCTCGGCAACGCGAATCACCGAACCGCGGGCACGAGCCGTGACCTCGACGATTGCCGGGTTGGGGTTCGAGGGGTTCTTCTCATAACGAAGCACGACGTCGACTGTCATGGGCTCGATGTCGAAAACCTTGAGCGCCTCGCCGATTTTCTCATCCACATGCGCACGCAGAGCATCGGTTACCGTCGTCTTGCGTCCAGAAACCTTGATATCCATACGTGGCTCCAATCTGCCTCGGGGACTTACTGTACTGGCTATGTACCCATTGCCGTGCATTTAATCACGCGAATTCCCAAAGACCCGAATAACGATTGCTTGATACCGCATACCGAAGTCTCGCACTTTTCTGTGGCAAAGTGCGCTATGGGAGAGCAACGGCGACTTTGTTTTTGGTCCCGAAAATTGGCTTTGACCTGCTGGTTTTATTGGGATGAAAATGCCGGGCTCCCCTGTTGGGAAAACCCGGCAGTGCGTGTTGAAACCGTGAAGAGGCGTCTCTCCTAGCGCATAGGAGACCCCACCCCTGGCAATAACTAGCTATTGAGCTTGTTAATGTCGTCGTCGGTGATGGTGCCCTCCTGGCTGGACGATTTATCCTCGGAGGTTGCACCATCGCTGCTCGAATCGGAGGATGCGGACTCACTAGATCCGGTATCGGTCGACTGCACGTCGGCGCCCGAGACCGTCTTGGTGGTGAGGTCATAGGGCATCGTGCCGTACCAGACGGAGTGGACCGCCTCGAGTGTGCCATCGACCGTGATACCGTCGAGGGCATCGCTCACGGCGCGGCACAGCTCATCGTTGGCCGCGAGGCCCGCGACGCCGAGCGTCGAGGGCGTCTCGAGCGCGCCGACGTAAGAGATCTGGCTCATCAGGCGCGCAAGGTAGCCGCCGGCCGTGGAATCGCAAATCACGTAGTCTATCTCGCCGGACTCGAGCGCCTCAAAGCACTCGTTGATGTTGGAGAAGGTCTTTTGGTTGGCCGTGATGCTCTGCTTGGCGAGCGCTTCCTGCGAGGCCGAAGAGGTCTGAACGCCCAGGGTAGCGGCGTTAAGCGTTTCGGTGGAAACGCTCAGCGACTCGCCGTCGCTCGTCTTTCCGAACACCGCCGCAGCGTCGTACAGGCAAGTACCAAGCGTGCTGATGTCACCATCCGTGGAATTGATGTCGCCAATGAAGATGTCGGCCTTTTTGTCGCCAAGCGCGGAATCGACAGAAGACGCATCGACGAAGGCAACCTTGAGGCCCATACGGCTTGCAAGGGCGCGGGCAGCATCGACCGCGTAGCCCGTGAGGTTACCATCGGCGCCCTGCATGGCTTGCGGGGCATCGGAAGTATCGAGGGCGACCGTCAGAGTTCCCGGCGTGACCAGGGCATCGTCCGATACCGTGGGGGTAACGGTCTCGCGCTCGATCTGGTCGATCGTGGGCGTCGTGAACGTGGACAGTGGATTGAACGCACATCCACTCAGGCCCAAAACGGCAATGACCACCGCGGTCCCAGCACCTAACCGAGCCGCATGCATCAAGCTGCCCCTCACCATGTCCACTACCCTGCCTTCTGTGTCGTATACAATCCGTGCCCTGCACGGAATATCGGGTTGTTCCCACCAGCTGACCTGGTATTTGACCCCACACTTGCGCACCGGGGCGTTTGCTCGGGAGGCCGCAGCCACCTTCACGACTGGCCCGCTCGCCCGCGAGGCGGTATTGCCCCAAAGAAAGTAGAACGGACGGTGCGGCTTACATCTAGGACGCGCCATGATCGCGCCGCGCGCACGCGGTCGCTTACGTGGATCCCTTTGACCGCGTCTGTCTTGGACTAGGATGGGCATTTCGTCCGTCCGCAACCACAGCCTGGCAGGAACGTAGGGCATTATAGCTAAGTTCAAGCTATAGTTTAAGGTTAGGGACGTTATTCGCATCGCGAGCACAGATTTCGCAGGTCGGGGCGGACCATTCGTGCCCCCATGAAGCCCGGAGCTCCCCCACGGGGAGCTCCGGGGCACCCGTCTCAGGGTGCCCTGTGCAAAAAACGGCAAATATGAGTACTGCTACCAATTTAGTAGCAGCGTATTTCCGCCCCACGAGCCCTTTTTGAGTTCCGCACAGCCCGCTTGGCGCCAAGATATTCCACATTCGTTTATTATCTCTTCGCTGAATCCAGTTTTTCGGCCCAAGTTTCTTTATTTTTGCTGTCACTAATCTAGTAGCAGTACTCATATTTGCCGTTTTTTGCACAGGGCATATAAACAGACCCCCTATAAAGCCATAGTTTTACGCCGGCTTGAGCCCAAAGCACGCTCGGAGCGTATTCAGCAGAGCATCTTGCCTCTTTCGACGAGCCTCTACACGATTCTGATATCGCTTACCCATACGCTGGTGGATGCGCCATGCGAGCGCTTCCATCGCCTCCATGTCGCAGAGCATCTCGTTGTTGACCGTCGCGACCTCGATTCCCATGGACGCCAAACCCGTATTGCGTTTTTCATCGTGAATGCGCCCGCCGCGAGACGAATGGCCCTGCTCACCGTTGTATTCCAGGTCAAACCGAGCTGCTTCCTGATAGGCATCGCAAACCGCATACGGCATCCCCGAGATCGCCTGCGCACGGTCGTTGAACTCGATCTTGTGGTCGGTCTTAAAGGGACCGCAGGCAAATCCGCCATAAGAAAACGGAAGCGAAAACATGGCAAGCATGATGCATTCCATGGGTGAGCGCAGGTTTTCCGACAGAAAGGGGCACAGCCGCCGCAGCTGCTTGGCCGCGCTCCCCTTGCATGCCGCAAGGTAATCTGCCAGGCGATCGGGCGTCAGCACTGGCTCGACCTCAAAGTAGCCCACATCTGACGGCTGGTCCCTATCCTTTGCAAGCCTGTTCACGGTGGGCGAGCTGTAAGGGGGCAGATACTGCCCGCGATCGCTCAGCGAAATCTTGGAGCACAGCTCCTGGGCCAGGGCAAATGCCTGGATGCAGCCGACTTCGCGCGCAACGGCGGCACAGAGGGCCTCGGGAGACAAGCTGTACACCCCCGGCTCAACCTCCAAAATCGAGGCGTCCGGCAGGCCTGCAGAACAAACGGACCAGCTTGCACCAGGCATGCGACGACGCTGCTTCGCCGACCCCACCAGCAGGCACAAGTCTTCTTGGACCTCGCCACTCACGGCTTCGGTCCGCACCAAATCGGGAAGATAGATGTCCTCGGCCGAGGGAGACGATGCATGCAGCACACGGCGTTCTTCATCGGGAGCGAGGTCTCTCCAGCTGATGTAACCCATTTGTCGGCGCTCGGCGCGCATCATGCGCAGCGCCGAGGCACCGGTCAGGACTACGGAGGCCGCCAGTTGCTCGCTTGTCGGCTCGATGCGCCGCGCTATCTTCACTGCCACAAAACCACCCCCTACCAAACGCGTGCGATAGCGAGGCCATCGACTGCTGCGGCGCCGGCACGCTTGAGCTCCGCCGAGGCTGCTGCCATGGTCGCGCCCGTGGTAATGACATCATCGATGAGCAGCAGACGGCGGCCGCGCACATCCTCGACCGTCTCGTACATGCCCCGGGCATGCTCCCGGCGCTCATCGCGGCCGAGCTCTCGCTGGTCACCATGACCGTATTTGACCAGGGCGTCCAGCATCGGGACACCCGAAAGATCGCAAAACGAGCGCGCGATTGCTTCCATATGGTCGAATCCACGCCGCCGAAACGCCGCCGCAGTCGCGGGCACAAACACCACCGCGTCCGCACCGGACAACACACCGCCGTAGCGATCGGATGCTGCCACCTGGGCATGCAAGGCAGTGTCGTAGAGCAACTCCGCCAGATACGGTGCCAGACGGCGCTCGCCCGCATCCTTGTACGCCTTGATGATGCGCGGCAGCGGATGTGCATAGACGGCACACGCCAGGCAGCGATCGAGCGCCTCGGCCATTGCCGAAGACGTGCCCTCGACCGAGCACTCGGTACACAGCAAATCCCCAAACGGGGCGCCGCATCGGATGCAACTATGACACGGATCGATGAGCGCGAGCGATGCCAGACAATCCTGGCAGATCAGCGCACCGGAACGCTCGCAGCCAGCGCATCGCGTGGGCGACAACGCCTCGAGCGCCTCATACGTCGCGCGCTCGGCAAGCGGTAGCAATTCGTCCGCAAACGGTAGGACGCCTGCGCCCTGCAAGCGAGTCAATACGTTCAGATGTCTCTTCATGACACAACCCTCCCTACGCGAAGGCGAAGGGAGGGTTGTCGGTGTAGAGCCATGATACCCAGAGGTGCTGGGGTCAGGCGGGTTACATCCGCTTACGGACGTTATTCGCCGGCAGGCGGTTGCGGTACGGACGAGGTGCGGGTCGAGCCTTCGCCACCGTCCTGGCGCGGCTTGCGGGAGCGACGGCGACGGCGACGCTTTTGACCCTGGTCGGTCGAGCCCTCGCCGCCGCGATCCTCACGCGGTTCGCACTCGTCGCGAGCGCCGCCGTGCGAAGCCTTGGCGGCAGCTCCTCCGCCATCGCCGGGGCGACGGCGCGTGACCTTGACTTCGCCATCCGAAACCTGATCGGCCACAGAAGGAATCGAGGGTTTCTGCTGCGCGCCCGAGGAATGGCGACGACGCGGACGTGACGCGCGCTCCTCCTCGCCACGCGGCTTGCCAGCCTTGTCGGCAGGCGCGTCGGAGGCCGAGGCGCCCTTGGGAGCGGCACCGGCCTCGCGAGCAGCTGCGGCGCGGAAGGCGTCCTCGCGCTCCTCGCTCGACAGGTGACGGCGACGACGGCGCGTGGGGTTCATGCCACCGCCGCGATTTTGCTGCTGGGGCTGCTGAGCCTCGCGCTCGCGGGAAGCGTTCTTACCCGCGGCCTCGCCATTGTCGACGGACGCCGTGCGCTTGCGGCGGCGACGGCCATCGGCTGCTCCCTCGGTCTCGGGCGCCTCGGCCTTGCCGCGGCCCTTTCCACGGCCACGGCCCTCGCCCTGGCCCTGAGCGGTGCGAGCATCGGATTCGGCATCGCGACGACGGCGCTTGGGCATCGATGTGCCGGCCAGACGATCGGCGCTCGACAGGCCATCGCCCACGTCGACGCCGTTTTCGCGATCGAGTTCCATGAGCGCCAGACGCATCTCGGGCGACTCGATGCGCTCGAGCACGTCGCGCGTCACGCAGTCGGGGCGGCAGTTGCAGCCCTGCTCGGCGGCCTTCTTTTTGCAACCCTCCGAGCACGTCATATCGGCCAGGTTGACCTTAAAGACTTTGCCGTTCTCCAGGCGCAGCACCAGCTGCTCACGCGGCGTGTCATATTCCTGGATGCGCGCCTTGCCAAGCGGCGTATCGATAAGCGTCTTCTTTTTGGGCGCGCGGCTCTTAAAGTCCTTGTACGCCTCGAACTCGTAGCGCAGGCAGCACATCAGGCGGCCGCAGACGCCACTAATCTTGGACGAGTTGAGCGGCAGGTCCTGCTCCTTTGCCATGCGGATCGAAACCGGCTCAAACTGTCCGCCAAAGCGCGTGCAGCAGAGCTCCTGGCCGCACTGGGCATAGCCGCCCACCAGGCGGGTCTCGTCGCGCACGCCGATCTGGCGCATGTCGACGCGAATGTGCAGCGTCGAGGACAGGTCCTTGACGAGCTGACGGAAATCGACGCGCTCCTCGGCCGCAAAGTAGAACACAGCCTTCTCGCCGCCAAACAGGTACTCGACGCCGACCGGCTTCATCTCGAGGTCGAGCTCTTTGACCAGACGACGGAAATCGACCATGGCCTCGTCGCCCTGGATGGCCAGGTCGTCGGCAAGCTGCAGGTCGATGTCGCTCGCCACGCGCAGCACGGGCTTGAGCGGCTGGCCGATCTCATCTTGCGGCACCTCGAAGGGATCGGCCGTGACCAGGCCGATCTCGGTTCCGCGCTCGGTGGAGCAAATGGCATAATCGGCCTCGAGGATATCCAGATCCTGCGGATCAAACCACAGGTCGCGCGAGGCGTAGGTAAACTTAACGGGTACGACTAACGGCATTTCAGTGCCTTCCTGATATCGAACAGCATGACCTCGATGGCCAGCTGGGGAGTAACGTTTCTGGCGATGTTGCGCTCGGCGGTCGCGACCGCCTCGAGCGCCCGGGTGGCACCCGCAACATTCGTCGCGGCGGCAAGCCGCCCGATCGTGTCGCGCACGTCTTCGTTCACGACGTCGGCCGCCTCGTCCTGAAGTGTCAGCAGCACGTCGCGCATGAGCGTCCGCGCGCTCGCCAGCGCTTCCATGATACCCGAACGCTCGCGCGCGTTGAGTTCGCGCTTGTTGCGGTCCTCAAGCTGCTTCAATGCTCCACGCGACAGGTAGTCGGCGTTTTGCTCGAGCACCTTTTCCTGTGTGGACTTGACCTCGGCGAGCGGCGCCTTAACGGCGACGATGAGCGACTTGGCGCGGCTGAGCACATCAGCCTCGTCGGCAGCGATGAGCGAATCGATGGCGCGGACCATTTGGCGGCGAGCATCCTGGCGCTCGGCACTCTTAAGGAACTCGATGCCGCGTGTGGGGCTTCCCGCCACGGCGACCGCCATGCGGCAACGCGCGAGATCCTGACCCGTCGCGCGGCTCACGGCCTGCGCGGCCACGGTGGGCGACACCAGCCGAAACGGCACGCACTGACAGCGGCTCACGATGGTGGGCAACATCACGTCTGCCGAGGTGCCCAACAAGATGAACACAACGCCCTCGGGCGGCTCCTCGAGTGTCTTGAGCAGCGCGTTGGCGGTGTTAGCGCGCAGTTGCTCGGCACGATCGATGATGTAGACCTTGGCCTTGGCACGGATGGGCGCCAGCGGCACGTCATCGAGCAGCTCGCGGGTCTGGGCAATGAGGTAGCCTGTGGCGCTCTCGGGCGTGTAATAGTGCACGTCAGGATGCGTATGCCGAGCAACGCGTACGCAGCTGTCGCATGCTCCGCAGCCGTCCTGCTCGCACAGGAAGGCCTGGGCGAGCGCCCATGCGGCATCGAGCTTGCCGGCACCGGGAGCGCCCAAAAACAGGTAGGCGTGCGATGCGCGGCCGCTGGCGACGGCGTTGGTCAAAAAATCGCGAACGCGCTCTTGGGTGTCGAGCTTGGCCAGCAGGCTTGCCTGAGCGGGGGCCATGTTACTCGGCCTCCTTGGCAAGCGCGGCGGCGACAGCATCTTGCGAAATGACGAGACCGTACGCGCGAATCTGCTCGACCGTCTTCTCGAAGACTTCCTCGACGGTCGCAGTGGCGTCGATGAGCTTTACGCGGTTTGGCTCCTCGGCAGCAATGGCGCAAAATCCCTGGTAAACACGCTCCTGGAATGTCATGCCTTTTGCCTCCATGCGATCTGCCGCGCCACGGGCTGCCATGCGTAGCGCCGCCTGCTCGGGCGTGATGTGGTAGACGAGCGTGAGCGCCGGGTGTGTTCCCGCGACGGCCAGGTTATTGGCATCGCACACTATCTGGCGATCGAGGCCGTCGGCAAATGCCTGGTAGCAGGTCGTGGAATCGTAGAAGCGGTCGCACAGGACCACCTTGCCGGCCGCGAGGGCGGGAGCTATGACCTCGTGCACCAACTGAGCGCGCGCCGCCTCGTAGAGCAGCAACTCGCAGGTGTCGCCCATCGCCGTATTGGCGGGGTCGAGCAGCAGAGCGCGGATCTTTTCGCTGATGGCGGTGCCGCCCGGCTCGCGCAGGCTCACAACCTGGTAGCCAGCGAGTTCGAGCGCGCGGGCAAGCAGACGCGCCTGCGTGGACTTGCCGGCACCATCGACGCCCTCGAGCGTGATAAAGCTATGTTGAGCGGGCTCAAAAGCCATGAGCGCAGCCCCTTCCTATAAGGCGCGTAAATGCAGATATATCAACCAAGCCATGATACCCCAGGGGCAGGCGCGCCCCAAATCGGGCCTAGTCATTGGGGACGTTCTAAAGTTGCGGTGAAATAGGGACTGTTTGGCGGTCTCAGAGCTTCAATCAGTCCCTATTTCACCGCAACTTATGATGGGGAATTTTGGACGCTGGGTATAATCGTCGTATTGCATTGAAATGTGGCGAAAGGAGTGGCAATGTCTCGGTATTGCGCCTCGTGCGGCAAACTTCTTGCAGATGATGCCAAGTTCTGCACCTCATGCGGTGCACCCGTTGAGCAGACAACCGCAAGCAATGGCCAACCCGCGTTTGAGCAGACCGGCTTCCTCGATACGCCGCAAGCTAAGCCGGACGACCCCCTCGCCTATCGCCCCGACCCCGCCGCCAGCCCCGCAGCGGTCGAAACGACGCAGCGCATACCCGTCGCGGACACCCCGCCCCAACAGCAACCGGCATCTACGTACGCGCCTGATTCACCGCAGGCCCCCGCCGCCAAAAAGAGCAGCACCAAGGCGCTTATCGCCGTTATCGTTGTGCTGGTGGCAATCATCATCGCCCTGGTCATTTTCTTTGTGATCAAGCCTTTCGACAACGCCGCCACGCAAACGACTGCCGAGATTACTAAGCTGCACCATGATGTTGACGATGATGACCTCAAGCCTCTCGACGACCCCAATAGCCTTTTTGACGATGACGACGAGGACGACGAGGATGGCAGCCAGGCAACCCTCTCCGAGCAGAACCTCTACCGTCGCCTGAGCGAATACTACGACCTGCTCGAAGATCTCGATAGCCAGGTCCGTGCCTGCGCGCAGGCCTTCAATGGCAGCTATCTGGAAGAAGATCGTACCGCCCGTCAAAATCTCGCCGACGTCGCCGAGCGCACGGAAGACACCATCGAGCAGTACTACGATATCGTCGAGGACCTGGACGTCCCCATGAGCTCTAAGAACTACAGTTCCTGGAAAGACATCGTTGCCCTGTATGACGACCTGGACAACCGCATCGACGCGATCTGCGATGCCTGGGAGATCAGCTTAAAGTACGCAAAGCCCGCGGACCATAAGAACGAGATCGTGGCGCCGCTGTCGCGCGACAACGTGGCGGGCACCAATGACAATAAGTACCGCCTAGACTTTGAGGAGCGCTATCCCGGCGCCAAACCCGTCGAAGTGAACTAACGCCTTGTCGTTTCCGAGCCGGCAGTTAGGGACGTTCCTAAACTGCCGGCAGAAAAAGGAATGTCCCTAACTGCCGGTCAAAAAACGAGCGAGGATCATGGGACCCTCGCTCGTTTTTTGGGCAATGTTTCGACTGCGCCGTTACTTGTCGGCGGCTGCTTTCTTGGCAGTCGACTTCTTCGCGGTCGTCTTCTTGGCGGCAGTGGCTTTCTTAGCCGTCGTCTTCTTCGCAGTCGAGGTCTTCTTCGCCGCGCTCGCCTTGGTCGTGGTCTTGCGGCCGCGGGCGGGCTTCTTCTCCTTGGTCGGGCAGTCCATGTTCACGCAGATACGCCACGGACCGCGCGCCGTGTTGACCACCACGATGGGGGCGCCGCACTCGGGACAGGTCTCGCCCGTCGCCTCGAGTTTTCCACGCGCCGGCAGCGGATAGCTCACGCCGCAATCGTCATAGTTGGTGCAGCGGATAAAGCGCTTGCCGCTCTTCTCGCTCTTGTGTGCGATCAGGTCGCCATGGCGTCCGGCCTCGGCACACACCTTGCACTCACCCACCTTAAGGTCGGGCTCGTAGTTGGTGGGGCACGTGGGGTTCACGCAGATCTCGAAGGCCTTCTGGCGGAACGGCTGGCACTTAATGCGCGGTGCACCGCATTCGGGGCACACGGCCGCCTCGCCCTCGAGCGGGCTCACCTTGACGCCGCTCGGCACCGGATAGGTCACGTCGCAGTCGGGCCAGCCCATGCAGCCGATAAAGCTGCCACGGGTCTTGGCGCTCGTCTTCATAACCAGGTCCTTGCCGCACTTGGGGCAGGCGCCCACGCGCGCATCGGCCGTGACGGCGTCGCTGATGGCGTCGCCGAGCTCCTGCGTATGCTTGAGCAGCTCGTCGAGCACACCGGCCAGCAGTGCGCGCGAGTGCGTCACGACATGCTCTTCGGTGTCCTCGCCGCGCTCCACGCGGGTCATGTCGCCGTCGAGCTCACTGGTCATATCGGGGCTCGTGATGCGCGGGGCAAACTGCGACAGCGCATCGATAATGGCGATACCCAGCTGACTCGGCTCCACGGGATCGTTTTTGAGGTAACGCACGGCGTACAGGCGCTCGATGATGCTCGCGCGCGTGGACTTGGTGCCCAGGCCGCGCTTTTCCATCTCCTGCACGAGCTTGCCCTGGCTGTAGCGCGCGGGCGGCTCGGTCTGCTTGGCCTCGAGCTTAATGTCGAACACGTCGACCGTATCGCCCTGCTCCAGCGGCGGCATCTGCTCGTCGCGCTTGAGTCCATACGGATACGCCTCGCGGAAACCCGGGGTCACGAGCACATCGCCCGAAGCCACGAACGGCTCACCGTTCACGTCGAGCTCGAGTTTGGTGTTCTCGATGGTCGCGGGACCCATGAGCGTCGCCAGGAAGCGGCGGGCGATGAGGTCGTAGAGCTTGCGTTGGCCGCCATCGAGCGTGGACGGATCACCTTCGCCCGTGGGGTAGATGGGCGGGTGGTCGGTGGTTTCGACTTTGCCGCGCGTGGGCTTCATGGGGCCGGCGAGCACCTTTTTGCACACAGGCGCCAGCGCCGGGTTGATCTTTGCAAGGTCGCTCACCACGGCGCCCAGATCGAGCGTCGCGGGGTACACGGTGTTGTCGACACGCGGGTAGCTGATGAGGCCGGCCATGTAGAGGGACTCGGCGATGCGCATCGTACGCGCAGGCGAGATGCCCTCGGCCGCGGCGGCGGCCTGCAGCGAGGTTGTCGCAAACGGCGTGGGCGGCTGCTGCTTACGCGAGCGCTTGGTCACCGCGGCAACGGTCGCCGTCTTGGCGCCGTCGACGTGATCATACGCCGTCTCGGCAGCGTCCTTGTCGGTAAAGCGCGCCGTCTTGTGAGCAATCTTAAAGCGGTCGTCCTCGGCAGCACCCTGTGCGGCGCCCATGCCGCGGATCTGCCAATAGTCCTCGGGCACAAACGCCATGCGCTCGCGCTCGCGCTCGACCACCAGGGCAAGCGTCGGTGTCTGCACGCGGCCGGCAGAGCGCACGTTACCAAAGCCGCCAAACTTGGCGAGCGTCAGGTAGCGCGTGAGCACCGCACCCCAAATGAGGTCGATGTGCTGGCGGCTCTCGCCGGCGTCGGCCAGATTCTGGTCGAGCGAGACGAGATTATCGAAGGCCTGCGTGATCTCGGCCTTGGTAAACGAAGAGTACTGGGCACGGGCAACCGGCAGGTCGGGCGCAACCTCGCGCACCTTGTTAAGGGCGTCCGAACCGATCAGCTCGCCCTCGCGATCGAAGTCCGTGGCGATAATGACGCTGTCAGACTTTTTAGCGAGGTTCTTGAGCGAACGAATGAGTTCCTTCTCGGCCGGTAGCTTAATGACGGGCGCCCAGGTGAGGTAAGGCAGGCTCTCGAGCTTCCAGCCCTTGATGGAGATGCCATCGGCAAGAAACGGCTTGCGCTTGGTGTCGTAGGGCGGACGCGCCAGGCCATCGGGTATGTCGGCCGGCAGCATCTCGCCGTCCTCGGTGACCGAATACCAGCCCAGCTTTTTATCGAACAGCACGCTGTCGCAAAAATCGGGCGCAAGGATGTGGCCGGCAAGGCCGATGGTCACGCACTCCTCGCCCTTCCACTCAAAACGGTAGATGGCGGTGTTGTACACCTTGTCCTTTTTGGGCTTGCCCGTGGACAGACGCTCGGCGATCTGACGCGCGGCGTCGTTTTTCTCGGCGATGATGAGCTTCAAAAGAGGCTCCTATCTCGTATCTCTGCGGCTACGCCCGCCCGTATGGCGGCCGACTTACGCCCTTGCTTGCTCAATCTGCCCGATGAGCCAATCGCACCAGGCATCCATGCCCTCGCCCTTGCGCGCGCTCACGGCAAACCGCGGCGCCTGTGGATTGAGGTCATCGAGTGTCTTAGTATACCTATCCATGTCAAAATCGAAAGCCGGAGCCACGTCAACCTTGTTGAGCAGCTGCGCGCCGGCGTGTTGGAAGATGCCCGGGTACTTGATGGGCTTGTCGTCGCCCTCGGGCACCGAGAGGATCATGATGGACAGGTTCTCGCCCAGGTCAAAGTCGACTGGGCAGACCAGGTTACCCACGTTTTCGATAAAGATGACGTCGATGTTTTCCAGACCCACAGCCTGGTCGAAGGCGTCAACGGCCTCCATGATCATGTTGCCCTCGAGGTGGCACAGGCCGCCCGTGTTGATTTGGATGGCGGGCATGCCGGCTTCCTTCATGGTGATGGCGTCGACGTCCGAGGCGATATCGCCCTCGATGACGGCGCAGCGCAAGCCGGCCTTGTCGCGCAGGCGCTCGTTGGTGCCCAGAATCGTAGTGGTCTTGCCCGAGCCAGGGCTCGACAGCACATTGATCACATAGGTGCCTGTCTCTTTAAATCGCTGTCGCAGCTGATCTGCCAGGCGCTCATTGCGCGACAGAATTGGCGATGCGATATCAATCGTTTTCTCGGCCATACTCGGCGCTCCTTACTTCTACCATTTATACCCCGTCCCCAGGTTGCTGGCGGGCTAATCGTCGGGGGTCTCGATCTCGATACTTGCGATGTCGAGTTCGCGGCCGTGCAGCAGACGCACGTTGGCGCCGCCACACTGGGGACAGCGACAATGGAAACGGTCGTGATCAAAGACCTCGCCGCAGTCCAGGCACTCGCTTTGTGGATGGACCTCCTCCACGGCAAGCTCGCAGCCGCGCGTGAGCGGGTCCTCGTCGCGAAACGTCTCCCAGGCAAAGTCGAGCGCCTCGCGCACGACCTCGGTCATATCCCCGATACGCAGCGTTACCAAAACGGCGCGCGAGGCCCCCGCCCCACGCGCCGCGCGAATCACTGTATCGAGTATGCCGTTGACAATGCCACCCTCGTGCATACCGATTTACTCCTCGTCGTCCTCATCGTCCGAGAACAGGTCCA